>JBEKZS010000031.1:0-34448 GCA_049509635.1 Roseiarcus sp.
TCGTCATCGTCGGGGCGGGGGAGGCCGGCGCCCGCGCGGCGATCACGCTGCGCGCGGAGGGCTATGCGGGGCCGATCACGCTGATCGGCGAGGAGCCGCACGCGCCCTATGAGCGCCCGCCGCTGTCCAAGGCGACGATCGTGGGGCGATCCGGCCCGACCGTTCCGGCGATCGGCGACGCGGCCGGCTTGGCGCAATTGGGCGTCGCCCATCGCCGATCCCTGGTGGTCGCCGCGATCGATTCGCGCGCGCGCACCGTCGCGCTGTCGGACGGCGGCTCCCTGCCGTACGAGCAGCTGCTGCTGGCGACCGGCGCCAGGGCCCGCCGGCTCTCGATCGACGGGGCGGAGCTGGCGCTGACCCTGCGTGACTTCGACGACGCCGTGAGCTTGCGGGGTCGGTTCGCCGCCGGCGCGCGAATCGCGATCGTCGGCGGCGGTTTCATCGGCCTGGAGCTGGCCTCGAGCGCCTGCGCGCTGGGCTGCACGGTGACTGTGATCGAAGCCGCGCCGCGGATTCTCATGCGTGGCGTGCCGGACGAGATCGCCGAGCTCGTCGCGCGGCGCCACCGCGCGGCCGGCGTGCGCCTCGAGACCGGCGCCGCAATCGCCCGGATCAGCCGGGCGGGCGCCGCCGAGGTGGTCTGGCTCGCGGACGGCCGCGAAATCGAGGTCGACTGCGTGATCGCCGGCGTCGGCGCCGCCCCCGAGGCCTCGCTCGCCGGGGCGGCGGGCCTGGCGATCGATAACGGCGTCGCGGTCGACGGCAGGCTGCGCGCCTCCGATCCGCATATATTCGCCGCTGGCGACTGCGCGAGCTTTCCGCATCCGCTGTATCAGGACCGCCGGATTCGGCTCGAGTCCTGGCGCAATGCGTTCGACCAGGGCGCGTTCGTCGCCCGCAGCATGCTCGGCGCAACCGCGGCCTTCGCCGCCGTCCCCTGGTTCTGGTCGGATCAGCACGACCTCAGTCTGCAGATCGCCGGGCTCGTCGACGAGGGGCGCGAAGCGGTGCGGCGCGATCTCGGCGACGGCGCCCTCATGCTGTTCCATCTCGCCGCGGACGGCCGCCTCGTCGCGGCCAGCGGGTTCGGCCCGCTCGGCAAGATCGGGCGCGAGGTCCGGCTCGCCGAGATGCTGATCGCGCGCGGCGCACGCCCGGACCGCCGCGCGCTGGCCTCGCCCGACGTCAGGCTGAAATCTCTGCTCGCCGCCTGACCGCCGGCCGCGGGCGGGCCTGTCCGCGACCCGGACCGTAAGCTCACGGGGCGCCGCCCCGCCGCGGCGCTCCTTCGTCCGGGACGCCCCATGCCGCAGCACCAACGCCGCCGGATCTTTCGCACCGCTCTCTTCGCTCTGCTCGCGGCGGGCGTCGTCTCCGCCTGCCTCGCCCGATCCGCGCCCGGAAACGGGGCCTCCGGCGCATCGAGTGCTTCGGGCGCCGGCGCCGGAGGGCCGAGCCATGCTGCGACCGAGCGCTCGCCGCCCGATCCGGGGGTCGGCGAGGTGACCGTCGAGTCGAGCTCGCGACAGGCCGTGCAGGCGATTTATGCGTGCCGAGACGACCCGCGCCTATGCGTCGCCGACGCTCTCGAGGCCTATGCGAACGCCCTGCGGCGCCTCGCGCCCCGATTGGCGCCGCCGCTGCGCCGTCTTCCCGACATCGTCGCTCGCGCGGCAGCACGCGTGCGTGCGGCGCGCACGGACCGGGAGGCGATCGGCGCAGTGGCGGACGCGATCGGGCAGGTGCACAAGGTGATAGCCTTGCTGCGGGCGGACGACCCGATTACGCTGAAGTCCGAAACGCGCTCCGGCGCGCAGGTGGCGGCGATTCTGGAGGCCGCCGACGTCAGGCTCGAGAAGGCGACGGGCCTCTGAACGGCGCAGCGCCGGAACCGTCGGCGGTTTCGCGACCCTTCGATCGTACGATGAGAGAGACATTGTTCGAATTCGATCGACGCCGATGGCGCCGCGAGCCGACCAGCCCGCGGCTCCTCCTCGTCGGTCTGACGCGAGTCCTGCTGTCGCTGTTGTGCATCGCCGTTGCGGCGCCGCGGGCCTGCGCCGAGACGCGCGTCGCCCTGGTCATCGGCAACGGCGCCTATCAAGGGGTTGCGACTCTCGCCAATCCGCCCAACGACGCAAGGGACGTCGCCGCGGAACTGACCGCGCTCGGGTTCGCCGTGACCCTCGGACTCGACCTCGACCAGGCGGCGATGCAGCGCGAAATCGCCGGGTTTGCGCGCGCTGCGGCGTCCGCCGACGTTTCGCTGTTCTACTATGGCGGGCACGGTCTGCAGATAGCGGCCCATAATTTTCTGATTCCGGTCGACATCCAGCTTCGCGACGAAGAGGACATCTTCCGGCAGGCAGTGCCGTTCGACGACATCCTCGAGTCGCTCGCGCAGGGCGAGGGCGTCCATCTGGTCTTCCTGGACGCCTGCCGGACCAATCCAATGAAGGACGCCGGGACCTCCGCCCATGCGGAAGGCCTGGCGCGTGTCGGCAACGCCGCCGGCTTCCTGATCGCCTTCGCCACCCAGCCGGACAATGTCGCCTTCGACGGCGCGGGCCGCAACAGCCCGTTTGCGCAGGCCCTGCTCGGCCATCTCGCGACGGTTGGGCAGAGCATATCCAGCATGATGATCGAGGTGCGCAAGGACGTGATCGCCGCGACCGGCGGGGCCCAGATCCCCTGGGAGAATTCTTCGCTGACCCGGCAATTCTACTTCGCGCCGGGCGAGGCGTCCGGCGGCTCGCCCGAAACCCTGCTGTGGCAGCTCGCCGGCGGGCAGCGGGACGCCAACCTCCTGCATATCTACCTCGACCGCTACCCGGACGGCGCCCATGCCGCCGACGTGAAGACCCTGCTCGCCGAGGTCGGTAGGCAGGACCAGGGCACGGCCGACGCGCTCGGGGCGGCAGCGCCGAAGGAGAATGACGAGGCGCTGGTGTGGCGGCTAGCCCGTGGCGCGCGGGAGCGGCGCCTCGTCGAGTTCTATCTGGCGCGCTATCCCGGCGGCGCCCATGTCCAGGAGGCCACGGGGCTGCTCGCCAGCCTGCAGGAGACCGAGGGCGCCGAGGCCCCGCCCGGCGTCGTCTGCGAGCGACTGGCGACCCATCCCCGTGACGCCACGGCCGACATGCCCGGCGTGGAGCTGGGGACGCTGGCGCGCAACGCTGAAGCCGCGATCGCGGCGTGTCGGGACGCCGTTGCCGCCCATCCCGACGTCGCCCACTATCTGGCGTTGTTGGCGCGCGCTACCCGCGCCGCGGGCCGGCTCGACGAGGCGATCGGCCTCTACCGCAAGGCGGCGGACGCCGGCGACGCGCGGGCGATGGTCAGCCTCGGCCTGCTCCTCGAATCCGGCGAGGGCGGGCCCAAGGACATCGCCGGCGCCGCTGCGCTCTACGAGAAGGCCGCCGCGCGCGGCAGCGCCGACGGCGCGATCAATCTCGCGGTCGCGCTGATGAGCGGCAAGGGCCTGGAAAAGAACGTCGCGCGCTCGAAGGCGCTGTTGCGCTCGGCCTCGCAGGCCGGCTCCGCGATCGCGACCTACGACCTCGGCGTCCTCGCGCAGGAGGGGGTCGCCGGCAAGCCCGCCGAGGCGCTCGACCTGTTCCGGCAGGCCTCCAATCTCGGCGATCCCCGCGGCTATCTCGCCTCCGCGATCCTGCTCGATGAAGGCCTCGGCGTGCCCAAGGATCCCGCCGCCGCGGCCGAGGAATTGCTGCGCGGCGTCGTCGCGGACGACGGCTCGGCGATCAACCAATTGACGGCTAAGTCCTCCTCCTGGGCGCGCGAGACGATCCGGGCGGTGCAGGTCCGTCTCAAGGAGGCGGGCTATTATGGCGGATTGGTCGACGGCAAAGGCGGCGCGGCGCTCGGGCCGCCGCTACGGCAATGGCGGTTGCTCGGGCCGCCGCAGAAAGGCTGAAGCCGACCGCGCAATCGGGCGCCCCGGCGCGGCCGGACGCGCGGGATCGGGCATCGTATCCCCCCTATTGCGCGCTGGCCGCCGTCGGCGTCAACGAGAACAGGCAGGTTTCCATCAACTCGCCCGACTGGCCGTCGCCGGCGCTCACCGCCGGTTCGCGCCGCGCCGCGGCGGCCGAATCCTCCCTGGCGAGGACCCGGTCGGAATTGAACAGCTGGAGATTGGCGCCGATGTTGCGCGTCAGACCGAGATTGCGCAGCGCGAATTCCTTGCCGAGCTCGCGCCTCTGGCCCGCGCTCGCGGCGAGCCTGGCGCGGATTTCCTCGTAGATCGGCGCCGGCTGGCGCGCCATCGCCAGCAGGATCGTGTCCGCTCCCGGACCGGCCGCGACCGGAATGTTGACGTCCGGCGCGGCGGCGAGGTCGCGGATCGCGCCGGGTTGCGTTTCGTCGAAGGCGTAGAGCCTCGACTGAACCAGTCCGGCATAACCGACCCGGAACGTCGCGTCGGGACTTACGGGCAGACGGTCGTTCGGGGCGAGCGGCACGCTGACGCCTCCGGCCGCGACCGAGGGCACGTTGGGATCCTTGACCCAGACCTGCCAGCTGCACCTGGGGCCGTCATCGACCTGTCCGGTCTGCGGCGCCATCCAGGCGACCGGAATGCTCGCGTCCGGCGTGGTCTCGGGGCTGTCGCCGAAACTCTGGGCGGCGATTCGGTTTGTCAGCCTCTGGACCTCGTCCTTTCCCAGATCGAGCTCACGCAGATGAAGCCCGATCGTGGCGATCACCGCCTCGGCGTCCGCATGCGTGCGCGCGGCGACGACCCAGCGCACGCGGCTCGCTTTCGCGTAGTCCTTGACGCGCCTGGCGAAAGCGGTGACGTCCGCATCGTTGGCGAGCGTCGCGGGCGCGGCGCGCGCGGCGCCGCCGAGCAGAACCGCCGCCGCCAACGCGGCGGCCCCGACCATGGCCAATAGCCGCCTCCGCGGCATCGCAGGCGCCGCGCCGCCTCGTCCTCGTTCGGGTCCTCGCATGGCGTCCTCGCTCGATCGCATCGGCCGCTTAGGCCATTCAAGTGGGGCACCGGCCCTTCTCGTTGGTCACCCTGAAATGGTAGTCGACCTCCGCGCCGGCGCGGTCCTGCAGAAAGCTCTGTGTCGTCGTCAGCACGGCCGCGCCTGACAGGCCCTGCAGATGTCGGCGCAACTCTTCCTGCAGCGCCGTCAGCTCCAGGCCCTGGTCCCGGGTGGCGACGACGAACATCTCCACCTCGTCCTCGACCGGCTCGATCGGAACGGCGAGCTTGAGGTCGATCATCGCTTCGGACGGCAGGGCGCCGTTCTGGGGGAGAAAAAAATGCTCGGCGTCTAGGATGACAGGATCGGCGGCGCGCGAGACCGAGGCGATGAAGATGCGCGGCGGGCGCAGCTTGCTGGCATAGGGCAGCGCGTCCTGCGCAGTCACGCGTATCAGCAGCGTCTCGCCGCCGATGACGAGGGGTTCGTGCTGCTCGTCGTAGCACGGCCCGAGCAGGCGCCAATTCTCGGTCGCCGAATCGTAGCGGGCGCGCTGCGGCGTCGCATCCTCGGCCGCCGGGGCCAGGGCGCGCGTGGCGGACGCAGCCGTCTTGACCGGCGCCCAGGCGAGGTCGATCGGGGCGTGGATCAGAGTCGTCCAGGCGCCGACGAGGATCGCGAGCGCGCAGGCGGCGGCGGCGATGCCGAGCGCGCGCGCCGGCGTGACGATCTCACGCATCGCAAATGGCCCGAGCGCGGCCTCGACGCCGTCCAGGGTGTCGGCAAAGACGAAATCGATCGCCGCGCCCGCGTCGGTCGCCTCGGCTTGCAGCCGGGCGAGCGTCGAGGCTTCGGCCGAGGCGAGCGATCGACCCTCGGGGGTCGTGGCGGGCAGCACCACGGTCATGCGCGCCCCGGCGAGGGTCTTGCGGTGCTGGACGATGTAATCGCCGACCAGGGTCAACTTGCCGCGCAGGCCGTCGACCGGCCCGACCGCGACGACCGGCGCGCCGGGCCCGCCCGGCAGCTTGATTTCGCCGGTCGCGAACACCACGCCCGGGTCCCGCCCGAACGCCTGGCAGATCGCCGCCAGCGCGAGGCCGAGCCCCGCCGAGCGGGCGTTTTCGTCCGAGAGCCGGCCGATCTGCAGGTCGGAAATGCGCAGATTCCAGGGATTGACCCGGCCGTTGCGCCGCCCGAGCCAGAGCTTGGCCCGGCGCGCGTCGACGAACCGCGTCACGGCCTCGCGCACTGTCTGCCCGATGCCGTAGAGGCCGAAATCGAACAGCTCGGAAATCTGCGGCAGCAGCCGCGCCGGATGCGCCTCGGGCGCGGAATCCCCGGCGATCGCCTCGAACACCTGCGCGGACTCGCCGTTCGCGCCGACCAGGGGCACGAACACGCGTGCGATCATGGCGCGACGTCCAGGAGCTGGAGTTCAAAGGCGGCGAGGTCGGCCCCGTCCAGCGCCGCCCCGGCGAATGTCAACCGCAGGCGGCCGTCGCGGTCGAACAGGCCCTCGGAATCGACCCCGGAGCCGAACACGACGCGCGCCGCGCGCAGCGCATAGGCCGAGAGGCCGGCGAGACCCTGCGCCTGAAGGTCGAGCACATGGGCGCCGCCGGTCTCGCGCGACAAGCGCGCCAGCACCAGCCCGTCCGAGCTCACCAGTCCGGCGTCCGGGAACCGCCATTGGCCGGGACCCTTGGCCGCCAGCGCCTGGAAGGTGGTGGCGGGCCGGCCGAGGCCGCGGCCGCGCCGCAGGTCGTCCTGGGCGAGCGCCGTCTGGGTCGCGACCCTAAGCGTCCTCAGGAATCTCGCGGCGTCGCGGCCGCCAAATCGGGTCGTCATGATGATCTCCTTGCGCGCCGTAAATCCTCGAACGCCGGCCTCGGGGCGTCTGCACCCAGGTTACGGTCTGGCCGCCTGCGCGTTGCGCACGAAGCGGGCGGTTCGGGCCGAGAGGTCGTCGAGATAGGCTTCCAGACTGTCGTCGAAATCGTTCTTCAGGCGGCGGCGCAGATGGAGGTTGGACCCAATCGCGTCGGCGAGCGACCGCCCTGACATGATCGCGGCGAGCAGCCCGAGCTCCTCGGCGTCGATGACGCCGGCGGCGACGGCGGCCTCGAGGAAAGGGGTCGCCTCCTCCGCCTCCATCAGCGGCCCGTCGAACTCTTCGGCCGCCGCCTCGCTCTGCGTCGCCTCGATCGAGTCATAAGACAGGAGGTATGTCTGATCCTGCCCGGCGATGCGGGTCAGAATCGCCGAGCCGAGCAGGCTCGCTGCGAACGACTGGCCGGTCTTGTAGCCGGGAACTGGCGCGGCCGCGAAGGCCGCTTCCAAGGTCGCGGGGTCCGGTCGGCGACCGAACTGGCCGCCCATCTCGCCCTTCAGGGCCTTGAGGAAGCTGTTTGCCGCCTTCAGCGTGTTGACGCCGACCGCCGCGTCGCCGACCAGCCATTCCTTCGGGCAGAGCCCGAGCCGCAGCACCTCGGCATAGGGGCGGTTGGCGGCGTCGAGGCATTTCAAGATGCGGTTCGAGAGTTCGAACAGCTCGCGCTGGACCCTGAACCGGCGCATCGAGGGCCCCCCCCCGGTCAGCGCCTTCCAGATCGACAGAGGTCCGGGCGCCCGGACCGCACGCGGCCCGATCGCCCGTGAGGCGATCAGCGCCGCCAGATTGTCGGCCGAGGAGGGCCCATCGCCGCGGCCGCCGATCGGCCGATCGAGCACCTGGTCGAAATAGAAATCGGCGGCGTCCTCCGCGCTGTTGGGCGGCGGATACGCCCACGCGCCGACGAGAATCTCCGAATATTTGCGATTGGCGACGAGGGAGCGGTGGACGCGCTCGAACAGCGCAAACGGCTTGATCGCGACCGTCTCTTCGCTGTCGCCGAGGCTGTCGTTGCCGTTGACGAGATTGGCGAGGTGGCCGGCGAAATAGGCGACGACGTCGCGGCCGCCCTTGGGCGCGCTGGCTTGGCTCATGGCACGGGCTTTCGCTGCATTGCTCTCACCGGTTCGGGCCGGCGCCTGCGCGTCGTCCGGACCCCACAATTCTCCATGCCTCGGAATATCGCAAGCGGCTGACTCCTCGGCCCCCCGCTCCAGCCGACAGGGCCAAATCCCCGGCCTGTTTCCCAACGCGCCGCGCAGTTCGCTCCGCCGCGCTCGCGATCGGCGATGCCGTCGCATCCCTCGATGCGATTCCGGGGGCTGACCCGCTGCTCGAACCTATGGCTCCCCCGACCGGCGTGCCGGGCGTCGCCGCGCGGCGCTCGGCGGGTCGCGTCGACGCGGATCAAGCCGGCGGCCGGACGCCTCGTCCACATCAACCCACCTGTCGGGCTCGCGCGCGGCCCGCGCAACGGCGCTCGCGTTCGGCGCGGAGGGGCCGGCCGGCATGTCTGACCCCTTTACGTTTTCCTTATGGCGCGCAGCGCGATGCCGAATGGACCGCTTACGGGCTTCCGGCGCACAACATGCGCTCATTCTGGAGGGTCTGCGCCATGGCTGACGTCATCTACCTCGTTCTCGGGCTCGCCTTCTTCGGGTTAATGGGCCTCTACGCCGTCGCCTGCGGACGGTTGTGAGGAGCGCGCCATGTTCGAACCCATCATCGGCCTGATCGTCGGCGTCAGCCTCGGCGTCTACCTTCTCTACACGCTGATCTACCCCGAGAAATTCTGAATTCGCGAGACATTTTAACGTGAAGGTGACGCCATGACTTTCGTCGGCTGGTTGCAAATCGCTGTGGTCCTCGCCCTGGTGATCGCGACCGCGGTGCCGCTCAGCGGCTATCTCGTCAGTGTCTACGACGGCACAGACAACTTCCTCTCCCCCATCCTGCGGCCGGTCGAGCGGGTGTTCTACCGTCTGTCCGGCGTCGACGAGACGCGCGAGCAGAACTGGTTCCTCTATGCGATCGCGCTGATCGCCTTCTCGATCGCCGGCTTCGTGTCGCTCTACGCATTGCAGCGCCTGCAGAACCTGCTGCCGCTCAATCCCCAGGGCTTCGACGCGGTCGGGCCGGACCTCGCTTTCAACACCTCGATCAGCTTCATCACCAACACCAACTGGCAGAACTACGGCGGCGAGACGACGATGAGCCATCTCACCCAGATGCTCGGCCTCACCGTCCACAATTTCCTGTCGGCGGCGACCGGCCTCGCGGTCGCCTTCGCCTTCGTGCGCGCCTTCGCCCGCTCCTCGGCGACGACCGTCGGCAATTTCTGGGTCGACATGACCCGGGTCTGCCTCTATGTCCTGCTGCCCATCTCGATCGTGATCGCGCTCGTCTTCGTCGCGCTCGGCGTGCCGCAGACGCTCGCGGGCTCGGTCGACGTGACGACGCTGGAGGGCGCCAAGCAGACGATCTCGATCGGGCCGATGGCGAGCCAGGAGGCGATCAAGCAGCTCGGCACCAACGGCGGCGGCTTCTTCAACGCCAATTCCGCGCATCCCTTCGAAAATCCGAACGCCTGGACCAACGTCATCCAGATCTGGGCGCTGCTGCTGATCCCCGTCTCGGCCGTGCTCGCCTTCGGCAAGGCCGTCGGCGATTTCAGGCAGGGCCGCGCGATACTCGTCACTATGGGCATTCTGCTCGTGGTCGGCATCGGCGTCATCTATTGGGCCGAGAGCGCGGGAACGCTCGGCGTGACCGCGCTCGGCGTCGATCCCTCCGCGGGCAATCTGGAGGGCAAGGAGATCCGCTTCGGCCAGGCGATGTCGGCGTTGTTCACAGCCGCCACCACAGGCACCGGCACCGGCGCAGTGATTACGATGCACGATTCGCTGACGCCGCTCGGCGGCCTCGTGCCGCTGTTCGACATACTGGCCGGCTGCATCTGGCCGGGCGGCGTCGGCGCGGGGCTCTACGGCTTCCTCGTCGTGGTCGTCATCGCAGTGTTCGTCGCCGGACTGATGGTCGGCCGCACGCCCGAATATCTCGGCAAGAAGATCGAGACGCGCGAGATGAAGCTCGCGATGTATGCGGTGCTGATCTATCCGCTCGTCGTGCTCGGCTTCTCGGCGGCGGCGGTGCTGCTCAAGACCGCGCTCGACAGTCTGGGCAACGCCGGGCCGCATGGGCTGACCGAGATCATCTACGCTTACGCCTCGACCAACGCCAACAACGGCTCGGCCTTCGCCGGCCTCAATGGCGCGACTCCCTGGTTCAACACCACGCTCGGCGTTGCTATGCTGTTCGGCCGCTTCGCCTACGCTATCCCGGTGCTCGCGCTCGCCGGATCGCTCGCCGCCAAGAAGAAGGCGCCCGCCTCGGCGGGCACCTTCCCGACCACCGGGGCGCTGTTCGTCGGCCTTCTGCTCGGCGTCATCGTGATCCTCTACCTCCTGCAATATTTCCCCGCGCTCGCTCTGGGGCCGGTCGTCGAGCAATTCCTGATGCTCGGCGGCAAGGCCTTCTGACCCCGCGATCTCATTCGATTGGAGTTTTCCATGTCAACCAACGCCCGGGCCCAGGGGCTCTTCGATCCGCAGATCATCGGCGCCGCGGCGCTCGACGCCCTGCGCAAGCTCGATCCGCGCGCGCTCGCGAAAAACCCGGTGATATTCGTCACCGAAGTCGTCTCGCTGGTCGTCACCTGCTTCTTCGTGCGCGATCTCGTCGCGCACAACGGAACGGCGCTGTTCTCGGGGCAGATCGCGTTCTGGCTTTGGTTCACGGTGCTGTTCGCCAATTTCGCCGAAGCCGTGGCGGAGGGGCGCGGCAAGGCGCAGGCCGACGCGCTACGCAAGACGCGCAGCGACACCCGCGCCAAACGCTATGTCGACGCGAAGAATCTGGGCGACGTCATCCAGGGCGTGAACGCTCAGGACCTGCGCGTCGGCGACGTCGTGCTGGTCGAGGCCGGCGACATCATCCCGGGCGACGGCGAGATCATCGAGGGCGTCGCCTCGGTGAACGAATCGGCCATCACCGGCGAATCGGCGCCCGTCATCCGCGAGGCGGGCGGCGACCGTTCGGCCGTCACCGGCGGCACGACGGTCCTCTCCGACCATATCAAGGTGCGGATCACCGCAGCCGCCGGCTCGACCTTCATCGATCGGATGATCGCGCTGGTCGAAGGCGCCGAGCGCCAGAAGACGCCCAACGAACTCGCGCTGTCGATCCTGCTGTCGGGCCTCACGCTGATCTTCCTCATCGTCTGCGTCACATTGTGGCCGATCGCCGGCTATTCGGGCACGGTGCTTTCGGTGACGGTGCTGATCGCGCTGCTCGTCTGCCTCATCCCGACCACGATCGGCGGGCTGCTGTCGGCGATCGGCATCGCCGGGATGGACCGGCTGGTACGGTTCAACGTGATCGCGACCTCCGGGCGCGCGGTCGAGGCGGCTGGCGACGTCGACACGCTGCTGCTCGACAAGACCGGCACCATCACCTTCGGCAATCGGATGGCCGACGAATTCATCGCGGTCAAGGGCGTGGCGGAGCGCAGCCTCGCCGAGGCGGTATTGCTCGCCAGCCTCGCCGACGAGACGCCCGAAGGCCGTTCGATCGTGTCCCTGGCCAAGAGCCGCTACGGCGTGGAGACGTTGGGCGCGCCGGCGCATGCGACCGTCGTTCCCTTCGCCGCACAGACGCGAATTTCGGGGATCGACCTGCCGGGCCGGGTGCTGCGCAAGGGCGCCGTCGACGCGATCCTCGCGGCCGCTCGGATGACGCGCGAGACCGCGCCCGCCGACTTCAATCAGGCGGTCGACCGCATCGCGCGCTCCGGCGGCACGCCGCTCGCGGTCTGCGACAACGGCGCGCTGCTCGGGATCGTCCACCTCAAGGACATCGTCAAGCCCGATATACGCTCGCGCTTCGCCGAACTTCGCGCAATGGGCATCAAGACGGTGATGGTGACGGGCGACAACCCGCTGACCGCGGCCGCGATCGCCTCGGAGGCCGGCGTCGACGATTTCCTCGCCCAGGCGACCCCCGAAGACAAGCTCGCGTATATCAGGCGCGAGCAGCAGGGCGGCCGGTTGATCGCCATGTGCGGCGACGGCACCAATGACGCACCCGCCCTCGCGCAAGCCGACGTCGGCGTCGCCATGCAGACCGGCACCCAGGCGGCGCGCGAAGCGGGCAACATGGTCGACCTCGATTCCGATCCGACCAAGCTGATCGAGATCGTCGGGATCGGCAAGCAGCTGCTGATGACGCGCGGTTCGCTGACCACCTTCTCGATCGCCAACGACGTCGCAAAATATTTCGCGATCATTCCCGCGCTGTTCGTCACGACCTATCCCGAACTCGGCGCGCTCAACATCATGGGACTGGGCTCGGACAAATCGGCGATCCTGTCGGCGGTCATCTTCAACGCGCTGATCATCATCGCGCTGATCCCGCTCGCGCTGAAGGGCGTCGCCTACCGCCCCGTCGGCGCCGCCGCGCTGTTGCGCCGCAACCTGCTGATCTATGGCCTCGGCGGCATCGTCGCGCCGTTCATCGGCATCAAGATCATCGACATCGTCATTTCCGCCCTTCACCTCGCCTGAGGAGAGAACCATGCTCAGCCAGATTCGCCCCGCCGTCGTCCTGCTCGCCCTGTTCACGCTGCTGACCGGCCTCGTCTATCCGCTCGCGATCACCGGAATCGCCCAGGTTCTCATGCCGCATCAGGCCAATGGCAGCCTGCTGCCGGTCGGCGGGCCGCCGGTCGGCTCGGCGCTGATCGGTCAGAATTTCGCCTCGGACAAATATTTCCATCCGCGGCCGTCGGCGACCCAGGCCCAGGATCCTGCCCATCCCGACGATTCCTCCAAGACGATCGACGCGCCCTACAACGCCGCCAATTCGACCGGCTCGAATCTCGGGCCGACCTCGCAGAAGCTGATCGATCGCGTGAAGGCCGACGTCGACGCCCGGCGCGCCGCCGGCGTCACCGGGCCGATCCCCGCCGACGCCGTCACCACCTCGGCCTCCGGGCTCGATCCGCACATCTCGCCCGACAACGCCTTCGCCCAGGTCGCGTCGGTCGCGAAGGCGCGCAACCTGCCCGAGGACAAGGTGCGCGCGCTGGTCGAAAGCCACGTCGAGGGCCGCGTCCTGGGCCTAATCGGCGAGCCGCGCGTCAACGTCCTGCAGCTCAACATCGCGCTCGACGCGCTGGCCGCCGCGCCGTCGTCCTGAACGGACGGCGCCGAAACCCGGGCGACGCCGAAGCAAATTGGCGCTATGCTCGGAGCGTCGTGACCGGAGAGCGCGGAGGCCCGTGGCGCAGGAGCGAGACATCGACCGTCGTCCCGATCCCGACGCGCTGCTCGCCTTGGTCGGCAAGGAGGCGCGCGGCCGGCTCTGGGTCTTCCTGGGGGCGGCGCCCGGCGTCGGCAAGACTTATGCGATGCTGGCGCGGGCTCGCGCGCTCAGGAAGGACGGCGTCGACGTCGTCGTCGGCCTCGTCGAGACGCACGGGCGATCCGAGACGGCGGCGCTGCTCGAAGGGCTCGAGGTCATGCCGCGGCGCACGGTCGTCTATCGCGGCCAGACGATCGAGGAGTTCGATCTCGACGGCGCGCTGACGCGTCGGCCCAAGCTCGTCATCGTCGACGAACTCGCCCACACCAACGCGCCCGACAGCCGGCACCCGAAGCGTTGGCAGGACGTCGAGGAGCTGCTCGACGCCCATATCGACGTCTGGACCGCGCTCAACATCCAGCACATCGAGAGCCTCGCCGACGTGGTCTCGCGCATCACCGGCGTCGCGGTGCGCGAGACGGTCCCCGACACCGTGCTGCGCGACGCCGCCGACATCGTCCTCGTCGACATCACCTCCGACGAACTGATCCAGCGTCTGAAGGAGGGTAAGGTCTATCTGCCCGAGACCGCGCGCCTCGCGCAGCAGAACTTCTTCACCGTCGGCAATCTCACCGCGCTGCGCGAACTCGCGCTTCGCCGCACCGCCGCGCGGGTCGACGACCAGATGGTCGACTATCTGCGCCAGCACGCGATCGAGGGTCCGTGGGAGACGTCGGAGCGGCTGCTCGTCTGCGTCGGCCCCGACGCCCTGTCCGAAGCGGTCGTGCGGACGGCGAGCCGGCTCGCGACCGGCCTCAACGCCAGCTTCGTCGCGGTGACCGTGCAGGCGGCCGGGCGCGAGGAGACCGACCCCGCCAGGGCCAAACTCGTCGACGACGCCCTGCGTCTCGCCGAGCGGCTGGGCGGCGAAACCGAACGGCTGGTCGGGCAGGACATGCCGGCCGAAATCCTTCAGTTCGCGCAGCGAGAGAACATCACCCAGATCGTCGTCGGACGCTCGCGCGCCGGCCCTTGGGCGCGGCTGACCGGGCGGTCGCTGACCAGCGCGATCGTGCGGCGCTCGATCAACATCGGCGTGCATGTGGTCATCGGCGCCCGGGAGGAGGGGACCCGGAGACGATGGCGGCTGCCCTCGCTCGCCGGATTTCCGATCGGCGCTCTGGCGGCCGTAGCCTCGGTCGCGGTCGCCGTCGGGCTCGGCTATCTGATCGACCTCTGGCTGCATCTGCCGAACCTGTCGATGATCTTCCTGACGGCGGTGCTGTTCTGCGCCGTGCGCTTCGGCCTGCGCTCGGCGGTTCTAGCTTCCGTCCTGTCCTTCTTCGCCTATGACTTCTTCTTCGTCAAACCGTTGTATGAATTCACCATCGCCGAGCCGCAGGAATTCTTCGCGCTGCTGATCTTCCTCGTGGTGGCGGTGCTGACCGGCCTGCTCGCCGGGCGCGCGCGCGATCAGGCCCAGAGCGTGCGCGACAATGCGCGCACGACCCAGTCGATCTACGAACTGTCGCGCAAGCTGTCGGGCGCCGCCGCGCTCGACGACATCCTCCTGGCCGCCACGATCTACATGCACAGGACGCTCGGCGCCCGCTGCGTCGTGATGATGCTGCCCGAGGACGGCGATTTGAGGCTCTCGGCCGCCTGGCCGCCGATCGACCAACTCAGCCCCGGCGAGACGAGCGCGGCGCGCTGGGCGTTCGAAAAGGCCGAGCCCGCCGGCTGGCGGACCGGCACCCTGCCGAATGTGCGGTTCCAGTTCCGCCCGCTGGTGACGACGCGCGGCGTCTGCGGCGTCTGCGGCCTCGAGCCGGCGGACGCGGCGGCGACCATTTCGCCTGAGCGCGAACGCGCGCTCAACCTCATCCTCGAGCAGACCGCGATCGCGGTCGACCGGGCCCTGCTGGTCAAGGATTCCGTCAAGACGGCGGCGCTGGAGGAGAACGAGAAGCTGCGCACCACGCTGCTCTCCTCGCTGTCGCACGATCTACGCACCCCGCTGGCCGCGATCACTGGCGCCGTCACGACCTTGCGCCAGTTCGGCGAGACGATGGCGCCGGCGCAGCGCGCCGATCTGCTTGCCTCGATCGAGGAGGAGGCGGCGCGGCTGACCCGCTTCGTCGCCAATCTGCTCGACATGTCGCGAATCGAAGCGGGAGCCCTGAAGCCGCGGCGCGACTTCGTCGACATCGCCGAAGTCGTGCGCGCGGCGGTCGAGCGCGCGCGCAAGGTGTTCTCCGACCTGCGGATCACGACGAGTCTGGCGCGCGATTTGCCGCTGATCCGCGGCGACGCCAATCTGCTGGAACAGGTGCTGTTCAACCTGTTCGACAATGCGCACAAATACGGCGGCGGCGCCGGCGCTCTCGTGCATGCGCGCCGGCTCGACGGCGACGCCCAGATTTCCGTAACCGACGAGGGGCCCGGCGTGAAGCCGGCCGACCTCGAACGCATTTTCGAAAAATTCTACCAGGGCGGCCGCGCGGACGGGCGCAAGGCTGGCACCGGCCTCGGGCTGTCGATCTGCCGTGGCCTCGTCGAGGCGATGGGCGGCGCCATCCACGCGGAAAGCCCGGCGGCGCGCCGGCGCGGCACGCGCCTCGTGATCCAGCTGCCCGGGGTCGCACCCAATGCGATCCCGGTTCAGGATCAGGCGCCGGCGACTCCGCTGGCCGCTTCGCCCGGCGAGACCGGGTGACCGGCGCGCGGGAGCGGCGGTCGCGGCCGCGCGCCGGGGCGCGCCGGCCATGACCGCGTTGCGCGTCCTGGTCGTCGACGACGAGCCCCAGATCCTGCGCTTCCTGAGGCCGGCGCTCGAGGCGTCCGGCTACCAGGTCCTCCATGCCGGCGCCGGACGCGAGGCCCTGCGGCTGATCGCCAATGCCGCGCCCGACCTCATCGTGCTCGACCTCGGATTGCCCGACATGGACGGCAAGGAGGTTCTGGAACAGGCGCGCAAGTTCACCTCGGCGCCGATCGTCGTCCTGTCCGCGCGCGACCGCGAGGCCGAAAAAATCGCCGCGCTCGACCTCGGCGCCGACGATTACGTCGAAAAGCCATTCGCGATCGGCGAATTGCTGGCGCGCTTGCGCACCGCGCTTCGCCACCGCGGCGGCGCCGGGCCGCCCCCGATGCAGATCGAAGTCGACGGGCTCGCCATCGACATGGACAAGCGCCGCGTCACCCGCGACGGCGCGCCGGTCAGGCTGACGCCGAAGGAGTACGACCTTCTGTGCGCGCTCGCGCGCCATGCCGGGCGCGTCGTCACCCACCGCCAGATTCTCGCCGAGGTCTGGGGCCCCGCGCACAAGGACGATACGCAATATCTGCGCGTGTTCGTCGGCCAGCTGCGCGCCAAGATCGAGCGCGATCCCTCGGCGCCGGCGATCATCCGCACCGAGGCGGGAATCGGCTACCGGTTCAGCGAGTCCTAGCGATTCGGGCCCGCGCCCGCCGGCACGGCCGCGGCCAGGCTCACTCGCTCTTGTCCTCTGGCCGCCGTTTCGGGCGCGGGCGTACCGCCGCCGCCGGCGGTTCCTCGGCCTGCGCCGGCGCGGTCGAAGTCTGCGGCAAGGCCGCCGGTCCCAGCGTCTGCGGCTCGAGCACGGCATAGGGGGATTCCTCGGGCGAGATGTTGCCCGTGCCACCGAACGCCCACGCCGCGCCGACGGGGGCGAGGAATCCGAACGCCGCCGCTACAAGGATCGCGAGATTGCGCATCGAATTTCCCCCCGGTTCACCGCTCGAGCGTCACCGCGCCGCGGCTTCGGCCGATCGGCGGCGCTGCGTTGCAATATAGGAGCGAGAGCGCGGCGTTCAATCGGCCCCGGCAAGGCTTCACGCGGAGCGCTGGGGAGGGGCGACGTGTTCGCCCGTCGATGGCCTCGGGCGCGGGCCGCGCGCTGGCGCATGACAGGCTGTCGGCGTAATGAAGCCAAATGTCCGATCCCGCCGTGGCCCCACCCGCGCCGGCGCGGCTGACCGCCCGCGCCCTCATCGTCGGCGAGCGCATCGAGACCGCCGGCCTCGAACGGCCCGACATGATCTCGGCGCTGCCGCTCGCGTTCCGGGTCGGAACCTCCGGCATGGTCGCGCTGTTCCGCTTCGGCGTCGCCGTCCTGGTCGGTCTTTCGCCGCTGGAGGAGGAGGATATCCTCGCCAAGCTCGAGCAGCGCAGCACGGGGGCGCGCGCGCGGATCGACGACGAGACCGCGATTCTGGAAATCGCGGGCGGCTTCGACGATCTCGCGCCGCCCGGCGGCCCCATCCAGATGAAGGATCTTTCGCCGCAACGATTTCTGGTGGTCGCCGACGCGCTCGCCAAGACGGTCGCGCTCGGGCGCGACGAACGCGAGGTGAACGCCGTGTTCGACGTGATCGAGCCGTTCGCCGCCCAGCTCGCGCGCACCGGCCGCCCGCCGTTCCGGCGCCGCGCGATGCTGCGGCTGATCGGCCAGGCGCTGCTCGCCCAGCACCGCGTGTCGGGGCGCGTCGCGGTCGAGGAGAAGCCCGACGTGTTATGGGACCGGCCCGACCTCGAGCGGCTTTACGCCCGCCTCGAAGACGAATACGAACTCAAGGAGCGGGCGAGCGCGCTGAAGCGCAAGCTCGACGTCATTGTCGAGACCGCCCACGCGCTGACCGACATCATCGACGCCGACCGCGCGACCCGGCTCGAGGCGACGATCGTGATCCTGATCGTGGCGGAAATCGTGGTGTCCTTGTACCAGATCTGGATCGCGGCGCGGGGACATTGAGCCCCGGCCGCTCGCCCCCCGCCGCCGGTCGCGATCGGCCGGGGCGGCTCACGGGTTCGTGTGCGGCGCAACCATCGCCGGCGGGGCCCGTTACCTCTCCGGTAGGGCGGCCGGCCCCGCAGTGGGGCCGGAACGGTTCCACTCTATTGATATCATGAACTAAAGGACTGCATGATGCGCAATTTTCTCTTGGCGGGAACGGCCGCCGTCGTCGTCGGCCTCGCCGCGTCGAGCGCCTTCGCCTTCCCCGCCAATTCACCCTACGCGATCTGGGAGCCTCAGGCGGTCGATCAGGGCATAGCCCCTTACGGCGGCTTCGCGGGCGATCGCCGCTATGACGCCGGCGTTCCGCGCCATCGCGAGTTCATCGAGCCCGGATTGAACGAGGGCCGGTCGGCTTTCGTCGAGGGGGATCCCGACCCCTATGGCGACCAGTTCGGCTGGACGGTCCAGACTCCCGAAGACAGCACCTATTACTCGCGCGGCCGGTAGGGCCGCCGCGGGCGTAGCGTCCGCGGATCGATCGGGCCGGCGAGGGCGACCTCGCCGGCCCTTTTCGTGGCGACGACGGCAGGCGGCGCTCCTGCCCTCGCGCGTCCTGCACCTTCCGGTTGCGGCCGGCGAAAAATTCGTCGCGAGCTCGGCGCGGTTCCCGTGCCGGCGGGAGCATTGAGCATAGCGTTTTGATTTCAAGCTATTGACGGATGACGTTTGTCTCTCAGCGCAGCTTGGCTCTTGCTGGAGCGTCGCGCGAGCGCAAGCGCCGCGCCGCTGACCGCGACGTCGCCGCGCGCTCTTCCCCCTTCGCCGATTCTCATTTAGGAAGGACCCGCCCTCGGGCGACCGCTCTCCGGCCGCGCCGATCGGCCGATGCGAGGACGGTTCGCGGCGCGACGCGCGCACAGGGCGTCCTCATTGCGCGCCCGACAGCTCGCTCGAACTCTTGCCCGCCCGCGGCGGCAAGCGCGGGGACACATGCCGAAGCGGACAGACATCGCGACGATCCTCATCATCGGCGCCGGCCCGATCATCATCGGCCAGGCCTGCGAGTTCGACTATTCCGGCACCCAGGCCTGCAAGGCGCTCCGCGCCGAGGGCTATCGGATCGTCCTGATCAATTCGAATCCCGCCACGATCATGACCGATCCCGACATGGCGGACCGCACTTATATCGAACCGATCACACCCGAGATCGTCGCCAAGATCATCGCCAAGGAGCGCTGGGCGGTCCCTGGCGGCTTCGCGCTGCTGCCGACCATGGGCGGCCAGACCGCGCTCAATTGCGCGCTGTCGCTGAAGAAGCTCGGCGTGCTTGAGCGCTATGACGTCGAGATGATCGGCGCCACCGCCGCCGCGATCGACAAGGCCGAGGATCGCGAATTGTTCCGCGAGGCGATGACGCGGATCGGCCTGGAGACGCCGCGCTCGCATCACGTCAAGACCCTGTCGGCCGCGCTCGCCGCCCTTGACGACATCGGCCTGCCGACGATCATCCGCCCGTCCTTCACCATGGGCGGCACCGGCGGCGGCATCGCGTACAACAAAGGCGAGTTCATCGAAATCGTGGAGCGCGGCATCGACGCCTCCCCGACCAACGAGGTGCTGATCGAGGAAAGCGTGCTCGGCTGGAAGGAATTCGAGATGGAGGTCGTCCGCGACAAGGCGGACAATTGCATCATCGTCTGCTCGATCGAGAACATCGACCCGATGGGCGTCCACACCGGCGATTCCATCACGATCGCGCCCGCGCTGACGCTCACCGACAAGGAATACCAGATCATGCGCGACGCCTCGCTGGCGGTGCTGCGCGAGATCGGGGTGGAGACGGGCGGCTCCAACGTCCAGTTCGCGGTCAATCCGGTCGACGGCCGGATGATCGTGATCGAGATGAATCCGCGCGTCTCCCGCTCCTCGGCGCTCGCCTCCAAGGCGACCGGCTTCCCGATCGCCAAGGTCGCCGCCAAGCTCGCGGTTGGCTATCTTCTCGACGAGATCGCCAACGACATCACCGGCGGGGCGACGCCGGCCTCATTCGAGCCGACGATCGACTATGTCGTCACCAAGATCCCGCGCTTCGCGTTCGAGAAATTCCCCGGCGCCGACCCCGTGCTGACGACGGCGATGAAGTCGGTCGGCGAGGCGATGGCGATCGGGCGGACCTTCGCCGAATCGCTCCAGAAGGCGCTGCGCTCGCTGGAGACCGGCCTGACCGGCCTCGACGAGATCGAAATCGAGGGCCTCGGCAAGGGCGATGACCACAACGCCCTGCGCGCCGCGATCGGCAAGCCCACCCCGGACCGGCTGCTCAACGTCGCCCAGGCGATGCGGGCGGGCATGAGCGTCGAGGAAATCTACGAGGTCTGCCGAATCGACCGCTGGTTCCTCGCCCGGCTCGCCGAAATCGTCGCGCTGGAGAAGAAGGTTCGCCGCCATGGCCTGCCGGGCGACTCCGGCAACCTGCGCGCGCTCAAGGCGGCGGGCTTCTCCGACCTGCGGCTGGCGACGCTGGCGGGCATCGCGGAGGGCGAGGTCGCGCGCGCCCGCCGCGCGCTCGGCGTCGCTCCGGTCTACAAGCGCATCGACACCTGCGCGGCCGAATTCGCCTCGCCGACCCCTTACATGTATTCGACCTACGAAGCGCCCTTCGCGGGCGCGCTCGCCTGCGAGGCGCGCCCGACCACGCGCGAAAAAATCGTCATCCTGGGCGGCGGGCCGAACCGGATCGGGCAGGGCATCGAATTCGACTATTGCTGCTGCCACGCCTGTTTCGCGCTGAGCGAGGCGGGCTTCGAGACGATCATGATCAATTGCAACCCCGAGACGGTGTCGACCGACTACGACACGTCCGATCGGCTCTATTTCGAGCCGCTGACCGCCGAGGACGTGCTGGCGATCCTCGCCAAGGAACGCGAGCAGGGGACGCTACGCGGCGTGATCGTCCAATTCGGCGGACAGACGCCGCTCAAGCTCGCGCGGGCGATTGAGGCGTCCGGCGCGCCGATCCTGGGCACCTCGGTCGACTCGATCGACCTTGCCGAGGACCGCGACCGCTTCAAGCGCCTGCTCGACAAGCTGGGCCTGAAGCAACCCAAGAACGGCATCGCCTATTCGGTCGAGCAGTCGCGTCTGATCGCGGCCGACCTCGGCCTGCCGCTGGTCGTGCGGCCGTCCTACGTGCTGGGCGGGCGGGCGATGGCGATCATCCGCGACCAGACCACGCTCGACGACTATCTGCTCGGCACCCTGCCGGGCCTCGTCCCGTCCGACGTGAAGGCGCGCTATCCCAACGACAAAACCGGCCAGATCAACACGGTGCTCGGCGCCAATCCGCTGCTGTTCGACCGCTATCTCTCGGATGCGACCGAAATCGACGTCGACGCGCTGTGCGACGGGCGCGACGTCGTCGTGGCCGGCGTGATGGAGCATATCGAGGAGGCCGGGATCCATTCGGGCGACAGCGCCTGTTCGCTGCCGCCGCGCTCGCTGAAGCCCGACATGATCGCCCGCCTCGAGGCGCAGACGCGCAAGCTGGCGCTGGCGCTCGACGTCGGCGGCCTCATGAACGTGCAATTCGCGCTGAAGGACGACGATATCTACGTGCTCGAAGTCAACCCGCGCGCCTCACGCACCGTGCCCTTCGTCGCCAAGGTGATCGGCCGTCCGATCGCCAAGATCGCGGCCCGGATCATGGCCGGGGCAAGCCTCGCCTCGTTCGCCTTCCGCCAGGAGCCGATCGCCCATGTCGGGGTCAAGGAAGCGGTGTTTCCGTTCGCGCGCTTTCCGGGCGTCGACACTGTGCTCGGGCCGGAGATGCGCTCGACTGGCGAAGTCATGGGCATCGACCGCTCTTTCGATGTCGCCTTCGCCAAGAGCCAGCTCGGCGCCGGGGCGGCCGTGCCGCGTTCGGGCACGGTGTTCGTTTCGGTGCGCGACGCCGACAAACCGCGCATCCTCGCCACCATGCGCCAGCTCCACGCGCTCGGCTTCAAGATCCAGTCGACCGGCGGCACGACCCGCTATCTGCAGGCCCAGGGCGTTCCGGCGGTCAAGATCAACAAGGTCTCCGAGGGGCGCCCGCATATCGTCGACGCCATCAAGAACGGCTCGATCCAGCTGGTCTTCAACACGACCGAGGGCGCCCAGGCGCTCGCCGATTCCCGGCCGCTGCGCCGCGCCGCCCTCTTGCATAAGACGCCCTATTACACCACCTTGGCCGGCGCTATCGCCGCGACGCGGGGAGTGGAGGCCTATATCGACGGCGATCTTGAAGTGCGGGCGTTGCAGGATTATTTCGGTTGACGCGCCGCGCGGTGCATCGCCGGGGCGCTGCTGTGCATTTTCGACAATGGCAGAGGAACCGGACCGGGTAGGGATAGGCTATGGACAAGTTTCCGATCACGGCCGCGGGGCACGCCGCCCTCGAGGCCGAATTCATGCGGCTCCAGCAGGTGGAGCGCCCGCGAATCATCCAGGCAATTGCCGAGGCGCGTTCGCACGGCGACTTGTCTGAAAATGCGGAATATCATTCCGCCAAGGAAGCGCAATCGCACAATGAGGGCCGAATCGTCGAGCTGGAGGACAAGCTGCAGCGCGCCGAGGTCATCGACGTCTCCAAACTGTCGGGCTCGACGGTGAAATTCGGAGCCACCGTTACGCTGGTCGACGAGGACACCGAGGCCAAGAAGGTGTTCCAGATCGTCGGCGAGAGCGAGGCGGACGTCAAATCGGGCCGGGTGTCGATCACCTCGCCCACGGCCCGCGCGCTGATCGGCAAGAAGGTCGGCGACAGCGTCGAAGTGAACACGCCGGGGGGCGGAAAGAGCTATGAGATCCTGAAGGTCGCCTTCGTGTGATACGGATTCGGAGCGGCCGCGAAGGCGGTGCGCAGGCTTGGGGGTCGCTTCCATGGGCCACGCGGGATGCGCGCGACTGGGAGGAGCGCTCGCGCTGCTGGCGGGTCTGCTCGCCCTGACGCAACCCGCCGGCGCCGCCGGCGAGGGTGCGCCGCCGCTCGCGGGTCCCGCGGCGGCGAATCTTCGGCTGCGCGCGATCGAGGTCGACGTCGCGCCGCTGGCGCGCAACGGCCTCGGCCCGGAGGCCGACTGGCTCGCCGAGGAACTCCCCGCCCGGCTGCGGGCCGTCTTCGCAGGACGCCTCGAGCCCGGTGACCGCGCCGCGCCGGCCCTCGTGGTGCGGATCGATCTGGTCACGCTCGGCCCGTCGGGCGGCGGCGGCACGCAGCCGTTCGGCGGCGGCGACGCCCGCGACGAGATCCAGGGCGCGGCTACCCTGGTCGGCCCGAGCGGGCGGACGATCGCCAGTTTTCCGCTGTTCGCTTCCCAGCTCGACTATACCGGCGGCTCGGTTTACGAGCGCGGCACGGAGCGCCGCCGTGTCGATCAGCTCGCCGCGAGTTTCGCCCAATGGCTACCGGGACGGATGGGGCTGTAGCGATCGGTATGGCGGACTTATCTCTTGCCGCATGACGCGCTTCTTCCGCCGGGCGCACGTGTGCTCGTTCTGGGTTCGGGCAAGGCGGGCCATCAGGCCAATTGCCTGGGGGTTGCGGAGGCGCTGGGCGCAGGCTACGCCTTGCGCGTGGTCGCGCCGCGCCCGCTGTTCGCCGGGCTGTCGCCCTACGGCCCGCTCGATCCCAGGGACCGGCCCGGGCGGGCGGGATCGCCTCTGGCGCCGCCGTTTCCGGACATTGCGATCGCCTGCGGGCGCGTCACCGTGCCCTATATCCGCGCCCTCAAGCGGGCCGGCGGGGGCGCCCTGTTCGCCGTCTTCCTGCAGGATCCGCGCGCCTGGCGCTCGGCGATGGACCTGATCTGGACGCCCGAGCACGACGGGCTCGCCGGGCCGAACGTCGTAGCGACGCTGACCTCGCCTCACCCCTTTTCCGCGGCGCGGCTCGCCGCGGCCCGCGCTGCGCCGGACCCGCGCATCGCCGCCTTGCCCGCGCCCCGCGCCGCGATCGTGCTGGGCGGCCCGAGCGGCGCGCATTATTTCGCCGCAGGCGATGTCGAACGGCTCGCGGCCGCGGCCTCGAGTCTCGCCGGGGCCGGCTACAGCGTGATGGCGACCCCCTCGCGGCGCACGCCGCCCGAACTGGTCGCGGCGGTGCGGCGCGGCCTGGGCGCCGCGCCCGCCTTCGTCTGGGACGGCGCCGGCGACAATCCCTACGCCCAGATCCTCGCCAACGCCGAGACGATCCTGGTGACCGGCGACAGCGTCAACATGGTCGGCGAGGCGACCGCGACCGGCGCGCCGGTCTATGTTTTCGAGCCCTCGGGCGGCGGCGGCAAGATCCGCCGCTATCTCGACGCGCTGGAGCGCCTCGGCGCGGTGCGCCGCTTCGCCGGTCGTTTCGAACCCTTCGCCTATGCGCCAATCGATTCCAGCCTCGTCGTCGCGCGCGAGATCGCGCGCCGCTACGCCGCGGCGCGGACAGGCACGGCGCGGCATTGAACCCTCGCGGCGAATCGGCGCTAGTCTCGCCCATCGCCGGGTTCGGCTCACGGGATTCCTGATGGTCGGGGCGGGAACGGATCGCACCAGGCCCGCAGTCGCCGGCGGTCCCGCCGTCGTGCTGGTGCGCCCGCAGCTGGCGGTCAACATCGGCATGTGCGCGCGCGCCATGGCCAATTTCGGCCTCGACGACCTGCGCCTCGTCAGTCCGCGCGAGGGCTGGCCGCGCAGCGACGCGCGGCGCAAGAGCGCCTATGCCGCGGCGGCCGGCGCGGTGGCGCTGCTGGAATCGGCGCGGGTATTCGCGAGCGTCGAGGAGGCGGTCGCCGACCTGCATTTCGTCTATGCGACGACCGCGCGCGAGCGCGGCCAGCTTAAACCGATTTTCGCCCCGGGTCCGGCGATGGCGGAGTCGGTCGCCGCCTGGCGCGCGGGCGAAAGGCGCGGCATCCTGTTCGGCCCCGAACGCACCGGCCTCGACAATCGCGAGGTCTCGCTCGCCGACGCGATCGTCACCTTTCCCGTCAATCCCGCCTATGCCTCGCTCAATCTCGCCCAGGCGGTGCTGCTGTGCGGCTACGAATGGTTCCAGGCCGCCCATGGCGAGGCCCCGCCGCGCGCGCCGCCCGCGCGCTCAGGCCCGGCGACGCGCGAGATGGTGCTCGCCTTCTTCGATTTTCTCGAGAGCAAGCTCGACGAGCGCGGCTTCTTCCGACCCGCCGGCAAGAAGCCGGTGATGCAGCGCAATCTGCGCAACATCTTTCATCGCATCGGGCTGACCGAACAGGACGTGCGCACGCTATGGGGCGCCGTCGTGCGCCTCGTCGACGGGCCGCGGGTGACCGTGCAGACGCGCAAGCGGGTGCGGCGGAAGCAACCCGGGGAGCAGGGCGGCTAGATTGCCCGCCGCCTGTCCCCGCGCTAAACGAGGGCCATGCCCGCGCCCGTCGATCGCCTCGTCATCGCCCTCGCCCAGCTTTCCGCCATCGTCGGCGCCATCGACGGCAATCTCCAGCGTCTTCGCGCCGCGCGCGCGCAGGCCGCCGGGTTCGGGGCCGACATCGTGATGGCGTCCGAACTGTTCCTGTCGGGCTATCCCCCCGAGGATCTCGTGCTGAAGCCCGCGTTCCAGGAGGCGTGCCGGACGGCTTGCGAGGCGCTCGCGCGCGATACGGCGGACGGCGGGCCCGCGGTGCTGGTCGGGCTGCCCTGGGTCGAGGCCGGCGAGCTCTACAACGCCTATGCGCTGCTCGACGGCGGTCGCATCGATTCCGTGCGGTTCAAGGTCGACCTGCCCAATTACGGCGTGTTCGACGAAAAGCGGGTGTTCCGCCCGGGGCCCTCGCCGGGGCCGATTTCGTTCCGCGGCGTGCGGATCGGCGTGCCGATCTGCGAGGACATCTGGGGCCCCGATCCCGTCGAATGCATCGCCGAGACGGGCGGCGAAATCCTGCTCGTGCCCAACGCCTCGCCTTATGAGCGCGGCAAGGTCGCGCTCCGGCACAATATTGCGGCCTCGCGCGTCGTCGAGAGCGGCCTGCCGCTGATCTATCTCAACCAGGTCGGCGGCCAGGACGAACTCGTCTTCGAGGGCGCCTCCTTCGCGCTGAACGCGGATCGCTCGCTGGCGCTGCAATTGCCGGCGTTCCGGGAAGCCGTCGCGCGCACCGTCTGGGACCGCGGCGGGACCGGCTGGCGCTGCGTCGAAGGCGATCGCGTCCTGGTCGAGGAGGGCGACGAGGCCGACTATTCGGCCTGCGTGCTGGGCCTGCGCGACTATGTCGAGAACAATCGCTTTCCCGGCGTCGTGCTCGGCCTGTCGGGCGGCGTCGATTCCGCGCTCTGCGCGGCGATGGCGGTCGATGCGCTGGGCGCGGCGCGGGTCCATGCGATCATGCTGCCCTATCGCTTCACCTCGATGGAATCGCTCGCGGACGCCGCCGCCTGCGCCAAGGCGCTCGGCCTCCGCTACGACGTCGTGCCGATCGCCGGGCCGGTCGAGGGGGTCGAACATGCGCTCGCCGGCCTGTTCGAAGGGCGCGGGCGCGACATCACGGAGGAGAACATCCAGAGCCGCGCGCGCGGCCTCATCCTGATGTCGATCTCCAACAAGTTCGGGCCGATGGTGGTCACCACCGGCAACAAGTCGGAAATGTCGGTCGGCTACGCCACGCTCTACGGCGACATGAACGGCGGCTTCAACCCGATCAAGGACCTCTACAAGATGGAGGTGTTCCGCCTCTCGGCCCTGCGCAACCGTTGGAAGCCGGAGGGCGCGCTCGGACCAGAGGGCGAGGTGATCCCGGTCAACATCATCGTCAAGCCGCCGAGCGCGGAATTGCGTGAGAACCAGAAGGACGAGGATTCGCTGCCGCCCTATCCCGTGCTCGACGCGATCCTGCACGGGCTCGTCGAAAAGGAAATGCGGCTCGCCGAAATCATCGCCCAGGGCTTCGACCCCGACACGGTGCGCCGGATCGAGCGGCTCCTTTATCTGGCCGAATACAAACGCCGCCAGTCGGCGCCGGGCGTGAAGGTTGGGCCGAAGAATTTCGGCCGCGACCGCCGTTATCCCATCGTCAACCGGTTCCGCGATTCCGGCGCGCCGCGGCTGGCGCCCGACGCGGCGATCGCGCCCCGCGGGCAGGCCGGGACGAGCGAGCGGTTCGAGGACTGAGGACGGCCGACCACTCGGTAGGGCGCGGGGACGTCGCGACCGCGGCGTAGATTGCAGCGCCGGCGTAGCGCGGGAGGCCGGGGCCAAAAGAGAAGGGCCGCCCGTGAGCGGCCCTTCCATTGTCGCGACCACGCAGAGATCGCTCAGGGTTTTGCTTCCGGGCGCCTGCTATGCGCGGTCTTTCTCCGCACGGACAATAACCCAGGCCCTGCAAATCACTCGTGGCGATAGACAATGAGACACTGGATCACCTCCTTTCAGTTCGTTGACGACACGTCACCATACGACGATTCGACTGTTTGAAAAGCCCCTATCGCCGCGACAATTTGGCCAGAATAGTGCTGGCGGGACAAGGGATTTGCGCGACATTCGCGCAATTCAGTAAAAAGAATCAGTTTGTTAATCCCGGCCGCCGAAAGTGGCGGACGCCAACCCCGGCTTGCGTCAGGCTGGGCGCGCGATTCCGCGGGACGCGGGCGGAGCCCGATGTCGGAAGCCGCCGAAAAACGCTGCGACACGCTCGACGGGATGCGTGGAATCGCGGCGCTCGCGGTCATGCTGATGCATGTCAGCGACTCCTCCCGATACGCCGCTTCAAAGACGCCCCGCTCGCGGTCGACCTGTTCTTCATGCCGAGCGGCTTCGTGATCGCCCGCTCCTACAGCGCGCGCGTGGCCGATCGCGCGCGCCGTCCATCAATTCGCCGAGCGGGCGCAGTTCCCCCGCGGCGGCGCGATCGACGCCTCGATCGGCCTGACGCTCGTCGCCGCCGCCGCGTTGATGAGGTTCTACGACGAGCCGTTGCGTTGCTTCCTGTCGCGCCGGATGGCGCGGCGGCTGGTCACGCCGCCGCCGACCGACGGTTTGGCGATCGCCGCCCTCGTGCAGGCGGAAGGGCCGGGCGGTCGCGGCGATTCAGCGTCCGGCGGCGACGCCGGGTTCGGCCCCGGCGACCGACATCGCATTGCCGCGCCAGACGAAGCTGTCGCCGGCCCAGGCCAGCGCCCATAGCCAGGGCAAGGCGAGATCGCGGGCGATCCAGGCGGGCAGCGATGGCAGGCCGAGCCGCCAGCCGGCGGCGCAGGCGAGCAGCGCTTCCGACCCGTACCAGACCAGAGCCGCCACGAGGACCCCCGCGAACGGGCTCAGACCGGCTTCCGCGGCGCCGAACCAGGCGGCGATCAGGACGCACAACCCGGTCGTCAGCAGTTCCGGCGCGAAAGCCAACGGGAAGGTCGCACGCCGCAGCCGCGCCCAGCGCAATTGCCGGGCCCAGACGTCGCGCCATCGGCGCGCGCCGAGCGGCTGTTCGAAGGGCGCTGAGACCAGATGCGCGCGCAGCCCCGCCCGGTGGATCAGTTTCGTCGCCGCGGCGTCCTCGGCGAGTTCCGCGCCGAGGGCGTCGATGCCCCCGCCCGCCTCCAGCACCGCCCGCCGCCACAGCATGGTCTTGCCCTGGGCGAAGCCGAAGCCGAGCGTCTCGGCCGCATATTGCCAGCGCGCCTGATAGGTGTTGAGGAAGGCGCATTCGATCTCGGCCGCGAAGCTGCCCGGCGCCGAGCCGATCGGCGGCGCGCAGACGATTCCGGTGTCGGCGCGCCAGCGCGCCATCAGGCGCTGGATGTAGTCCCGCGGCATCAGGACGTTGGAATCGGCGATCACGATCCAGTCGTGGCGGGCGGCCTTCCAGCCCTTGACGACATTGTTGAGCTTTGGATTGCCGGTCGGCCTCTCGTCGCCGACCAGCAGGCGCGCCGGGACGCGCGGATGCGCGGCGATCAGCCGGCGCACCAGCGGCGCGATCGGATCGTCGCCGTTCGCCAGGCAGAAGACAATTTCGTACTCGGGGTAGTCGAGCGCGAAGCTCGAGGCGAGCGTCTCGTGCGCGAACGGATCGATCCCGCACAACGGCCGCACGACGGTGACCGGCGGCGAGCCGGGCCGGGGCGGCATGGGCGCGGCGCGACGCGCGCAGCGCGCCGCGGCCATGGCGGCGCCGAGCGCCTGGACCGAGGCGGCGATGATGCAATAGGCGCCGGCGAACTGACTGACGGTCATGACTGATCCCAAACCTCGCCGCTGATTCGGGCGCGGCCCATGTTGCGGGGCCGCCGCGACGCTTCTATGAAGGCGCATGCCCAACAGGTCCGCCGTCCGCTTCGCGCCGTCGCCGACCGGCCGCATCCACATCGGCAACGCCCGCACGGCGTTGCTGAACTGGCTGTTTGCGATGCGCGAGCGCGGACGCTTCATCCTGCGCTTCGACGACACCGACCGGGAGCGTTCGCGCGCCGAATACGCCGATTCCATCCAGGCCGATCTCGCCTGGCTCGGCGTCCGCGCCGACGAGACGGTGCGGCAGTCGGAGCGGATGGCGCTCTATGACGCCGCCGCCGCGCGGCTGCGCGAGGCGGGGCGGCTCTACCCGGCCTATGAGACGGCCGAGGAACTCGACGGGCGGCGCAAGCGCCAGCAGGCGCTCGGCCGCCCGCCCGTCTACGATCGGGCGGCTCTGGCGCTCAGCGCGCCGGAGCGCGCCGCGCTGGAGGCGCGGGGACGACGGCCGCACTGGCGGTTCCGGCTCGCGCCGACGACGGTCGCGTGGGACGATCTGGTGCGGGGCCCCAGCCATATCGACTGTTCGTCGCTTTCGGATCCCGTCCTCGTCCGGGAGGACGGCAGCTATCTCTACACGCTGCCGTCGGTCGTCGACGACATCGACCTGCGCGTCAGCCATGTCATTCGCGGCGAGGACCACGTCACCAACACCGCGGTGCAGATCCAGATTTTCGAGGCGCTCTCGGGCCGTGCGCCTGCGTTCGGGCACCATAATCTGCTGACCGACGCGGCGGGCGAAGGGCTGTCCAAGCGGACCGGCGCGCTCTCGATCGCGTCGCTGCGCGACAACGGCGTCGAGGCGCTGGCGGTGGCCGCGCTCGCGGTTCTCGTCGGCTCGGCCCAGTCGGTGCGCCCGGTGCGCGCGCTCGGCGAACTCGCCGAAACCTTCGATCTCGCCCAATTGTCGCGCGGCGCGGCGCGGTTCGACGAGGCCGAATTGGTGGCGCTGTCGGCGCGCACGCTCCACGGGCTGCCGTTCGAGGACGTGCGCGACCGCCTGGCGGCGCTCGAAATCGTCGGCGTCGACGCCGAGCCGTTCTGGACCGCGGTGCGCGGCAATCTCGCCCGCTTCGCCGAGGCGCGCGACTGGTGGCGCGTCGTCCACGGCCGGATCGAACCGATCGTCGAGGACGCCGCGTTTCTCGGCGAAGCGGTCGGCTGCCTGCCGCCAGCGCCGTGGGACGCCACGACCTGGGCGACCTGGACCGGCGCGCTCAAGACGGCGACCGGACGCAAGGGCAGGGCGCTGTTCCATCCCTTGCGGCTGGCCTTGACGGGGCAGGAGTCCGGGCCGGAACTCGCCGCCCTGCTGCCGCTGATCGGCAGGATCAAAGCGTTGGATCGATTATCCGCACCCGCCGCTTGACCCCGTCGGGCCCGACGACCTCTTCGGTCTGCCCCTGCCCTTTGGTGTAGAGCGGGCCGGTCTTGGCCTCGCCGACGGCGATGCCGGAGCCGGGATTGGGGGTCGCCGCCTGCTGTCCGATCAGCTGATCGATCGGCGCCTGGTCGGCGGCCGCCTTGGGATCGAGCGCGGGCGGCTTGGCCGCGTCGGGCGTCGGCTTGGCGCCCGGCTTCGGCTTGGCGTCGGGCTTCGGGCGCGACATTTCCGCCGATTTTTCGGCCGTCACCACGATGTCGGTCCGGCCGCCGCCGCCGAGCCGCTGCTCGGCGCCCGCCAGCGCGTCGGCCCAGCTCTCGCCGCGCCTTCGGCACGAACAGGTGGAATCGACGCTGCTGCGATATTTGAGCGCACTCGGCAGGTCCATGTAGCGCGAGCCGTTGATCCCGACCGCGGTTTCGATGTCGGCCGACGGCGAATAGGTGTAGAGGCCCACGTCGGCGTTCGGGCACAGCGCCCGGCACATGTCCTGGAGTTCGTCGAGCCGGCCGCCGCCGGCCGAATAGGACACCGGGAAGAAGCTGCCGTCGCAAGTGCGCACGCAGACCGCCTTCGACCCGGCATGCGCCTCCTTGGCGTCGGCGTCGGCCGGCGGCTGGTCCGGGTTGTTGCCGTCGGGCGACACCGGGACGGTCTGGAGGTCGGCGGGCCCCTGTTCGTGCGGATTGCCGAACAGCGCGTCGAAAATGCCGTGCGGCTGGTTTCGCCCGGCGTTCGTGCATTCCGAATTGTAGCGCGCGGTGAGTTCGGCGCGGCCGCCGTCGCCGCTCGCGTGCGATTCGAGGTCGGCCAGATTGGCCTGCATGCGCGACAATTGCGCATTGATCGCCTCGCATTGCGCCGGCGGGCCGGAGCCGAAGAACAGGAACTTGTGGTTGTCGCAGCCGATCGAACGGGCGTAGGCCGCGGTGCGGTCGATCTCGCCGCGCTGGCGTTGCGCCGCCGATTCGAATTGCGCGGTCTGCGGATTGCCGCCGTGGCCGGCGGCGACGATCGCCTGCTGCAGCCGCAGGCATTCGGCGCTCTGCGCCCGCGCGGCGCCGGCGGCGAGGCCGGCGGACAGGCCGATCGCCAGTGCAACAACAATTCGCATCATGCCCTCTTGATCCCCGCAGCCGACGGCGCCTGCGCGGTCCTCGCGCCGGCGCCATCCCGCGCAAAACGTTGAGCCGACAATCGGGCGCCAGCATGGCGCCCCGCCGGGCCCGCCTCCGGATCGCGCGCCGGCCCGAGGTTTAGGCGATTTCCTCGCGGAGGGCCATCGACGATGCGCCGCGTCCCGGGATCGCCTCGGCCAATTCCCGTCGCGGTCTGGTCTCGCCGTCCCCGATCGGGCATAGAGGCGCGATGGCCGAAGCCTCGCCCGCCACCAACGCGCCCGAACTCTCCGTCACCGAGCTCTCCGGCGCGCTCAAGCGCCTCGTCGAGGATCGCTTCGGCTATGTCCGCGTCCGCGGCGAGGTGTCCAATTATCGCGGCCCGCATTCGTCCGGCCATGTCTATTTCTCGCTGAAGGACCAGGGCGCCCGGATCGACGCGGTGATCTGGAAGGGCGTGTTCGCGCGCATGCGCATCCGGCCCGAAGAAGGCATGGAGGTGATCGCCGCCGGCAAGATCACCACCTTCCCCGGCAAATCGGCCTATCAGATCATCGTCGAGACGATGGAGCCGGCCGGCGTCGGCGCGCTGATGGCGCTGCTGGAGGCGCGCCGCGTCAAGCTCGCCGGCGAGGGCCTGTTCGACGCCGCGCGCAAGCAACTGCTGCCGTTTCTGCCGCGGGTGATCGGCGTCGTCACCTCGCCGACCGGCGCCGTGATCCGCGACATCCTGCATCGCCTCGCCGATCGGTTTCCCGTCCATGTGCTCGTCTGGCCCGTCCGCGTGCAGGGCGAGACTTCGGCCGCCGAGGTCGCCGCCGCGATCCTCGGCTTCAACGCGCTCGAACCCGGCGGGGCGATTCCGCGCCCCGACGTGCTGATCGTCGCGCGCGGCGGCGGCTCGCTCGAGGATCTCTGGAGCTTCAACGAAGAGATCGTCGTGCGGGCGGCGGCCGGCAGCATGATCCCGCTGGTGGCGGCGATCGGCCACGAGACCGACTGGACGCTGATCGACCATGCCGCCGACGTGCGCGCGCCGACGCCGACCGCCGCGGCCGAACTCAGCGCGCCCGTCCGCGCCGAACTCGTCGCCGATCTCGCCGATCTCGAGGCGCGCCGGCGCGGCGCGATCCTGCGGATCGGCGAGCGCGCCCGGGCGAGCTTGCGCGCCGGCGCGCGGGCGCTGCCCTCGGGCGAGGCGATCCTCGCCGTCCCGCGCCAGCGGCTGGACCGCGCCGGCGCCGCGCTCGCCGCGAGCGCCCGGAGCGGCTTCGACCGGCGCGCGATCGCGCTCGCGCGGCTGTCGCGCCGGCTCGCCGTGCGCTCGCCGCAGGCCCTGCTCGCCGGCGCCGCGGCGCGCGGCAAGGGCGCCGCCCAAAATCTCGCGCGCGCGATCCGTCGCGACGGCGAACGGCGGCGCGAGCGGCTCGCCCGGCTCGCCGCGCGCCTCGCCGCCTCGCTCGCCGCGCGCCGCCGGTTCGACGCCCAGCAAGCGGCGCGCGCCCTGCAGGCGCGCACGCGGCTGGCGCGCGCGCTCGAGTCCGCGATCGCCCGCCGGCGCGCCCGGCTCGCCGCCGCCGGGCAAATCCTCAGCGCCGTGAGCTATCGCAGCGTTCTGGCGCGCGGCTTCGCGCTGGTGCGCGAGGCGGGCGGCGCGCCGCTGCGCAACGCCGCCGCGATCGGCCTCGACCAGCCGATCCGGATCGAATTTTCCGACGGCGAGATCGACGCGATCGCCCGCGGGGCGCCCGCGCCGGGCGGCGGCGGCGCCGCCCGCAAGGCCGCGGCGCGCGCCGCGCGGCCGGCTGGGCAGGGCGGGCGGCAGGGGTCGCTGTTCCAGGCGGAGTCCGATGGACTGACCAACGGATGTGCGGCGCCGCACGCCAGGCCGGCTTCGGCGCTGCCAGGGCCGGTCGCGCGCGTCAAGGTCACGCCGGCTACGCCGGTCGCCTCGCGCCAAGAGGCGCGCCGCGAACATTGATCCGCGCGCCCGTCCCTGGCCGTTTGCACCCATGACCTTTTGGTGCGCAGCGCGGCCAATCGGCCGCCTTGCGCAGCAAAAGGTCACGGTCGCCAATCGCCGCGCCGACGGCGCGCAGTCACCCCAAGGCGATCGCTTGCGATCGCCGGGAGGGGCTGAGCGAAGCGAAGCAGCGGCTTCTTGGGCTCGGGCGATTGCACAGCAATCGCCCTCGCGTGACGACGCGACGGGGGCGTGGCCGCCTCCCGGCAGGCTTCGGCGCTGCCAGGGCCGGTCGCGCGCGTCAATGTCGAGCCGCCTCCGGCGGTCGCTTCGCGCCAAGAGGCGCGCCGCGAACATTGACCCGCGCGCCCGCCCCCGGCCGTTTGCAACCGTGACCTTTTGCTGCGCAGCGCGGCCAATCGGCCGCTTTGCGCGGCAAAAGGTCACGCTCGCCAATCGCCACGCCGACGGCGTGCAGTCACCCCGAGGCGATCGCTTGCGATCGCCGGGAGGGGCTGAGCGTAGCGTAGCAGCGGCCTCTTGGCCCCGGGCGATTGCGCAGCAATCGCCCTGACTTGACGGCGCGACGGCGGCGTGGCTCCGCGGCGCTTGGCGTTCGCGTCCCTCAGGTCGACGGCTCATCGCCTTGCCCTCTTGCTCAGGCGCGATTCCCGTCGCGGCGAAACGTGCGGGCCGCGCCGTCTGACGCGACAAAGCCGACTGGCGCCGCCCGGCC
>JBEKZS010000032.1:0-33815 GCA_049509635.1 Roseiarcus sp.
CCTCGATGAAGGCGCCGATGGCGCGGCGCGCCTGCTCCGGGGTGGCGTAGGCCTTGCCGTTCACCTCCTCCGCCTTCAGCGTCTTCATGAAGCTCTCGGCCTGGCGTTGTCATAGGGATTGCCGACCCGGCTCATGCTGAGGGCGACGCCGCGCGCTTGCAGGCGCTGGCTATACTCGCCGCAGGCGTATTGCACGCCGCGGTCGGAATGATGAATCAAGCTCTCGGCGGGAGGATTGCGCGCCGCGAGCGCCATGTCCAGCGCCGCCATCGCCAGCCGCGCCTCCAGATGATCCTCGAGCGCCCAGCCGATCACCTTGCACGAGAAGGCGTCGAGCACGACCGCCAGATAGACGAACGCCTCGCCGAGCGGCACATAGGTGATGTCGGCGACCCAGATCTGATCGAGGCCGTCGGTCTGAGGCCGCGCGTCATAGGCCTGCGCCGCGTCCGCGCCGTGCTGCTCGCCGTCGACCTCGACCACGAGGCGCTTGGCGACGCAGGCGAAGTCGGCGATCTCAGGCCGATCGCGACCTGGCGCCGGAAATGGGTCCGGCCGGCGGCAGCCGATGGCGCAGCGACCGCCACGGGCGGCGCTCGGCGGGGGTCATGTCGCGTCGCATCGCCTTCGCGCGCCGGCGCGGGGCGGGGTCTTCGTCGTCGCGCATCTTCCCATCGTGAAGCGCGCCCTCCTCCGCTCCCCGGGAATCGAAGGGCTGTCCCGGGAACGGACTCGAGTGATCGAGATGACTCGACTTTGTTCTCCTCGAGTCGCGGGATCGCGCGGGATCGACGCGCGCCGCGATCCGGCGCGCGCTCGAGGCGGCAGGCGTCGGCAAGGGCCGGCCAGCCGATCCGCCCCGCCGCCCGCCAAGCCGGCTTCGGCCGCGAGGCCACACTCGCTCCATTGGCTGCGCCGCGAATCCGCGCCTAGTATTTCGCGAAGTCGGTCAGCGCCTTGAACGTCAGGCTCTTGGCGTCGAACTGGTAGACCGCCACTTCGGCGCCGCCGAGCTGGCTCGGATTGTCGAAGCTGACCGGCGCGCTGAGTCCGCCGGTGTCGAAATTCTTGATCTGGCGAAGCTGCTCGATCGTGCAGGCGCGCGTCAGCGCCTTGCCGCACTGCTCCATCGCATGGGCGAGCGTCTTCAGGCCGATATAGGTGGCGTAGGTGTAGCGGCTGACGCCCGCCAGTTCCTCCGGGGTGACATAGGCCTTGGCCATCGCCAGGAACTTCTCGGTCGCCGGACCGGTCAGGGCGACATAGTCCGCCACCATGAAGTCATAGCCCGCCGGCGCCGAAAGCTTGGCCGAGGCCGGAATGCCCTCGCTCCACACGCCGGCCGACCGGATGTCCATGTCGAGCTTGCGCGCTTCGGCCAGGACGTTGGCCGCCCCGGCGAAGATCGCGCCATTGGCGAGGACGTTGACGCCCGCCTGCTTCATCTCCGCCAGTTCGGCCGAGAAGTTCGAGGTCCCCTTCTTGAACCGCAGCCGGACGCCGTCCTTGACCCCGAACGCCTTGACCGCGCGGTCATAGCCCGCCTCCACCTCCTTGCCGAAATCGTCGTCCTGGCGGATGACGCCATAGACCGGAGACTGGGGTTCGCCGTGCTCGTGGATGTATTTCAGCTGGGCGTAGAAGGCGTCGGAGTAATTGGCGCCGAAGGTGAACACCGACGGGCGCACCGGCGTGTAGACCTGTTCGGACGGCGCCGTGGTCACCACCGTCGGCAGGTTGTTCTCGACGATCAGCGGCATCATCGCGAGCACGTTGGCGGTGCCGGAGGTTCCGTTGAGCGCGAAAATGCCGTCCTCGTTCAGCAGCTTGGTCAGCGCCTGGAACGAACGCGAGGGAATGTAGCCGTCGTCCTCGGTGACGATCCTGATCTTGCGTCCGTTGACGCCGCCCGCCGCATTGATTTCCGCCGCCGCGATTTTCGAGCCGAGCGCCACGCCCCGTCCGACGAAGGCCGCGGGCCCGGTCATGATGTTGACGTCGCCGATCTTGATCTCGGTGTCGCTGACTCCCGGATCGTCCGCCAGAGCGGGCGTCGCCAACGACAGCGCCATGACGAGCGCGCCTGTCCCAATCCTCATTGCTTCCTCCCACGCTGAGCCGGGAAATCCGGATCTCTCAATAGGCCAGCGGCCAGTTGCTCCAATATTTGCGCATGTCGCGCCACAGCCCGATCAGCCCGTCGGGCTTGAAGCGGAGGAACGCCACGATGACGACGCCATAGGCGATGCCGCGCAGCTCATAGACATAGTCGGTGTAGAGCGGCGAGTCGGGGTCGACGATCCTCGACAGGACGATTCGGATCGCCTCGGGCAGGAACGACAGGAACACCGCGCCGAGCACGGCGCCCGCGACGGAGCCGAGACCGCCCAGGATGATGATGGCCAGCGCCTCGATCGACAGAATCAGCGCGAACACGTCGACGTTGACGAAGCGCAATTGCAGCGAAAGCAGGCCGCCCGAAATTCCCACGATGAACGAGCTGACCGCGAACGCCATCAGCTTGTATCGCACGAGATCCACGCCCATCACCCGCGCGGCGACGTCGTGGTCGCGGATCGCCAGCCACGCGCGCCCCACCCGGGTGCGCAGCAGATTGAGCGCCGCCAGAATGGTCGCGATGGTCAGCCCCAGCGACAGGTAATAGAGCGCGCCGCCATGCTGGAGATCGGCGCCGAACAGCCGCGCGCCGGTCACGAACACGCCGTTGGGTCCATGGGTCAGGCCCTCCGCATAGAGAATGACGTGATCGATGATGAACGAGAACGCCAGCGTCGTGATCGCCAGATACAGCCCCTTCAGCCGCAGCGACGGCACGCCGACGACCAGGCTCACCAGCGCGGCCGCCGCGCCGCCTGCGGGCAGGGCGAGCCAGACCGGCGCGTGATAGTCGCTGAGCAGGATCGCGTTGGTATAGGCGCCGACCGCCATGAATCCGGCCTGGCCGAGCGAAATCAGCCCGGTCGTCCCGGTCAGCAGGTTCAGGCCGACCGCCCCGATGACGGCGATCAGGGTCGAGACCATCAGCGTCAGGGCATAGGCGCCGACCAGGACCGGCGCGCACAGCAGCGCCGCGACCAGCGCGACGATCCAGGCCCAGGCGGTCGGACTGTCGTTGAGCGCAACGAGCTCGCCGACCGATTGCTTGAAGTTTCCGGTCCGCATTCCGTCAGACCCGATCGATGTCGCGGCTGCCGAACAGGCCGAACGGCCGAACCATCAGCACGACGATGATGATGACGAAGCCGGCGATCTCGCGCAGGCCCTCGCCGAGATAGCCCTGCGCCAGACTCTCGACCACGCCGATGACGAGCCCGCCGAGGCTCGCGCCGACGACCGAATCGAGCCCGCCCAGAATGACCGCCGGAAAGGATTTCAGTCCCTGGAACCAGAGGTCGGGCGCCAGCTTGTAGTTGATCGCGAACAGGACGCCCGCCACCGAGGCGAGCGCCGCCGACAGCATCCACGCGACCGCGTGAATCCGCTCGACGCTGACCCCGGCGAGCAGGGCGGCCGTCTCGTTGGAGGCGACCGCCCGCATCGCGACGCCGAGGCGCGAGAATCGCAGGAACAGCCAGGCCGCCAGCGTCAGCACGGCGAGCGCGCCGATGAGGTAGAGCTGCGCGGGATAGAACGGCGCGCCGGCGAACTTCACCACCGTCGTCGCGGGTCCCACGGGAAAATTGAGCGGCTCGGAGCCCCAGACCAGCACCACCACGCCGCGCAGGATGACCGCCAGCCCGACCGTCGCCATGACGATCGAAAACGCGGGCTCGCCGAGCATCGGGCGGATGACGATGCGCTCGATCAGCAGGCCGACCGCCGCGGCGACGGCCGCGGTCGCCAGCAGCAGCGGAAAGAAGGAGAGATCGAGGACGCTCGCCAGGGAGTAGGAGAGATAGGCGGTCAGCATCACCAGTTCGCCCTGGGCGAAATTGACGACCCCCGTCGACTTGTAGATCAGGGCGAAGCCCATGGCGATGAGGCCGTAGGCGGCGCCGCTGACGAGACCGGTCGAGACGAGCAGGGTCAGGAACGACATCAGGCGGCGCTCCCGTAGATATCGGCGATCTCGGACCGGAACTTCTGCTCGATGGTTCGGCGCCGCACCTTCATCGTCGCCGTCAGCTCGCCGTCGTCATGGTCGAGCTCCTTCGACAGGATGACGAACTTGCGCACGTTCTCGACCCGGGCGAAGCGGCGGTTGACCTTGTCGACCTCGGCGGCGACGAGTTCGCGCACCAGCGGCGCCTCGGCGAGCGACCGGTAGGTCGTGTAGGATAGCCCGCGCGATTGCGCCCATTTTCCCGTGGTCTCCAGGTCCACCTGAATCAGCGCGGCGAGAAAATGCCGTCCGTCGCCGAGCAGGATCGCCTCGCGGATGTAGGGCGAGTCCTTGAGCGCGTTCTCGATCAGCGACGGCGTGACGTTCTTGCCGCCCGAGGTGATGAGGATGTCCTTCTTGCGATCGACGATGCGGGCCTCGCCGTCGGGTCCGAGCTCGACGATGTCGCCGGTGCGCAGCCATCCGCCCGACAGCGCCCGTTCGGTGGCGGCCTCGTCGAACAGGTAGCCCTTGAACACGCTCGGCCCGCGCAGCAGGAGTTCGCCGTCCGCGGCGATCTCGACCTCCAGGCCGGGGATCGCCAGTCCCGAGGCGCCCGACGCCGTCGCGCCCGGACGCTGCATGAAGGCGACGCCCGAACTCTCGGTCATCCCGTAGATCTGATAGATGGGAACGCCGAGGGTCCAGAAGAACAGCAGGACCTCGGGCGAGACCGAGGCGCCGCCGCAGAAGCCCGCGCGCACGCGGTCGAGTCCGAGAAAGCGCCGCAGGCTGTCGAAGCAGACGAGCCGCAGCGCGACAAACAGCAGCCGGTCCGGCAGGCTCGCCAGCGCCCCGCCGTTGGCGAGCCGGCGCTCGGCGATCGGGCGGCCGAGGGCGATGCAGAGTTCGAACACGCGCCGCTGGAACGGCGTGGCGTCCCGGACGCGATAGTTGACGCTCTGCTGCATCTTCTCCCAGATGCGGGGGACGCCGAGGAATCCCCTGGGGGCGATCTCCCTGAGGTTGACGACGACCGTGTCGACCGACTCGGCGAAGCTGACCACGCAGCCGGTCAGCAGTTGCAGGATCGTCGAGAAGCTCCGCTCGGCGACGTGGCAGAGCGGCAGGTAGCACAGCACCGAATAGGACTTGTGGTCCAGCCCCAGGATGCCGGCGACGGCCGCCGACGTGTGCAGCATGCTGCGATGGCTCAGCATGGCGCCCTTGGGCATTCCAGTCGTTCCCGAGGTGTAGACGATGATCGCGACGTCGTCGGGCGCGCCGGCGGCGAGCGCGGCGTCGATCGCCGGCCCGAGCTCCGCCTCCCGCTGCGCGCCGAGCGCCATGACCTCGGCGAACGAGCGCAGGTTCGCCCTGGGATAGTGGCGCATGCCCTTCATGTCGACGCAGATCGCGATGGCGAGATCGGGCAGCCCGCCGTCCTGGCGCTGCGCTTCCAGGACCTTGTCGGTCTGCTCCTGGTCGCCGCAGACGATCATGCGCGCGCGCGAGTGCCGGACGATGTACTGCAGTTCCGGCCAGGGATTGGTCGGATAGATCCCGAGGCACGCGCCGCCGATCATCTGCGCGGCGAGATCGGCGTAGAGCCATTCCGGCGTATCGTCGCTGGCGACCGCGAGCCGGTCGCCGGCGCGAAAGCCCAGGGCATGGAGGCCGATCGCGAAACGCCGCGCATTCTGGAAGTATTCGCGCCAGCTCGTGCGCCGCCAGACGCCGAACCGCTTCTCGCGCAGCGCCGTCGCCGCGCCCAGCGCTTCGGCCTGCAGCTTCAGCGCCTGCGGGATCGTCAACAGGGACAGCTGCTGGCTTTGCATCGTCATGCCGCGGGCCGCCTGGCGCCGAGATAGGCCGCGACGACGGCCTCGTCCTGCGCGACCTCGGACGGCGCGCCCTCCGCGATCTTGCGCCCCTGGTTCATGACGAAGACCCGATCGGAAATGTCCATCACGACGCCCATGTCGTGCTCGACCATCAGGATGGTCGTCCCCAGCTCCTCCTTCAGATCGAGAATGAAGCGGGCGATGTCCTCGCGCTCCTCCCGATTCATGCCCGAGACCATTTCGTCGAGCAGCAGCAGCCTGGGCGCGATCGCGAGCGCGCGGCCGAGTTCGACGCGCTTCTGCAGGCCGTAGGAGAGGGATCCCACGGGATGATCGCGCACCGCCTCGATCTCGAGGAAATCGATGATCTCCTCGACCCGTTCGCGCGCCTTGATTTCCTCGGCGCGCGCCCGGCCCCAGAACAGGGCGGCCGAAAGCGGGCCGGACGACAGGCGCGCGTGCATGCCGACCAGGATGTTGTCGACGACGGTCTCATGCCTGAACACCGCCAGGTTCTGGAACGTGCGCGCGACGCCGAGTCCCGCCAGCGCGTGGGTCGGCGTGCGCGCGAGGTCGCGGCCCTCGAACAGGATCCGCCCGCCCGAGGGCCGGAACACCGCGCTGATCAGATTGAACAGCGTCGTCTTGCCGGCCCCGTTCGGGCCGATCAGGCTGCAAATCCCGCCGCGCTCGACGGAGAAGCTGACGTCGTCGACCGCGATCAGGCCGCCGAAGCGCTTCGAGACACCGATGATTTCGAGCGCCGGGGTCACGACAGCCACCGCTTGCGGCGCTTGTAATGCTTGATGTCGCGCATGCTCTTGCGCCGGCCGCCCGACAGCCCGAGGTAGAACTCCTGGACGTCGTCGTTCGCGCGCAGCTTCTCGGAAGGCCCGTCCATGACGATGCGGCCGTTCTCGATGATATAGCCGTGCGAGGCCGTCTGGAGCGCCAGCTGCGCGTTCTGCTCGACCAGCAGCAGCGTCAGGCCGCGCGTGCGGTTGAGCGCGAGCACGGCGTCGAATATCCCCTCGACGATCTGCGGGGCGAGGCCGAGCGAGGGTTCGTCGAGCATCAGCAGGCGCGGCCGCCCCATCAGCGCGCGTCCGACGGCGACCATCTGCTGCTCGCCGCCGGAGAGGTAGCCCGCGGTCTGCTTCCGGCGCTCCTTGACGCGCGGGAACAGGGCGTAGACCTCGTCGAGCGTCGCGGCGGATTCGCGCGCCGTGCGCGTGAACCCCCCCATCAGGAGGTTCTCCTCGACGGTCAAGGTCGTGAACAGCGCCCGTCCCTCGGGCGCCTGGATGAGCCCGGCGCGGACGATGTCGCGCGGGCTGTCGCCTGAAATCCGCGCGCCGTCGAAGTGGATCGTCCCGTTGACGATCTCGCCGTCGAGCCGCTTCAGGACGCCGGAGATCGCCCTGAGGATCGTCGACTTGCCGGCGCCGTTGGCGCCGAGCAGCGCGACGATCGCGCCCGAGGGAACCTCGAGCGAGACGTCGCGGACCGCCTCGATCGCCCTGTCGTAGACGACCTGCAGATTCTCCAGCCTCAGCAACGGATCACCGTCCCGCGGCATGGGACAGGGGGCGCCGGCGGCGCAGTTGATGAGCACGACTTTTCAGCGTCGTGGCGGGGTGAGCGCGCTGCGGCCGGGTCGCGGCCAGGGGAAAGCGGAGCGGCCGCGACGCCGAAGCGGCGCGCCGTTCCGCGCTGTGCCGTGTTCCCTGGGCGGCCAATGACCGTCCTCCCGACGTTCGATCCGTCAGACCGCCATGACGTGGGTCCGAGGCGGCTTGCGCCCGGTCGCCATTTGGTGAATTATCTTCATTAACGACGGCGGGCGCGCGCTTGTCAACGGCAATCGCGGCGCGCCGCCGGCCGGTCGGAGGCGGACGGGGAGGCGCGCAATGAGCTCGATCCGGTGGCGCGTCGAGGCGACGCGGGGCGGCGCGGCGATCCGACGCCGGCGCGGCGGGCGGCCTCGAGGCGGCGCGCAAACGGCCGCGGCCATGGCCGGCGAACGAACGCGCGATGGCCGCTGATCCCGCTGTCGCCGATCGCCCGGCGGACGAAATCGGTCGCGCGGGACGGCTCACCGTATACGGCCTGTTCGCGGCCCAGGCCGATCGCGCGCCCGATGCGGTGGCGATCGAATCGGGAGCCTCGCGGCTCACCTATGGCGAACTCTCCGCCCGCGTCGCTCGGGTCGCCGGCGCCCTCGCCGATCTCGGCGTCGGACCGGGCGACCGCATCGCCCTGCTGTCCGAGAACCGCACCGAATATATCGAGATCGAGCTGGCCGCCGCATTGCTCGGCGCGATCGTCGCCTGCCAGAACTGGCGGCTGACGCCGTCCGAGCTCGAGCATTGCATCAATCTCGTCTCGCCCGTGCTCGTCATCGCCTCGCGGCGTTTCGCGCCGGTCCTGTCGGCGCTCGAGCTCCGCGGCGCGCGCGCGCTGGTGATGGAGGACGGCTTTGAGGACCTCGTCCGGAACGGCGGAGCGCCGGCGGTCCCGCGGGATGTCGACCCGGAAGCGGGACTGTTGATCCTCTACACCAGCGGAACGACGGGACTCCCCAAGGGGGCGCTGATCAGCCATCGCGCGGAAATCGCGCGCATGACCGTGCTGCGGATGGATTTGGGCGCGACGGCGGCCGACGGCTTCATCGCCTGGGCGCCGATGTTCCACATGGGGTCGTCCGATCAGATGCTCGGCGCCCTGATGGCGGGCGCGACGGTGTTCGTCATCGACGGATTCGACGCCGGAGCGATCGTGGAAATCATGGAGCGCGCCGAACTCGGCTGGATGCTGCTGATGCCGGGCTCGATCGAACCCGTCGTCGCGCTGCTCGAGGCGAGCGGCCGGCGCGCCAGGAGCATACGCGCGATCGGCGCCATGGCCGATCTCGTCCCCGCCGCGCTGATCGCCCGCCTGTCCGGCCTCGCCGGCGCGCCCTATTTCAACACGTTCGGTTCGACCGAGACCGGATTGGCGCCGGCTTCCGGCAGCCTGCTGCCGCCGGGGCTCGTCCCCGAGCGGCTCTCGAAGCGACAGAGCGCGCTGTGCGGCCTGCGCCTGCTCGACCAGAACGGCGACGACGTCGCGGTCGGCGAGACCGGCGAGGCCGCGGTCCGCGGTCCGACCGTCTTCAGCGGCTACTGGAACGCGCCGGAGACCAACGCCCGCAGTTTTCGCGGCGGCTGGTTTCGGATGGGCGATCTCCTGCGCCGCAACGCCGACGGCAGCTACGATTTCGTCGATCGGGCCAAATACATGATCAAGTCGGGCGGCGAGAACATCTATCCCGCCGAGATCGAGCGCGTCCTGCTCGCCGATCCCCGCGTCCGCGACGCGGTCGTCGTCCGCAAGGCCGACGCCAGATGGGGCGAGATTCCGGTCGCGTTCGTCGCGCGCGTCGACGAGACGCTGGACGCGTCGGAAGTCGAGACGATCTGCCGCCGGGCGCTCGCCGGCTACAAGCGGCCCAGAGAAGTTCATTTCGTCGGCTTCGACGACTTTCCCCGCAGCACGACGGGGAAGATCCTGCGTCACGAGATGGAGAAGCGGTTGACGCGGAGCTAGCGCGCGCCGACCCGAACGCCGTCGCCGCAGGCGGAGATCGGTCCTGCGCAGGCGCGACAAACGCCGCGGCGGAGTTCGTCGGCGCGGCCGAGAGGACGAGTTGATGGCGCAAGCGGGAACGCGCCGGCGCGTGAGCAGGCTGCCGGCCGAGCGAAGAATTATCGACATCATGCTGGCGGCGCGCGCCGTCTTCACCGAAAAGGGCTACAGCGACGCGCTGATTTCCGACATCGCGGAGCGGGCGGGCGTCGTCGACGGCAGCATCTATCGATTCTTCACCAACAAGCGGGACCTGCTCGTCCGCGTCGTCGAGCACTGGTACGAGGAAATGCTGGCGCGCGACGACGAACAATTCGGCAGCGTGCGCGGAACCTGGAACCGGATTCGATTCATCGTTCACCACCATCTCACGAGCATCCGGCGCGAACCCGCGCTGAGCCGGCTGGTGTTCCAGGAATTGCGGCCGGATCCGAGCTACCGGAAGACCCGCCTGTTCCAGTTGAATCAGGCTTATACCCATCGGATCGTCGAAGTGGTGCAGGCCGCGGCCGCGCAGGGGGAACTGCGCGCGGACGTCTCGCCGACGCTGGTTCGCGACATGATCTACGGCTGCATCGAACATCGCACCTGGGCGTTCCTGCGCAACGAGGGCGATTTCGAGATCGAGAAGACCGCCGACCTGATCGCCGACATCGTCTATCACGGGCTGCTGGCGCCGGGCCGCGGACGGGACGGGGTCGAAGAGGCGCTCTCCCGGATCGAGGCCGCCGCCGACCGCCTGGAGCGCATCGGCCAGCCAGGCTCGCTTCAGAGCGGATAGCCGGCGAGGATTCCGTCCTCGATCCGTTCGATATACTCGGTCATGCCGTAGCCCTGGCGGTCGTCCCAGGTGAATCGGGTGAAGCCCTCGGCGATCCGGGATTCCAGGGTCTGATCCCCCGCCTTGCGGCGGTTGCGCAGCGGCGCGAGCTGCAGGATCTCGCCGGAGATCGCCGCCTTCCGCCGGGCGGTCCGGACGCCGATCAGCACCCGGACCGGATCGCGCCGGTCGTTCCACTCGGTCGCAAGATCCATGTCGGCGACCTCCTCATAGGCGCCGTCGACGAGCAGGACGCCGCGCCGGCGCGACACCCCTGCCCGGTCGGTGATCTTCAGCAGCATGAAGCCGTCGCCGTTGGGGAAATTGGCGATGAACAGACGGTAGTAATAGATCGCCTGCCAATAGCGCGGACCCCAGGAATGGTCGCGCCAGCCGTGGCCGTCGATCGTCCAGGATTTGTCGCCGACCGTGATTTCACCGCGCGCGCGGCCGTGCTGATTGAAATGTCCGAGCGAGAAGTCGCGCCCGTACAGCGTCTCGACTTCGGCATTGACCGGTTCGCCGCCGTGCACCGGCGATTCCGCCACGTGGGTCCAGGTCACGCGGCCGGGCAGGCGCGGCGCTTGCGCGAACAGGGCCCTGGGATCGCGCAGCGCATCGGCGTCCTCGACGATCAGCAGCTCGCCCTGGTAGGTCATCGACACGCTGTTCAGAGGTTCGATGACGCGATAGGACAATCCACCCGCCTCGAAACGGTCGTTGTCGACAATCCCTGGACGCTGGAACTGGCAGGCGATGCGCCCATCCGGCAGATAGACGCACACCGACAGTTCCGCATAGCCCTCGTTGACCCGGTTGCCGAGCCGCATCCAGCCGCCGACCGGCGTCGTCGCGTCGAAGCCGTTGGTATAGACGCTCTCGTTGAAATTGACGGAATCGTCGGGCCGGTGGGTCGCCTCGTCCTCGCGCCGCATCAGGAAATCGTTCATCGTCGGCTCTCCGCTCATCCGGACTCAGCTCTGTTCCGACCGCACGAGCACGGTCAGGCGACCGCGCTCGACCAGGATTTCATCCTGGTTGACGACCTCGAACGCGAAAATGGCCAGACTCCGCCCCGGCTTCGAGGTCGCCCGCACGCTCTCGACCGTCACGCGCGCATGGATGGCGTCGCCGAGCTTGACCGGCGCGGCGAAATCCCAGTTCAGGTTGACGAGGCCGATGACCCGTTCGCCGAGCATTCCCATGCGCGTGAACAATCCGATCGCGGTCGACATCGCCAGCGGGCCATGCGCGATCCGCACGCCCCAGGGCGACGATTTCGCGAACTCCTCATCGACGTGGATCGGCGTGAAATCGCCGACGAGTTCGGCGAAGGCGTCGATCTCGCGCGCGCCGATCGCGCGGGCGGGCGTCACCGCAACGTCTCCGGGCTGAAGCGAACGGGAACCCATCGGCGCGCCTCCTTCGAATTGGGCCGTCACCTCTGGCGCGCGAGCTCGATCCGCGCCAGAGCCTCGCGATGCACCTCGTCGGGACCATCGCCGATCCGCAGAAATCGGGTCTCGGCGAAGGCCTCGGCGAGGAAGAAGTCCTGCGAGAGCCCGGCGCCGCCGTGGACCTGGATCGCCCGGTCGATCACGGCGCCGGCCATTGTCGGGACGACGATCTTGGCCATCGCGATCTCCGCCCGCGCCGCCTTGGCGCCGACCTCGTCCATCTTCCGCGCGGCGGCGAGCGTCAGCAGGCGCGCCTGCTCGATTTCGCAGCGCGACTGCCCGATCGCCTGGCGAACGGCCCCCATCTCGGCCAGGGCGGAGCCGAAGGCGAAACGCCTGCTGGCGCGCTCGCACAGGCACGCCAGCGCCCGTTCGGCGAGCCCGATGAACCGCATGCAATGGTGGATGCGGCCCGGACCCAGCCGCCCCTGCGCGATCTCGAAGCCGCGCCCCTCGCCCAGCAGGATGTTGTCGAGCGGCAGGCGAACGTCCTCGAACGTCAGCTCGGCATGGCCGAGCGGCGCGTGCTCGTAGCCATAGACGGAAAGCGCGCGCTCGACCCGGAGCCCCGGCGAATCCATCGGCGCCAGGATCATCGACTGCTGCCGGTGCCTCGGCGCCGCCGGATCGCTCTTGCCCATCACGATCGCAATCCTGCAGCGCGGCGACATCGCCCCGGTGATCCACCATTTGCGCCCATTGACGACATAGTGGTCGCCGTCGCGACGGATTTCGGTCTCGATGTTGGTGGCGTCCGACGAGGCGACGCGAGGTTCGGTCATCGCAAAGCAGGACCGGATCTCGCCCTCGAGCAGCGGCTTCAGCCAACGCCGCTTCTGCTCGGGCGAGCCATAGGCCGTGAGGAGTTCGATGTTGCCGACGTCGGGCGCGCTGCAGTTGAAGATTTCCGGCGCGGCGAGCGAGCGGCCGAAAATCTCGCAGAGATGCGCATAGTCGTAGTTGTTCAGGCCCTGCCCTTCCGGGCCGTGATAAAAGAGATTCCACAGCCCGCGCGCTCTCGCCTCGGCCTGGAGGGTCGCCAGCAGCGCGCGCGGCGACCATCGCTCGCGCGAATCGGGAACCGGATCGAGCAGTCGCCGTTCGTTCGGGTAGACGAATTCGTCCATGAACGCCACGAGCGTCGATTGCAGCGATTTCGCCCGCTCCGATAATTCTGCGAACATTGGCTGTCTCCTGGCCGCGCGAGGCCGAGCGCGTCATCGGCCGTCCGGGCCGAGCTTCTCGCGCTTGATCACGATGCCGGCGCTCTCCCGGTCCCAGGTGTCCGGCGTCAGCCCCTCCACGCGCAGCTTGACCTTCTCGATCTTCGAGGTCGGGGTGCGAGGCAGCGCGTCGACGACCCTGACGTAACGCGGAATCATGAAATGGGCCATGCGCGGCTGCAGGAACGCGATGAGTTCGGCCGGATCGAATCGCTCGCCGGCGCGGATGGCGACCACCGCGCAGACCTCGTCCTCGGCGATCTCGCTCTTGACCGCGATCGCCGCGGCCTCCCGGATCGGCGGATAGGCGAGCACTTCCGATTCCACCTCGAACGACGAAATGTTCTCGCCGCGCCGCCTGATCGCATCCTTCAGGCGATCGACGAAATAGAAATTTCCCTCGGCGTCCATGCGGAACCCGTCGCCGGTGTGAAACCAGCCGTTGCGCCAGGCGACCGCGGTGGCCTCGGGATTGCCCGCATAGCCGTGGCTGGTCGCCCAGGGGCAATCGGGCCGCACGACGAGTTCGCCGACCGCGCCGGCCGGAAGCTCGCAGTCGTTGTCGTCGACGATGCGGACCGCGACGCCGGCCCGCGGCCGGCCCGCGCTGCCCAGAGCTTTGGGATTGGCCGCCGATACGATCGGCATCGAAACCTCGGTCATGTTGAAATGGGTGTAGATCTGCGTCCCGAACCTCGCGTGGAACTGCGGCGCGGTCTCGTTGAGCGGGACATAGGTGCAGGTCCGCAACGGATGGTCCTTGTCGTCCGGGGACGCCGGCCGCTTGAGCAGGAATCCGCCCATCACCCCGAGCAGGATGGTCGTCGTGATCTCAGCGCTTCGCACCGTCGGCCAGAACGAATCGGTGTCGAAGGCGTCGACCATCGCGATCGAGCCGCCATGGATCAGCATCGCGGTCACCGGCATCACCCCGCCGGAATGGAACATCGGCAGGTTGACCATGTAGCGATCGTCCCGGCCGAGGAACGGCGCCGACACCGACATCTGATGGAGGTGGAGATAGGACGACATCACGCCCTTCGACGGCCCTGTGGTGCCCGAGGTGAAGATGATCGACTGGAGATCCCACGGCGCCAGCGGGCGCGCGAGCGGCGGCGGCGCTCCATCGGCGCTCTCCAGCGCGCTCGCCGGCAGGACGCTCACCCCCTCGATGTTTGGCGGCGCGCCCCCGAGCGCCACGATCGCGCGCAGCCCGCCGAGGCCGATGCCGCCCAATCGCGCGCAGAGTTCGCCATGCGCGATCATCAGCCGCGCCCCCGCGAGAGCGATCGAATGCTCGAGCAGCGCGCCCCGGTACGCCGTGTTCATCGGGACGAACACCGCGCCGAGATAATTGAGCCCGAACCAGACGCGCAGGCAGTCCGAATTGTTGGGAAGCCAGACCGCCACCCTATCGCCCTGGCGCACGCCGAGCGCGAGCAGCGCGTTGGCGGTGCGGATCGCGACCGCGCGCATTTGCGCGTACGTCCATCGGCGACCGTCCGGGAAGATCGCGAAAATCTTGTCCGGCTGTTCGCCCGCCCAGCGGTCGATCATGTAGCGCTGGACGCATTGCTCGGGCGGCGGCATGCGCGGGTCGAGATGATACTCCACGGTCGCTCCTCCCGGTTGTCCCGCTCTGGCCTCGTCTTCCACCGCCGCTACCCCGGCGTCGCGCCGGGACCGCCGGCGATTTCGGCGAACAGCGGCTTCCTCGTCGTCTTCATCTCGACCGTGAGCTCGTCGTGGACGTGCCGGCGCAGCAGCGCCAGCGCCGCTTCGGCGCCGCCGCCGGCCCCGCTCGCCCACACCATGAGATCGGCGATTTCGGCGTCGAGCCGATCGCGCTCGGCCAGCAGCTCGGCCGAACCCAGCAGCGCCAGCGCGCCGTCGGCGAGCGCCTCGGGACGCGCCGGCGCCGCGGGCGCGAGGGCGAGAGCGTCGCGGATTGCGCGGCGCCGGCTGAGCACGGCTTCGATGATCGGCGCCCGCGCCCATTCGAGCCGAGGCGCAATGTTGTTGAGGATATCGATGACCCCGATCGCCTGGCCGCGCGCGTAGGCGTCGGCGACGTGCGGGATCACATGCGTGCGCAGCGCCGCGATGATGCCTTCGGTCAATCGCTCCAGCGAATTGTTCATGCGGCGCGCTCCATGACCGATTCGAGTTGCAGCAGCATGCGCGGGAGCTGCGCCCCCATGCCCGCCATCCGCAGGTCGTTGAAGCCGCGCTTCTCGAAGCAATGACTGGCGCCCAGATGCATGACCGTGAGCTTGAACGTTCCGAACGCCTCCCAGTAGTTCAGCGCCGCCGTCTCGACGGGGAATCCGGACAGCGCCTGGTATTTCTCGCGCAAGGCCTCGCGGGTCAGCAGCCGGCACATATGGAGCGAACGTCCGCGCCAGGCCTGCAGGCAGACCCAGCCGAGGTCCTCCATGGGATCGCCGAGATGGACCAGCTCCCAATCGAGAATCGCGGTGATCTCGCCCTCGCGCGCGAGGAAATTTCCGATCCGATAGTCGCCGTGCACGAGCGTGATGCGCCGCGCGGCCGGCGCATGGGCGCGGAACCAGACCAGCGCCCATTCGAGCATCGGATGACGCCGGGTCGACCAATCGCCCATCCGCTGCGCCCAGTAATCGATCTGCGCGGTCGCGGTCTGGTCCAATGCGACGGCGCCCTCGATGCCGGCGGCCGGCGTGCCGCGCCAGGCGAACGCGTGCAGCGCCGCGAGCGCGGCGACGAATTGATCGGCGAGCGCCAGCCTCGTCGCCTCGTCGAAACCGGCGCCGCCGTCGGCCGTCCAGGGAACCGGCGCCGCGCCTTTAACGCGTTCGCAGATGAAGAACGGCGCGCCGAGCGGCTCGCTGTCGTCGCAACACCAATAGGCCTTCGGCGTGGGCACGCCCGACCCCTCGAGACTCCTGAGCGCGGCGAATTCCGGCGCCGCCCGGTAGGGCGCGAATATCCCGTCGGGCGGCCCGATCCGCAGGACGAGATCGCGTTCGATCGCGGCGCCGTGCGCAACCCATCTGGCCCGGAATCCAAAGGTCACCCAGGAAAAGCCGACCGTGAAGCGCTCGAGCCGGCCGACCTCGACGACCTCGTCGACCTGCCGGCCGAGATAGGCCAGCAGCCGTCGCCGAAGAGATTCGACATCCAGCGAATCGAACGCGGCCAAGTGTCATCCCCGCAATTGTGTCATCGGCTTCGGCGTCCGAACGATCCGGACTCCGCTCTCCCGTCATCGCTCCTTGAAGTAATCCGGCTTGCCGGTGGTCCATGTCTCGCCCCAGAGCTGGCTTCCCCCATCGACGGCGAGCAGTTCGCCGGTGACATAGGCGGCCGCCGGCCCGCCGAGATAGACGCAGGCCTCGGCGATCTCCCAGGCGGTGCCCGTACGCATCATCGGGTTCGAACGCGGATAGGCCGCGCGCGCCTCCGGCGAATAGACCCTCCAGCCCTCGGTCTCGATCGCGCCCGGCGCAATGCAATTGACGCGGACGCCGAGCGGCGCCCATTCGACCGCGACGGCGCGGCTCAACCCGATCACGCCGGCGCGGGCCGCGATCGTGTGGGCGACGCCATGGAGGCCGTGGCTGGTGACGACGACGACATTGACGATGCTGCCGGACTTCCCGGCGTCGCGCCAGCGCCGCGCGGCGGCCTGCATCATGAACCAGGTGCCATTGAGATTGGTGTTGACGACCGCGTTCCAGCCCTTCACGGAAAAGTCGATCGCCGCTTGGGGGAACTGCCCGCCGGCGCTGTTGATGAGGATGTCGAGCCGGTCGTGCCGCGACCACACGGCCTCGAACAGCGCCTGAACCGAGTCGGGATCGCGGATGTCGACGACGCGCCCGCTGGCTTTGAGACCCCTCCCGGCCAGGGCTTCGACCAGCGTGGTGAGCTTGGCCTCGTCCCTGCCCGTCGCCACGACATGCGCGCCCAGCCGCGCGAACAGCCAGGCGGCGGCGCGGCCGAGCCCCCCGGCGCCGCCCGACACCACGACGACCTGGCCGTCGAGGGCGCCGGCGGCGTAGATGGTCGGATGGCTCGCGAGCGCTTCGTCGCCGAGGCCGAACCCCGGCGCCGGCTCGGCCGCGGGCCTATCCATGGCGCTTCATGTCCCCCAGCAACTCGCCGGCAATGATCATCTTGCGCACCTCGGTGGTGCCGGCGCCGATCTCCATCAGCTTGATCGAGCGATAGAGCCGGTTGATCTCGGATTCCCAGATGTAGCCGGCGCCGCCATGAATCTGCACCGCCTTGTCGAGCACGGCATGGCAGGAATCGGCGGCGTACATCACCGAGGCGGCGGTCAGCATGTGGATTTCGCCGCGTCCGCCCGCGCCGGCCTCGAGCGCCGAGGCGGCGGCGAGGGCGCGATAGGTGAACGTGCGGGTGGTCTCCACCGCCACGTACATTTCCGCGAGCATCGACTGGATCATCTGGAACGAGCCGATCGGCTTGCCGAACTGCTCGCGGGTCCTGGCGTGGTCGAGCGAGAGTTGCAGGGCGCGCTCCGCCACGCCGAGGCAGAGCGGAGAAATCATCGCCCGTTCGAGATCGAGCCCGCTCATGACGATCGCCACGCCGCGGTTTTCCTCGCCGAGGAGATTTTCCGCGGGAACGCGGCAGTCCTCGAACAACAATTCGCCGGTCTGGCTGCCGCGGTAGCCCATCTTCTCGAGCTTCTGCGCGACCTTGAATCCGGGAAAGCCCTTCTCGACGATGAAGGCGGAGATGCCGTGCGGGCCTTTCTCCTTGTCCGTCTTGGCGTAGACCAGCAGCGTATCGGCGACGGGACCGTTGGTGATGTAGATCTTGCCGCCGTTGAGAACATAATGGTCGCCGTCGCGGCGCGCGGTGGTGCGCATCGATCCGAGCGCGTCCGAGCCCGCGCCCGGCTCGGTCAATCCAAGCGCGCCGATCTTGCGCCCCGCACACAGATCCGGAAGATACTTCCGACGCTGGCGCTCGTCGCCGTTGCGATAGATGTTGTTGGCGCACAGATTGTCGTGGGCCACCCACGAAAGCGCCAGCGCGTGGTTCCAGCGGCCGAACGCCTGCAGCACCAGGCCGGCGGCGAGCAGATCGAGACCGGCCCCGCCATAGGCCTCCGGGATCGTGGCGCCGAAATAGCCGTTGGCGCCGATCTTGGCGAAGGCGCCCTCCGGCCACCATTCCTCCGCGTCCATGCGCGCCGACAGAGCGTAGAGTTCATTGCGCGCGAACCGGTCGGCCTGGTCGAGAATGGCGAGCCGATCCGGATCGAGGTCGAAATCGATCGGCCGGTTGTCGCCGGACGGCGCCGGGGCGAGGGAACTCGTGTGCCCTTCCATCTGCGCTCGCGCCCTCCCTGGCGATTCGATGCGGGGCTGGCGGCGCCTCGGCGCCGGCTCCCGATTCATCGATCTCTAGTGAACGCATTTCATCACTGCTTTGAAGGGGCCTGTCAACTCGCAACCCCCAAATCCCCGGCGAGAATCGCGCGCCGATCTCCGATCTCCGCGTCAGTTCGGCAAGGCTCCGCGGCCGCGGCGGCGAGGAGTTGACAGACTTGATGAATTGAAATCATTTATCCGCGCGCCGGCGTCGAAACAGACGATCCGCGACCAGGGATGAGACGTTGACCCATCCGATCGCCCTCGCGAGGAAGAACGACGCCCAGGTCATTTCGATCGATCGCGCAGAGCGCCGCAACGCGCTCAACGAGGCGGTCGCGGAAGGGATAATCGCAGGCCTCGACACGGCGGAGGCGGATCGCTCGATCCGGGCGGTGGTGCTGACCGGAGCGGGCGACCAGGCCTTTTGCGCGGGCGGCGACATGCGGCTGGCCGCGGACGGAACGCCGTTCACCATCGACGTCGCCGACCCCCGCCACTACGTCGCACGCCTGCTGCGCAGGATGGACGCGTGCCGGCTCCCGCTGATCGCGCGCGTCAACGGCCATGCGCTCGGCGGCGGGTTCGGGCTGCTGTGCGCCTGCGATCTCGCGGTGGCCCGCGAGGATGCGCTGCTGGGCGTCAGCGAGGTCAAGATCGGCCTGTTTCCGATGATGATCCTGCCCTATCTGCTGCGCGTCGCGCCGTACCGGCTGTTGATGGAAATGTGCCTGACCGGCGAGCCGCTCACCGGCGCCGAGGCGGCGAGCGCCCGGCTGGTCAATTTCGCGACCCCGGCGGCCGAACTCGACGCCAAGGTCGACTGGCTGGTCGAGCGCGTCGTCACCAAATCGCCGACCGGCATCCGCCTCGGCAAGCAGGCCCTGTCCAAGATTCGCGAGATGTCGAACGACGCCGCGCTCGAATACGCCCAGTTCATGCTCGCCAATATGGTGCGCACGCAGGACGCCCGCGAGGGTTTCGCCGCCTTCGCCGAGAAGCGGGCGCCGCGCTGGACGGGCGAGTGAACCCGCGATGAGCGAGGACGCGCCCATTATCGGCGAAGCGGCGCCGCCGATTCCGTTTCGCAAGATCCTGATCGCCAACAGGGGCGAGATCGTCTGCCGGATCGTCCGCACTTTGCGCGAAATGGGAATCGGCTCCGTGGCGATCCATCACGCCGTCGAAGCCGGCGCCAGGCACGTGCGGGTCGCCGACGAGGCCGTGCAGATTATCGGCGAAACCCCGGTCGCCGCCCATCTCGACGGCCCGCAGATCATCGAGGCCGCGCGCGCGATCGGCGCGGACGCCATCCATCCCGGTTATGGTTTCCTGTCGGAAAGCGCCGGTTTCGCCCGGGCGGTCGCCGAGGCCGGCCTGACCTTCATCGGCCCCGACGCCGAGACGATCGCCCTGATGGGCGACAAGATTTCGGCGCGCGCTTTCGCGCAGGCGCAGGGCGCGCCCGTCGTCCCATCGGTCGCTCTGTCCGGCGACTTCGATTCCTTCGCAAACGAGGCGGCGAAGATCGGCTTTCCCCTGATCATCAAGTCGGCGGCGGGCGGCGGCGGCAAAGGCATGAATATCGTGCGCGCCGCGCCTGACCTGCGCGAGGCCGCCCGGATCGCCGCGAGCGAGGCGCTTCGCTATTTCGGCGACGGCAGGATCTATGCGGAAGCCTATCTCGACCGCCCGCGCCATATCGAGGTTCAGGTGTTGGGCGACGGCCGGGGTCGCGCGGTCCACCTGTTCGAGCGGGAATGCTCGGTGCAACGTCGCTTCCAGAAAATCATCGAGGAGGCGCCCGCGCCCAATCTCCCGACCGCCCTGCGCGACCGGATCTGCGAGGTCGCGGTCGGGATCGCGGCGGCGGCGAGATACCGCAATGCGGGGACGATCGAATTCATTCTGGGCGCCGACGGCCGGTTCTTCTTTCTCGAAATGAACACCCGTCTGCAGGTCGAGCACCCGGTGACCGAGATGATCACCGGCCTCGACCTGGTGCGCGCGCAGATCGAGATCGCGGCGGGACGCGGCCTGCCGTTCGCGCAGGACCAGATCTCGACGACCGGGCATGCGATCGAATGCCGCATCTGCGCCGAGAACCCGGAGCAGGGCTTCATGCCGGAGACCGGAATCGTCCAGTATCTCGGCATCCCCGACGCGCCCCATATCAGGTTCGAGCACGCGCTCGACGCCGGCCAGCGGATAGGGACCGATTTCGATCCGATGCTCGCCAAACTCGTGACGTTCGGCGGCAATCGCGCCGAGGCGATCGCGCGATCGATCGCCGCGCTCGAGGATCTCGCCATTCTCGGCGTGCGGACGAATGGCGAGTATCTCGCGCGCATCCTCGCCCATCCCGCCTTCGCCGCCGGCGCCCTGCACACCGGCTTCATCGCCCAATTCGCCGCCGATCTCGCGCCGGGCGCGGTCGATCCGGCGACGCTCGACCGGGTGGTGATCGCCGCCGCGCTCGGGTTCCACGAATTCCGCGACGAAGCCTTCGGCGTCCCCGAGCCGCACGCCGCGATCGGCCGCTGGAGAAACTGACGATGGTCTTCAGACTGACGGTCGACGGGCGTCCGCACGAGATCGAAATCCTGCGTCGCCGGCCGCATCTCGTCGTCAGCGTCGACGGGCGCGAGCATGAAATCGCCGTCGTGGGAAGCCCGGACGACGGCCGCCAGACGGTCGGGAGCGCAGGCCTCGGCTTTCATTTCACGCGCGCCCATATCGGCGATCGCCAGATCGTCCGGCTGGGCGGCGCGAATTTCGAGACGAGCATGGTCGATCCCACCGCCGGCGACGAAATCGCCGGCGCCGGGCGGGACGACGTCAAGGCGCCGATGCCCGGCGCGATTCTGACGGTGCACAAGGCGGCGGGCGAGGCGGTCAGGCGCGGCGAGACGATCGTCACGATAGAAAGCATGAAGCTGCAGATGGCCCTGGCCGCGCCGCGCGACGGCGTCATCGAGGCGATCGTCCGCGCGGCGGGGGAGCGGTTCGAGAAGGACGAGGTGATCGCGCGTCTCGAACCGCTCGGCCGGGAGGATTGAGCCATGCGCCGCCTGCGATCCACGATCAATACGTCAAGCGCGGAGTTCCGCCGCAACGCCGCGCACAACCGGGAGATGGTCGCCCGGTTCCGCGAAAAACAGGAAGCGGCCAGGACCGTGCGGCCGCAGCGCGACCTCGATCGTCTGAAGTCCCAGAACAAGATGCGGCCCCGCGAACGGATCGAGCGGCTGCTCGATTCCGGCACGCCATTCCTCGAATTGTCCTCCCTGGCGGCGAACATGGCCTATGGCGGCGACTCGCCCTCGGCGAGCTGCATCACCGGAATCGGCGTGGTTTCGGGCAAGGAGGTGATGATCCACGCCGACGATTCGACCGTCAAGGGCGGCGCCTGGTACCCGCTGACGGCCAAGAAGATCGTGCGCGCGCTCGACATCGCGATGGAGAACCGGCTGCCGGTGGTTCACATCTGCGATTCGGCGGGCGGGTTTCTTCCCCTGCAGTCGGAGGTGTTCCCCGACCGCTACATGGCGGGGCGCATTTTCCGCAATCAATCGATCCTGTCGAAGATGGGCGTCAAGCAGCTGGCGCTGGTGTTCGGCCATTGCACCGCCGGCGGCGCCTATGTCCCCGCGCTGTCCGACTACAACGTCATCGTGCGCGGCGCCGGCGCCGTGTTCCTCGGCGGCCCGCCGCTCGTGCGCGCGGCCACCGGGGAGGAGGTCACGGTCGAGGAGCTCGGCGGCGCGGAAATGCACACCAGCGTGTCCGGCGTCTGCGACTATCCCGCGGGATCCGAGGACGAGGCGATCCACATCGGCCGCGAAATCGTCGCGCAATGGACGGGACCCAGAAAATGGGCGGGGCAGAGCGACGCGCCGGAGGACCCGGCCTACGATCCCGAGGAGATCTACGGCATTCTGCCCGACGACATCAAGAAGCAGTTCGACATGCGCGAGATCATCGCGCGGATGGTCGACGGCAGCCGCTTCCACGAATACCAGCCGAGCTACGGGGCGACGCTGGTGTGCGGCTTCGCCAACATCTGGGGCTTCAGGGTCGGCATACTCGCCAACAACGGCGTCCTGTTCAGCGATTCCGCGCTCAAGGGCGCGCATTTCATCGAATTGTGCAACCAGAACGAAACGCCGCTGGTCTTCCTGCAGAACATCACCGGCTACATGGTCGGGCGCGAATACGAGCGCAAAGGGATCACCAAGGACGGCGCGAAGATGATCATGGCGCAGAGCTGCAGCCGCGTGCCGAAATTCACCGTCATGTGCAACGGATCGTTCGGCGCCGGCAATTACGGCATGTGCGGGAGAGCGTTCGACGGCCGCTTCCTGTTCGCCTGGCCGAACCATCAGATCGGCGTGATGGGCGGCGACCAGGCCGCCAATACATTGGCCGAGGTCAAGATCAACCAGATCAAGCGCCACGGCGGCGTCGTCGATCAGGGCGAGATCGACCGGCTCTGGGACGAGACCCGCAAGGCCTATCTGGAGCAGCTGTCGGCCTATTACTCGACCTCAGAACTCTGGGACGACGGGATCATCGATCCGCTCGACACCCGCAATGCGCTCGGCGTCGCCATTTCCGCATCGCTGAACGCGCCGCTCGGGGAGTCCGGCTACGGCGTGTTTCGATTCTAGCGATGCGCGCGCCGATCCGCTTCTACCTCGATTTCGCCTCGCCATACGCCTGGTTCGCGCTGGACGCCGTCGAGAGACTGGCGCGCGAGCGCGAACGCGAGCTGGAGTGGCGGCCCATCCTGGTCTGGGCGATCCTGAAGGCGCTGGGCGCGCCCTCGACGATGGCGGTCCCGACCCGGCGCGACTATCTCCTCGCCGATATCGCGCGATCGGCCGCCTATTATGGCGTGCCCTACCGGCCGCCGGCGCCGTTTCCGCTGTCCTCCCATCTGGCCGCCCGCGCCTATCACGCCATCGCCGCGCGCGACGAGCCGCGGGCCAGAGCGTTCGGGCGGCAGGTCTTCCGGGCCTTCTTCGTCGACGGCGAGGACATTTCGCGCGAGGATGTCGTGCGCGCACTCGCCGCGCGGAGCGGCGCCTGCGGTGCCGACGCCGACGAGGCGATGAACGGCCCGCTCGGCAGGACGCGGCTCTCGGCGGCGATCGAGGCCGCGGTCGCCGACGGGGTCATCGGCTCGCCGTTCTTTCTGGTCGACGGCGAGCGCTTCTTCGGGGCGGATCGGGTCGCCCAGATCGCCTGGCGGCTGTCCGGGCGGCCGGGCCCGGGCCCCGAGGCGTTCGCGCCGGCTCCGCCGCATTGACAGGGAGGATGCGAGGCATGGAGCGTTACGAGGATATTTCCTTCGCCGCCGATCGCGGGGTCGCGCGGATGGCCGTCGCGCGCCCGGCGCGGCTCAACGCCTACCGCAACCAGACCGCGGACGAATTGCTCGACGCGCTCCGGCGCGCCGAGGATGACGACTCGGTGCGCGTGGTCATCCTCAGCGGCGCGGGGCGCGCGTTCGGCGCCGGCTACGACCTCTCGACGCTCGATCCCGGAGAGACGCCCGAGCTCGACACGGTCCTCGAGCGGCATTTCAACCCGCTCATCCGCCAGATGCGCCGCTCGCGGCTGCCGATCATCTCCCAGGTGAACGGTCCCTGCGCGGGCGCGGCGGTCGGCGTCGCGCTCGCCGCCGACATCATCGTCGCCGGGCGATCGGCCTACTTCCTGGAGCCCTTCGTCGGCATCGCGCTGGTTCCGGACGCCGGCAACACGCTGTTCGCGCCGCGGATGGTCGGTCGGGCGCGGGCCGCGCCGATGATGATGCTCGGCGAGCGGATCGCCGCGGAAGAGGCTCTGTCGTGGGGCCTGATCTGGCGCGTCGTCGACGACGCGGCGCTGGCCGACGAAGTGAACGGGATCGCCGCCCAGCTGCTGACCCGCGCGCCCGCCGCGATCGCAGCGACCAAACGGCTGATCGTCGCGGCCGCGGATTTCCAGATGGACGCGCAACTCGATCTCGAACGCGACCTTCAGGGCGCGGCGGGCCGAACCCCGGAAATGAAGGCGGCGATCGCCAGTTTTTTCGCCACGCGCGGCAAACCGGCCTGATCGCGCGGGCTCCGCGACGGCGCCGGCAAGGCCGGCCCTGCGCCGACGCGCGCCGAACCCCGCAGCCTGATCGAGTCCATCAACGGCATGCCGCCGGCGGTCCGCGGCGGCGGCAGCTCGCGCGGATTCAGCCCCTGGGCGAGGGCGGCTGCCGGACCTCCGGCCGCCGCGCGCCCATCGGGCGTCCCGCGGCCGGCTCCGGCCGCGATGTCGCGCCCGAACCGGGCGCGTTTCAGCTCAGCGACAGGCTGTCCACGAAGCCGCGCGCTTCGGCCAGCGCCCGTTCGCGCGTCTGGGCGACGAACCGGCGCGGCCGCCCGCCGATTTTCTTCGGCAGCTGCGATATTCGGTCGACAGCTCGATCGAGAATTCATCCGCCGCGTCGATTCCTTCGTCCCCGATAGCCGGCGCGCGGCGGGGGCGCTTGATTCAGCGCAAAGCCGGACCGGCCAATCGTGCGCGGCCGCTTGCCGCGGTCGGCCGCCGGATGGATTTCGGCCGGCGCCCGGGAAATAAAGCGGCGATCCCTGACAAAGCGCAGGCCAGCCGAGAAGACTTCATTAACGGATTTCGCCGCAACATCATGGAATATAAGGCAATTGCGCAGCGATCGGCGCCGCCCTTCGCCGCGCCTTTCTCCGCCGTCGAGGACGACATGCCGCGATCTCCCCTCCAATTCTGGCCGCAGTCGAAGCCGGCGCCCGACGACGTCTTCGGCGAACAGGTCGCCATACTGTTCGGCAATCTCGAACCGGTGGTCGGGCTCGGCGTCGTCATCACGGCGATCGGCGCCGTCATCGCCGCGACCAAGAGCGACGTCTTCGCGCTGCTGTTGACGATCGGCTGCACGCTCGTCACCCTCGTCCAGGTCGCGTCGATCCTGGCGTATCGCCGTCGCGTCGCCGCCTCGCCGCTGCCGGTCGGCGAGGCGCGGGTTTGGGAGCGCCGCTACGCGGTCGGGAGTCTCGCGCTGGCGTGCGCGCTCGGCGCGCTCAGCGCGCGCGCCAGCGTCATGGACGATCCGCTCATCGGCATGCTGACCCTGGCGCTGATCTTCGGCTACACCTCGGGAATGGTGGCGCGGATGTCGATCCGTCCGGCGATCTGCCTCGCCAGCCTCATCCTGTCGACCGCCCCGACCATCATCGCCTTCGGCGCGCATGTCGGCGCCGCCGGCGGCTACCCTCCCGCAGCGGTCTTCGCGACCCAGGCCTTCCTCATCGCCGCCTTCGGCGTCGCCAGCCTCGGCGCGGTCGAACATGTCCACGCGATGACCATGCAGCAATTGCTCGCCAAGCGCGAACTCGCCCTGCTGGCGGGACGCGACACCCTGACCGGCCTGCCCAATCGTTCCCTGCTGCGCGCCCGCTTCGCGGAGGCTGTCGCGCGGACCGGACATTCCGGGGATATTCTGGCGATCCATTGCCTCGACCTCGATCAGTTCAAGGCCGTCAACGACCGCTACGGGCATCCCACCGGCGACGCGTTGCTGCTGGCGATCTCGGAGCGGCTGGCGCGCACGTTGCGGACGGACGACACGGTGGCGCGGCTCGGCGGCGACGAATTCGTCGTCGTCCAGTGCGGCATCCGCGACGCCGACCAGGCCCAGCTGCTCGCCGAGCGCATCATCCAATCGGTCGGCGCGCGCTACCAGATCGACGGCCATGAGGTGGAAATCGGGGTCAGCGTCGGCGTCGCCCTGGCGCCGCGCGACGGGATCGACCTCGATCAGCTGAGCTCGCGCGCCGACGCGGCGCTCCATCGGGCCAAGCGCGGGAGCCGCGGCGTCGTGTTCTGGGGCGAGGCGCCGGGCCCCGACTCGATCGCGGTGGCCGGATTCGACAAGGCGGTCGAGAGCCGCGCGGGCTGACGCAAATCCGCCGGCGCGCGTGACGGCGCGCGCCGCGGCCTACTGTCCAGGCGCCGGCGGATTGGCGTCGTCGGGCGCGATATCGGTGAACAGGTCGCGCCGGGGCGTGTCGAGCACGCCGGCGAGCATCACCTGGACGTTGGCGGGCGCGGGGTCCTTGCCGGAAATCCAGGCGATGAACTGGTCGGTCTCGACGCCCAGCAGCCGGCTGACATGGGCGGGATCGCGGTTGGCCGCCTTGAACGCGTCGCGCAGATCGCTGCGCGCCCATCGGGGCGGCTCGGCCGCGGCGTCGGGCGCGAAGAACCGGGCCCCTTGCGCCTGCACGCTGACGATCGCATTCTCCGACATCAGCCCCGATACGATCGCCAGGAACGAAACGAAATAGGGATTGATCGGCGCGTCGCCGCCGAGCCGGGACGCGTCGGCGATGACCGGAACGCCCGCCTTGGCGACGATGAAGATGACCAGCGCGGTGATCGCGCCGACGGCGAGGCGCAGGAAATAGGCGCCGATGCGCTCGACCCGGCCGAACTTGAACAACGCGTGCGTCATCTGCAGCGCGCTGCCGAGCACGCCCATCGAAATGACCAGCGCGAGCGTGAGGATGTCGGGCGGCGTGACGATCAGCGAATTGATCAGCGATCCGGGAAATTTTCCGGTGTAGAGTTCGAACAGCGCGTTTTCGACTCGCGCCCGGGTCGGTTCGTCGATCGGCTTGCTGCTGAGCTGGGTGGAAAACAGGGCGTCGAGCGAGGCCTGCGAGGACGCCAGGCTCTCGCGCAGCGCCGCGACCCTGTCCCGGGTGTCCTTGAGCCTCTCCCTGACCTTGATGCGTCGTTCGTCCATCGCCTTGTAGGGCCCGCCCAGCTTGACGATGTCCTCGATCGGCTGCTGCAGTTCCGGATGGGCCCTGATCAGCGCGTCCTTGATGAGGTCGATGCGGACCAGGCGCTCGACCGGCCCCTCGGCGCCCATCGCCTGGGCGAGCGGCGCGTCGAAGGCGGCGACCCCGGCGATGAAGGCGCCCAGATTGGCGTCGAGCAGCGTCCGCGCCGGCTTGTACTCCGCGTCGAACGCGACATTGTCGGCCTCGGCGAGACCGTTCAGGCGTTCGGCTTCGGCGAGATCGGCCGAATGCGCCTGGATCTGACTGCGGATTTCGCTCCATTGCTTGCGGATGTCGTCCAGCTTCCAGATGCTGAGATTGACGCCGTCGATGGCGATCGTCGACATCCGCGCCTGCGTCAGCGTGCATGACAGGACCAGCACGCACAGCAGGCCGACCCCGAGCGTCAGGGTGATCAGCGCGGTGCTGATCGCCCATTCCCCGAGATTTTCGGGGCGGCCCGGCCCGTCGTTCGCCTCGACGCCCGCCATGCTCGACATGCTCGCCCCCCCGGTCGCAAACGTTCTTCGCCCGCCTCCCGCCGGCCATCGCGGCGCGAGCCGGCCTGGCTCGGCCGCGCCGGATTTGCCGCGCGGCGGCGGAATTTCAGTCTAGGCCGGATTGCGCAGCCGTGTCGCGTGATTTTCCGCGGACGGTCCGCTCGTTCGCCCGCCGCCGAGCCCCTGCCCGCTCAGCCGCCGATGTTGAAGCTCGCCAGCGCCGCCATATTGACGATGTCGGAATCCGTCGCGCCCAGCGCGACGATCTGCACCGGCTTCTCCAGCCCGACGATCAGCGGGCCGATCACCGTGGCGCCGCCGAGCTCCTGCAGCATCTTGGTCGAGATCGAGGCGGAGTGGAACGCCGGCATGATGAGGACGTTGGCGGTGTCGGTGAGCCGGCAGAACGGGTAGGAGGCCATCGTTTCCCGGTTGAGCGCGACGTCGGCGGCCATTTCGCCGTCATATTCGAAGTCGACGCGCTGGGAATCGAGGATGCGCACCGCCTCCTGGACGTGGCGGGTCCGCTCGCCCGGGGGATGGCCGAAGCTGGAGAAGGCGAGGAGCGCGACGCGCGGCTCGTAGCCGAGCCGGCGCGCGACCCCCGCCGCCTCGATCGCGATCTGGGCGAGATCCTCGGCGCCCGGCATTTCCATGATCGCGGTGTCGGCGACGACCACCGGGCGGCCGCGCGAGAGGACGAGCGAGACGCCGATCACGCGATGGCCGGGCTTGTGGTCGATGACCCGGCGCACCTCTTCGAGCGCGATCGAGGAATTGCGGGTGACGCCGGTCACCATTGCATCGGCGTCGCCCTGGGCGACCATGGCGGCGGCGAAATAATTGCGGTCCTGGTTGATCAGCCGCTGGCAGTCGCGGAACAGGAAGCCGCGCCGCTGCAGCCGCTCGTAGAGGAACTGGGCGTAGACCGCGTTGCGCAGGGAAAGCCGGGCGTTGTGGATTTCGATGCCCTTGTCGGCGAGATCGAAGCCGGCGGCCGCCGCGACCTGGCGGACCCGCTCCTCGCGCCCGACCAGGATCGCCGAACCGAGCCCCTGGTTGACGAAGGAATAGGCGGCGCGGATGACCTGCTCCTCCTCGCCCTCGGCGAACACGACGCGCTTGGGCGAGCGGCGCACCCGCTCGAAAATGCGCTGCAGCGCGCCGGCGATCGGGTCGCGCCGCGCCGACAGCGCCGCCCGATAGGCGTCCATGTCGACGATCGGCCGGCGCGCCACGCCCGAATCCATCGCGGCTTTGGCGACCGCGGCAGGAATCACCGTGATCAGCCGGGGATCGAACGGGACGGGGATGATGTAGTCGCGCCCGAACCGCGGCCGCGCGCCCTGGTAGGCCGCGGCGACCTCGTCGGGCACGTCCGCGCGCGCGAGGTCGGCGAGCGCATGGGCCGCGGCGATCTTCATCTCCATGTTGATCGTCCGGGCGCGCACGTCGAGCGCGCCGCGAAAAATGTAGGGGAAGCCGAGGACGTTGTTGACCTGGTTGGGATAGTCCGAGCGGCCGGTGGCGATGATGACGTCGGCGCGCACCTCATGCGCGTCCTCCGGCGTGATCTCGGGATCGGGATTGGCCATGGCGAAAATGATCGGATCGGGCGCCATCGAGCGCACCATGTCGGGGGTCAGCGCGCCCTTGGCCGACAGGCCGAAGAAAATGTCGGCGCCCGCCATCGCCTGCTCCAGCGTGCGCAGCGGCGTGTCGACGGCATGCGCCGACTTCCACTGGTTCATGCCGTCGGCGCGGCCGCGCCAGACGACGCCCTTGGTGTCGCACAGGATGACGTTGCTCGGCTCGAAGCCGATCGCCTTGATGAGGTCGAGGCAGGCGATGCCCGCCGCGCCGGCGCCGTTGCAGACGAGCCTGGTCGTCCTGATGTCGCGCCCGGTCAGCTGCATCGCGTTGATCATGCCGGCGGCCGCGATGATCGCGGTGCCGTGCTGGTCGTCGTGGAAGACCGGAATGTCCATCAGTTCGCGCAGGCGCTCCTCGATGATGAAGCACTCCGGCGCCTTGATGTCCTCGAGGTTGATGCCGCCGAACGACGGGCCGAGATAGCGCACGCTGTTGATGAAGGCCTCGGGGTCCTCGGTGTCGATCTCGAGATCGATCGAATCGATGTCGGCGAACCGCTTGAACAGCACCGCCTTGCCTTCCATGACCGGCTTGGCGGCGAGCGCGCCGAGATTGCCGAGGCCGAGAATCGCCGTGCCGTTGGTGATCACCGCGACCATGTTGCCGCGCGCGGTATAGTCGAACACGGTCGAGGGATCGGCGTGGATCGCCTTGACCGGCACGGCGACGCCGGGCGAATAGGCGAGCGAGAGGTCGCGCTGGGTCGCCATCGGCTTGGTCGGCATGATCTCCAGCTTGCCGGGCCGGCCGCGCGAATGGAACAGCAGCGCTTCCTGATCGGTGATCGAGGGACGCTTCGAGCGGCTCGGCTGGTCTTTGGCCATGACGTCCTCTGATCTCGCCCGCGCGGCTCGCGGCGGCGGGTCGATCGATTGCGATGGGAAACGGGCGGGGCGTCAGGCCTCGCCCCAGACCTCGCGGGCGACTTCGACCGTGCGCGCGAGCTTGCGCCACTGGTCCGCCTCGGTCAGGTCGTTGCCGTGCGCGGTCGAGGAGAAGCCGCATTGATGGCTGAGGCAGCATTGCTCCAGCGGCACGTAATGGGCGGCCTCGTCGATGCGCTTCTTCAGCGCGTCCTTCGATTCGACCGCCGCGCTCTTCGAACTCATGAGGCCGAGCACGATCGTCCTGCCCCTGGGGGTGAAGCGCAGCGGAGCGAAATCGCCGGAGCGCTCGTCGTCATATTCGAGGAAGAAGCCGTCGATCGCCATTTCGTTGAGCAGGATCTCGGCGACCGGCTCGTAGCCGCCCTGGGCGACCCAGGCGCTCTTGAAATTGCCGCGGCACAGATGGACCGATATCGTCATGTCGCTCGGCCGGTCGCGGATGGACTCGTTGACGAGCCGGCAGTAGAGCCGGGTGAGCTCGTCCGGATCGTCGCCGCGCGCCCGGGTCGATTCGCGGATCGCGGGGTCGCAGAGATAGGCCAGATTGGTGTCGTCGAGCTGGAGGTAGCGGCAGCCGCGCGCGGCGAGATCGGCGATTTCGGCGCGATAGGCGGCGGTGAGATCGGCGTAGAACCCTTCGAGATCGGGATAGACGGCGGCGCTGATCGCCGCCCGGCCGCCGCGGAAATGCAGCATCGAAGGCGCGGGAATGCACACTTTGGGCGTCTGCCGCGCATGGGCCTTGAGGAAGTCGAAATCGGCGCCCTGGATCGCCTCGACATGGCGGATCGGCGCCTCGACATGCATGGTCGGCGGCTTGAAGCCGACTTCGGCGCCGTCGTTCTTGCGGAACCTGGCGGTGAACTCGCCGTAGGACACGGTCACGCCCGCGAGCTTCTCGAGGAAGTCGACATGGAAATAGGTGCGGCGGAATTCGCCGTCGGTGATCCCGTGGAGGCCGACATTCTCCTCGGCGCGGATGACCTCGAGGATGCATTCGTCCTCGACCGCGCGCAAGTCCTCGGCCTCGAGCCGGCCGGCGAAGAACGCCTCGCGCGCGGCGGCGAGCCGGGCCGGACGCAGATAGGAGCCGACGTGATCGGCGCGGAACGGCGGCTTCCTGGCCATGGTCTCCTCCCTGTGGACCGGTCCGGCGATGCGGGACTTGCAGCCCCCGCCGCTTTCTGGTCAGGCCTTTCTAGACCAAGGCGGGCGTTTGGCAACCCGCCGCTTCGCTTCGTTCCGGATCGGGCGGGATGGTGGTTTTCCGGTCGTCGAGACGGCTCGATTTCCTCGGCGTCGCGCTGTTCTCGGGATCGCTCTGCGCCGGGATCGCGCTCGCCTCGCAGCGCGCCCTCGGCGTCGCCGTCGCTGCTCGCGACCGGCCTCGCCGTCTGGCCGCCGCGGGTCGCGCGGAAGGTTGCGCGGCCCTGACCGGCGCACGCCGCCGCCCATTCACATAAAGATATCCTTATGTTATTATATCGGCTGGAGCGGGGTGGGATCGAGGGCGCCGGATGACCAAGGGATTGAATTTTCTGTTTGACGCCAATGCCGCGCCGCAGGCGCTGGCGGCGGCGGCGCGCGAGCGGATCCTCATCCTCGACGGCGCGATGGGCACGCAGATCCAGGGGCTCGGCTTCGCCGAGGAACATTTCCGCGGCGAGCGCTTCGCCGCCTGCGAATGCCACCTGCAGGGCAACAACGACCTGCTGACGCTGACCCAGCCGCAGGCGATCGAGGACATCCATTTCGCCTATGCGATGGCGGGCGCCGACATTCTGGAGACCAACACCTTTTCCGCCACCGCGATCGCCCAGGCCGACTATGGCATGGAGGCGGCGGTCTACGACCTCAACCGCGACGGCGCCCGGCTCGCCCGCCGCGCCGCCGCGCGCGCCGAGGCGATCGACGGCGTGCGGCGTTTCGTCGCCGGCGCGCTCGGGCCGACCAACCGCACCGCCTCGATGTCGCCCGACGTCAACAATCCCGGCTATCGCGCGGTCTCGTTCGACGATCTCCGGCGCGCCTATGGCGAGCAGTTGCGCGGCCTCGTCGACGGCGGCGCCGATCTCATCCTGATCGAGACCATTTTCGATACGCTCAACGCCAAGGCGGCGATCTTCGCCTGCGGGGAGGTGTTCGCCGAGCGCGGGATCCGCCTGCCCCTGATGATTTCGGGCACGATCACCGACCTGTCCGGCCGCACCCTGTCCGGCCAGACGCCGACCGCGTTCTGGCATTCCGTGCGTCACGGCCAGCCGTTCACGATCGGGCTCAATTGCGCGCTCGGCGCCGCCGCGATGCGCGACCACCTCGCCGAGATCGCCGCCGTCGCCGACACGCTCGTCTGCGCCTATCCCAACGCCGGCCTTCCCAATGAATTCGGCCTCTACGACGAGAGCCCGGAGGCGATGGCCGCGCAGATCGGCGGATTCGCCCGCGATGGGCTCGTCAATGTCGTCGGCGGCTGCTGCGGCTCGACGCCCGAGCACATCCGCGCGATCGCCGAGGCGGTGCGCGGCGTCGCGCCGCGCGAGGTCCCGACGGTCGCGCCGCTGATGCGCCTGTCCGGCCTCGAGCCGTTCGTGCTTTCGCGCGACATCCCGTTCGTCAACATCGGCGAGCGCACCAACGTCACCGGCTCGGCGAAATTCCGCAAGCTGATCACCGCCGGCGACTATGCCGGCGCGCTGTCGGTCGCCCGCGACCAGGTCGCCAACGGCGCCCAGATCCTCGACGTCAACATGGACGAGGGCCTGATCGATTCGGAACGGGCGATGGTCGAGTTCCTCAACCTGATCGCCGCCGAGCCCGACATCGCGCGGGTGCCGGTGATGATCGATTCCTCGAAGTTTTCGGTGATCGAGGCGGGCCTCAAATGCGTGCAGGGCAAGCCGCTGGTCAATTCGATCTCGATGAAGGAGGGCGAGGCGGCGTTCCTGAGCGCCGCCCGGCTCGTGCGCGCCTATGGCGCCGCTGTCGTCGTCATGGCGTTCGACGAGCAGGGCCAGGCGGACACGTTCGAGCGCAAGGTCGCCATCTGCGGCCGCGCTTACAAGCTCCTCACCGAACAGGCGGGGTTTCCGCCCGAGGACATCGTGTTCGACCCCAATGTGTTCGCGATCGCCACCGGCATCGAGGAGCACAACGGCTATGGCGTCGCCTTCATCGAGGCGACCCGGCAGATCCGCGCGAGCCTGCCGCACGCCCATGTCTCGGGCGGCGTCTCCAACCTGTCGTTCGCGTTCCGCGGCAACGAGCCGGTGCGCGAGGCGATGCACGCGGTGTTCCTCTACCACGCGATCCAGGCCGGCATGGACATGGGCATCGTCAACGCCGGCCAGCTCGCCGTCTATGAATCGATCGACCCGGAATTGCGCGCGGCCGGCGAGGACGTCGTGCTGAACCGGCGCCCGGACGGCGCCGAACGGCTGCTCGGGCTCGCCGAGCGCTGGCGCGGCGGCGCCGGCCAGGCGGCCAAGGCGCA
>JBEKZS010000033.1:0-56837 GCA_049509635.1 Roseiarcus sp.
CTGGTGTTCGCCGGAACGCTCGCGCTGAGCTGGGGCGCCATCGCGGCCGCGCGGGAGATCCCGCTGGTCGCGCGGACGATCTGAGCCGTCAGCGCGCCCCCGGACGGACCGCGCCGAAATGGCGCGCGTTGAGCACCGCGACGACCAGCACGCCGAGCCAGACCAGCGCCCATTCGAAGTCGACCTCGGCGCCCTTGGGGAAAAACGCCCGCAGCAGCGCGAAGCCGATCGCGAGATTGGCGAAGCCCCACAGCACGTTGACGACCGGCGAGGATTCGCCGACGCCGGGCGGCCTGGCGAACGGCGTCGGGAACCGGCGGCCGCAGATCCCCTCCACGAAATGCGGCACGCCATTGGCGAGCAGCAGGCCGCTGACGAATTGCAGGAGGTAGACGTACCAGGGGAGATCGGTCATGCGGGCGCGCCTCTCTTTTTGCGGCGGGTTTCGGCCGCCGGCGCGGCCTCACGCATAGGCGTAAGGGCCGCCCTTCTCCAGCGCTGCCCTGAAGGCGGGCCGCGCGTGGATGCGCTCGACGAAGGCCTTCAGCCGCGGCCGGCCCTCCAAGGCGCCGGCGCGCGCGGCGCCCGCCTCGAGCGGGAAGCTCATCATCACGTCGGCGGCGGAAAATTCGGCGCCCGCGAACCATTGCGCGCGGCCGAGTTCGGCCTCCAGGAAATCGAAATGGGTCTTGAGCTGCGGCGCCACGAAGCCCGCCTTGGCGCGCGTCGCGATCGCGCCGACGAGGCCGCGCAGCAGCACCGGCGAGCGCTGCGGCATGAGATCGAACACCAGCTTCAGCAGCAGCGGCGTCATCAGCGAGCCCTCGGCGTAATGCAGCCAGAAGGTCCAGCGCAGCCGCTCGGGCGTGCCGGCGGCGGGGCGCAGCCGGCCGCCCGCCTTGTCGACGATGTATTCGACGATGGCGCCGGTCTCGGCGATGGTCGTCTCGCCCTCGGTGATGACAGGCGACTTGCCGAGCGGATGGACCGCGCGCAGTTCCGGCGGCGCCAGCATCGTCCTGGCGTCGCGCTGGTAGCGCCTGATCTCATAGGGCTCGCCGAGCTCCTCGAGCAGCCAGAGCACGCGCTGCGAACGCGAATTGTTGAGGTGATGGACGGTCAGCATGAGGGATTCCGGACGCGATCGTGCGCACCCCTTCCTAGCCCGCGCGGCCCGGGCTTGCACGCGCGCAATCCGGCGCCCGTCACTTGCCCTCGATCAGCGCGCGCGCGTCCTCGCGCAGCAGCTTGCGCGAGGCGTCGCGCATGTAGTGCATGTGGCCGCCCGGATAGACCTTGAACGCCAGCCGGCCCGGCGCGCCATAGTCGGGGATCTGGTCGAGCAGCAGCCGGGTCCCCAGATAGGGAACCTGCAGGTCGGTCAGCCCTTGCGCCACCAGCACGCGGAAATTCGGATCGACCGCGAGCATGTCCCTGAGTTCGTCGGTCGCCGCCGGCGGCTGGAGATCGTGGCCCCAATCCCAGGCGCGGTTGACGGCGCCGTTGAGCGGCTCGTAGTGGTTCTCGATTTTCCAGCCCAGCCGATGCGCGTAGAGGTCCATCATCGCGCTCGCCAGCGGCGCCTGGAACCCGTCGAGGATCGGGTCGAGCCACCGGCTCTCGCTCGCCGTCGGATCGGGATCGTAGGCGCTGACGGTCGCGTCATAGACGGCGCCGACCCGGCCCTGGGCGCGGTCGGATTCGCGCAGGAACGTCTCCTTGTCGACGCGCCCGCCGAGACGCGCGACCAGCGCGGGATCGAGTCCGGTCAGCGCGGCGACCCGCCCGACCATGCGCGCGACCGCGGCGGCGTCGCGCGGCCCGCGCAGCCAGTCGACGACATAGTCCCCGCTCGCATAGGCCTCGACCTCGGCGAGCTGCTCGCGCGTCACCGGCCCTTTCTTCTCGCGCGCCGCGGCGGCGTAGGACGGCAGCAGGCTCGCGGCGCCGAGCGGCGACTCGACGCCGCGCAGCCGGCCCATGTCGAGCGCCGGCGAGATCAGCACGAGGCCGCCGATCCCGACGCCCTGCCTGGTCGCGAGCGCCTTGGCGAGCCGCGGCCCGCGAAGACCGCCATAGCTCTCGCCGGCGATGAATTTGGGCGAGCCGAGCCGGGCGTTCTGAGCGAGCCAGCGGCGCACGACGACCGCGAGCGCGTCGATGTCGCCCTCGACCGACCACAGGCGCTTGCGCGCGTCTTCACCGCCGGTGACGCGGCTGTAGCCGGTTCCGGGCGGATCGACGAAGACGAGATCGGTGAAGTCGAGCCAGGTGTCCTCGTTGTCGACCAGCGTCGGCGGCGACGACGGCGTGACGACGCCGTCCTTCATCGCGAGCCGCCAGGGGCCGAGCGCGCCCAGATGCAGCCACACCGACGCGGCGCCGGGGCCGCCGTTGAACACGAAGGTGACCGGCCGGGTCGCCGCCGGGGCGCCGTCGCGCTGGTAGGCGACATAGGCGACGTCGGCGAATTCGCCGCCCTTGTCGTCGGTGAGCTTGATCGTTCCCGCGGTCGCCTTGAAGCTCAGCGTCCGGCCCGGCAGGGCGAGCGTCTGCTCGGTCGTCGAATCCGCCGGCAGCCGCAGCGCGCCGCCCGGCGCCTTGTCGTCGTGCGCGGCGGGCGCGCGCGGGCCGGGCGCGGGATCGTCCTGCGCGCGCGCCGCGCCGGCGAGGCCGACCAGCGCGATCGCCGCGAGCAACCAGGACAGACGGTTTGAGCAAGGCATCGCGCGCTCCCGCCGGCGGGACCGCCGCGCCCCAGAATAGCGCGGCGGGCGGGTCGCCCGCAAATCGGCTCGGGGCCGCCGGGCGGTGGGGTTTGGGCGTCCCGACGGGGGAAAGCCCACGTTCAGCGCGCCCGCCGTCGTCGCGAGCGGGGCCCGGGCGTCTGTAAAAGAGAACTTTGAGATAGTTCTTCCCAAATTCCGAATGATCGGCTATGGTCCCATCATTCGATCCTCCGCAGGAGCCCCGCCATGCCCGACCGCGCCATGTCCGACACCGCCGTCCCAGCGTCCCCGCCCGCCGCCTCCGCCGACGCGATCGAGCGGGAGGTCCGAGGACGAGGCGTGGGCCACGGCCGCGGCGCGCGGAGCGCCGGACGGCGGCCCGCCGCAGAGCTCCGCGCCGGTTTCAATTTGCCTGCAACCCTCTGATTCGCCTCGATCGGCCGAGAAATGAATTGCCAAATATTTCCTCGCCGAAACGATTTGTCGGGCGATGCGGCTCGGGGCGCCGCAGAGCCCCGCGCCGGCTTCCTTTTGCCTCCAACCCTCTGATTTTCCTCGATCGGCCGAGAAATGAATTGCCAAATATTTCCTCACCGAAGGGATCTGTCGGGCGGTGCGGCTCGGGGCGCCGCAGAGCCCCGCGCCGGTTTCAATTTGCCTGCAACCCTCTGATTTTCCTCGATCGGCCGAGAAATGAATTGCCAAATATTTCTACGCCGAAAGGGTTTCGGGCGATGCGGCCGGCGCCGATGCCGACTTGGGTCGTCACTCCCGAGACCGCCTCGCCGGAGATGCGCGTCAGGCCGCGAGAGGGGGCGACGGGATGAGCGACCGACCGGAAGTACGCAAACGCCCGACGCCGCGGAGCCACGCCGCCGTCGCGCCTTCAAGCGGCCAAGAGGCCGCTCCGTCGCTCCGCTCCGGCCCTTCGGGTGACTGCGCGTCATCGGCGTGGCCTGTCGGCGACCGTGACCTTTTGGTGCGTGGCGCGGCCCTCGGGGGCCGCGCTGCGCACCAAAAGGTCACGGTTGCATACGGCCAGCGCCGACGCTGGCTAAGTCTGTGGCGCAGCAGATCCGCTGGACAGTCCATCGCAAGCTGCTTAGCCGCGCACGCCCGCGACCCACGTCCCCACCACGGACAGATCGTCGCCGAGATGCACGAGATCCGCCGCATGGCCCGCCCGCAGCCGGCCGAGCCGGTCGTCGACCCGCAGCAGCCGCGCCGGCGTCAGCGTCGCCATCCGCAAGGCGTCGGCCAGACCGAGCCCGAGCGTGCGCACGGCGTAGCGCACCGCATCCATCAGCGTGATCGCGGCGCCGGCGAGCGTGCCGTCGTCGAGCGTCAGCTTCGAGCCGACGCGCGTGACGAGCCGGCCGTCGAGCATGAAGGTCGAGGGTCCGCCCGCCGCCGGCGGCATCGCGTCCGAGATCAGCGCGATCCCGTCGGGCCCGCGCGCGTTGAACGCGGCGCGCGCCGCGGTCTCGTGGACGTGATGGCCGTCGGCGATGAGGCCGCAGAACACCTCGCGGTCGGCGAGCGCGGCGCCGACGAGGCCGGGCGCGCGATGGCCGAGCTGGCTCATCGCATTGTAGAGATGGGTCGCCGCGCGCGCCCCCGCGCGGAACGCCGCCTGCGCCTCCTCCGCGCTCGCCTCGGCATGACCGAGGCTGACGATCACGCCGGCTCGCGCGAGATGCGCGACGAGATCGTTCGGCACCGCGGCGGGCGCCAGCGTGACGACCATCGCGCCCGCCTTGGCCGCGATCAGCGCGTCGGCGTCGGCGCGGGTCATCGCGCGGATGAAATGCGCGGGATGGGCGCCCTTGCGCCTGACGTCGATGAACGGCCCCTCGACATGGACCCCGAGCGCGCCGGGGACCCGCGCATGCGCCTGCGCGGCGGCGGCGAGCGCGGCTTCGAGCGTCGCCGGCGCGTCGGTGATGACGGTCGGCAGCAGCGAGGTCGTGCCATCCGTGCGATGGGCGGCGAGGATCGCGGCGACGCCCTCGACCGTCGGCGTCGCGTTGAACAGCACGCCGCCGCCGCCATTGACCTGCCAGTCGATCAGCCCGGGCGCGAGCACGCCGCCGCCCAGATCGATCGCTTCGACCTGGCGCGGCCGGTCGACGACCGGCGTCAGCGCGACGATGGCGCCGCCGTCGACGACGAGCGCGCAATCCTCGCGCATCCGCTCGCCGTCGAACAGGCGGGCGCCGAACAGAACCTTCACAGCCGGCGCCGCCGGTCGCCCGCTGATGCGGCCAAGCTCATGATCCAAATCAATTTTGCCTCCGCTCCGGGCTCGAATGGGTCACGAACGGCGATCCCGGTCAAGCCTCGCGGAGACTCCGCGCGGCGCCGCTTCGGCGCGTCATTGCGCAACATCGGCCGCGCGCAAATTGCCGAGGAACCTGCGCCACACCGGCGGTTCCGCCATCGCCCAGGCCGGGGCCGCCGCGCTCCGGGCGGCCGGCAGCGCCCGCATCCGGGCGACCAGCAGCTGCGCGTCCTCGCGCTTCACGTCGACCCGGCTCTCGGCGACCAGCGCCAGCAGGCGCGCCGTCTCCGCTTGGCCGCCCCCCGCCCGCTCCGCCACCGCCTCGAACGTCAGCGACTTGAAGAAAACGCCGCGCGCGACGGCGCACAGCGCCTCGCCGGCGCGCGCCTCCAGCCGCCCGGCCGCGACCAGGCGGCGGAACGTCGCCTCGACATTGACCAGCGCTTCGGTGAGCGGCGCATAGTCGAGCTCGGCGGGCGCGTGGAGCTGGGCGACGTCGGAATCGTCGACCCGCGCGCCGCTCGCGTAGGCCTCGAAAATCGCGCCGATTCCGATCATGCCGAACGGCGCGCATTCGACCGCGCGCAAGGCCCCGATGCTCCCGCCTCCCAGGACGGCGACGCCGTGGCGCAGCGCGAACAGGATCTCCTTGTGCCACGGCGCGGCGACATCCTCGTAGCGGCCGTCGACCAGGCCGATCGCCGTCGCTCCGTCGAGCACCGCCCTGGCGATGTCGCCCTGGCGCGCCGGGCCGCGGCAGCGCAGTTCGGGCGCGCGGTCGAGCCGGTCGCCGGCGATTTCGCCATACAGCGTCGGGCCGACGAACAGGACTTTCATCGCCGCGCCATCATCGCGCGCACCGCGCGCCCGCCGTAACGGAAGCGGCGATCGCCCGGCGGGTTCTCGAGATCCGGGACGATGACCTTGGCGACCGCATAATCCGGGTCGGCGGCTTCGAGCGGCGCGACGATCACCGAACGCGCGCCGGCGGCGGCGAGGCGCGCGACGAGCCATTCGACGGAGTCGGCGCGTTCGACCGGCGCGGCGGCCGGGCGGGGCGCCGAGCGCGAGGGCGCGAGCCTCACATAGGGCAGAAGGCTGGCGTCGATCCTGGTCTGGTAGGTCGCGGGATCGAAATCGTCGCGGATCGCCGAGATCGTCGTCAACCGCGTCTGCGCCGCCTCGGTCACGGCGCGGATCGCGGCGCGCGCGGGATCGGGATGGCAGCCGCTGCCGGCCGAGAGGTCGAAATGGCGCCAGAGCGCCTCCTGGCCGGTCGGCGGCGGCGACAGGACGGCGAGATAGACGGGGACGCCGATGTCGCTCGTGACGTCGAACAGGCGCAGCTGCATGCCCGCGCCGACGATGCGCGCGATCAGGCCATCGAGCGCGGCGTCGCCGAGTTCGGCGGGATCGCGGCAATGAGCGGCGATCTCGGCGTCGCCGCGCAGGACCCACAGCGCGAGCGCATCGCGCTCGATCCGCTCGCAGAGCCCGTGCAGCACGGCCTCCCAGAGAATATTGCCGGAGGCGAGGCCGTCGGTCGACTGCCAGTAGCGCGCGGGCGCGCGCGCGCTGCCGAGCTCGACGGCTTCCAGCGGCGCCCAGACCGGCGCGTCGCGGAGGAGATCGAAGGCCTCGAACCAGTCGATGACCTCGCCCGGCTCCGGCGCGACGGCGCCGGCGCGCAGCAGGCTCGGCAGGGGGTCGGCGAGGCGGCCTTCCGCGGCGAGCCCCTGGGCCGAGGCCGTGCGGCGCGGCAGGTCCAGCCGTTCGGCGACGGCGACCTCGACCGCCTCCATCGCGGCCGAGGCCTGGGCGGCGGCGTCGGTCAGGCCCTTGCCCTGGGCGACGGCGAGCGTGCGCGCATTGGGCCGCACGGCCGACCAGACGGGGATGCCGATGTGATCGAGGCCGGTGACCCGCGCGAGCCGGGTGACGCCGAACTCGGAAAAGCGCGGTCGCATCGCGGCGACTGTGTCCTCGGCGGGACGCGACCGGTCGAGATAGGGGGAGGCGAAACCGCGCGTCTCGAGGGGCCGGCCCGGGAAGGGCGCCGCCCTGGCGAAACGGCGGGCCGCCTCCACAAGGATCAGGCCGGGTGGTACGCGTGGGACGCGGCGTGCGCCCTGACCTCGACGACAATGGTCCGATCGGAATCGCTGGCGATCTCGCCGGCGACGACGTCGTTGTCGATCTCGGATACGATGGCGCCGTCGACATCGACGAGCCAGCTCTTGTTGTCGGTCTTCGAATGCATGATCGTCAGTCGCGTCATTTCATAGCCTCCGTTGTCAGCCGGACCCAACGTCCAGCCGGCCTCATGCGAACCCCGCCATCCGGAGTCCCTCAGAGTACTGTTGCACGTGTGCGACATCCCGGCACGGCATGATCGACAGCCACTGCGCCAATTTGAATCCCGGATTATATTCCATGAGCTCCGCTCGCAGCCGTTGGGCCGCGACCCTTTCGCCGAGCATGGCATGGCTGGCGGCGGACAATCGCAACGCCGGCAAGGGGTTCTGCATGTTGGCGATCTCGTCGAGCGCCGCCCGGTATTCGCCGATCTGATAGAGACCGCCGGCGAGTATCCAGTGATCATTGTCGGCGCCGCGCCGGCCGAGTTGCTTCGACTCGGCGAACAGCCTGATCGCTTCCCGCGCGTCGCCGTTCGAGATCAGAGCGTCCGCGAGATCGACCTGGACGTCGAGGTCGATCGGATTGAGCCGCATGCTGTGCCGCAGGTTTTCGACGCTCTTGTCGAACTTCCTGGAATACAGCTGCGCGTAGCCCAGCTTGTGAAAGCCCCGGTAATCGTCCGGCGAGATCGAAAGGATCATGCGGGCGATGCGCTCCGCGGTGTCGAGCAGCGACGGCTCCGGATTCATCCGGACCAGCCATTCCAGCACATAGGAATGCGCCATGCCCGCCAGAGCGGGAATATGGTTCGCCGTGACCCCGATCGCCGCCTTGAACAGCGCCCGCGCGCGCCGGATCGAGGGGAGGTCGATGGTGCGCAGCAGCCGCTGACCCTTGATCGACAGGCGGTAGGCGGACTGGCCGTCCGGGCCGGCCTCGAGGAGCTGAAGCTCGCGGTTCTCGATCTGCCCGACGATCGAATGGACCATGGTCGCCACCGCATCCGCGATCGCATCCGCGCTCTCAAAATCGCCGGCCCACAGAATTTCGCGCGTCGCCATGCCGACGAGCCGGACAATCATGCCGGGCGCGCCGCCGCGGCGGGCGCGCACCTCCACGGCATAGTCGACGTCGGCGATGGCGGGCGGTCCTACCGCGGCCGGCGCCGGCCCGGGCAGCATGACGACGAAGGATCGCGTCTGCGAGAGCCGCGAGGCCAGTTCATTGAGGAAATCATTGACCAGATCCTGGGGGAGGCCGGGAGATTCGGTCGGCGCCGGCGCGAAGATGGCGATCCGCGGCAGTCCGCCGGCCGCCGGCAGGGCCTTGACGGAGGGCGCGCGCGCGCCGGGCTCGGATTCGAATTGGGGCGCGGCGATCACGGGCGGCAATTGCGCGATATTGGACAAGGTCTGGTACAGGTCGCGCGTGGCGGCCGACGGCCTGCATCCCAGTTCCTTGCCGAGCAATCGCTCGAGGCGTTCGTAGAGCCGGCGCACGGAGGCGTTGTCGCCGCGCGCCGCATAGGTGCGCATCAACGCCCGATAGCCGGCCTCCTGGAACGGCTCGACTGCGATCAGCCGGGTCGCGGCGTGAAATCTCAGGCCGCCGCTCGGGTCCTCCTGGCCGCCGTCGTCCTCGCGGCTCTCGATGAAGGGCAGTACGGCGCCGACGAATTCGGCGCGCAGCAGCGCGCGTTTGGCCGACAGCCAAGCCGAGAGCTTCTCGCCATTCTCGTGCATTCCGCCGAGCAGGTCGCCGGCGTAACGCTCGCAGATCGTCGCGATCCTCGATTCGCTGTCGGCGGGAATGGCGGCCCGGAACGCCGCGACGTCAATATCGGCGCCGTTGGATTTGAGCGCGATTTCGTCGTCGTCGATGTCGAACAGGCGGACGCCCAGCGAAGCCTGAAGCCCGCGAACCCGCAGCAGGAGCTGCCGCAGATTGCCCGACTGGCGCTCCTTCTCGAGCCCCTCCCAGAGGAAACGCGCCGCCGATTCCCGGCTCGCCCGCATCGTCGATCCCTCGAGCAGCAGGTAGGCGGCGAGGGTCAAGCCCATGCGCGGGATTTTGAGCGGATGCCCGCTCGAATCGGCGGCGTGGGCGCGGCCGAGGAGCGCCAGCCTGGCCCGGGCGTCCGTTCCGCCGTTTCGCACGATTTTCGCGAACTGATTCATTGCCTATCACCCGAACGCCGCTCGTAGATCGTAGCAGAATCGCCTCGTCACACAATCGCCGACCAGGGGCAGGCGCATTCTGTGACGCCATTTTTTGACGATCCGCCTGTGGCGCTCCCGCCCGTCGACCGCAATGAACGCGACCGCGAACGGGCTCGTCGAGGGAGACGTCGCGTCGGTCGCCATCGATGCGCGCGGCCACGGCGGATCGGGAGCCCCAGGCGACATGGGCCATATCGCGTTCCTGCGCGCGATCGTCGCGAGGGACTGACGCGCGCCGGGTCGGCGCGCGCCCTCGAAACCGGCTGGCCCCGCACAAGCTCCGGGCGCTACGAATGGACTGCTCCGTCCGACACCTGCGATCCCTGCGGAAGCGACGGTCATCGCGCGCTCGGCGACGATTTCTGTCAGGCCCCTGCGGGGGCGGGGGAACGATGAAGATGGGAGCAGCTTTGAGCCGCCGTCGCGAGATCGGCCGATGAATCCCGCAGCCCTGCTGCAGCTCGCGGCCGCGACCGCGGTCTACGTAGTCGCGGCGGGGGCCGCGAAATCCTGGGCGCTGGCGCCGAGTCTCGGCAAGATCGCGCTGACCCTCGGCCTGTACTCGGTCGGCAACCTCATCATGCTGCGCCTCGTTCGCGCGTTCGGCATGTCGGCCGCGTTCAGCCTGACCGCGGTGATCCAGCTCGTCGCGATCAACGCGATCGCGGTCCTCGCGTTCGGCGAGCGGCTTGGACCCGTCGAGGGGGCCGGCGTCGCCCTGGCGATCGTCTCCGTCGCGCTCATCCTGCTCGGCCCGGCGCTGAGCCGCTCTTGAACGAGGGGCGAGCGCGGCGCCGGCCTGCCTCCGGGGCGGCGGACGCGGCCGCGCGACGTCAAGCCCCATCGACGCATTGCACGAATGTTGCTACGCGGGAGGTGGAAAGGACATTCTGCATGGCGGACCGATTCCATTTTGCATCGCGCTTCGTCGCGCTGTCGGTCCTCGCCGCAAGCGCCCTCGCGCTCGACGCGCCGCAAGCCTCGCCGGCGCATGTCGAAGGCCTCTATTGCGCGTCGGTCGCCGGCCCGCACGACCGCATCGTCGGCGCCGGAGGGTCCTGGACCGCGCTCACGGCCGATCAACTCGAATTTGCGCGCGGCCTCTGGGCCAGCATGCAAGCCTCGCACGGGCGGCTCCCACTCGGCCACGCCGCATTCCTTTCACGCGGCGGAAACGAGCCCGCCGACAGCGTCTATTTCATTGACGACGGCATGATCTGCGCGAGAATGTTCGTCTCGCGTGGACTCGCCGAGCGCATCGTCGACGTCGGCGCCGGCCTCATCACGCACAGCGGCGACGCATCGTGACCTGAGATTCGCGGAAGTCGACATGCGTCGCCGTCTGGAGAAGGATGATGAAAGTCGCGCTCATCGGGGCCACCGGCATGGTCGGCTCGCGCATTCTCGCGGAACTCGATCGCCGCGGCCACGTCGTCACCGGAATCGTCCGCAATCCCGAAAAGGTTCCGATCTCGACCAGAGTGGCGGCTAAGAAAGGCGATGTCCACGACGAGCGGGGCCTCGCCGCGCTGCTGGCGGGCCACGACGCCGTCATCAGCGCCGTCCGTTTCACCGCGAGCGATCCGGACAAGCTCATCGGCGCCGCGAAGGCGGCGAACGTCGGGCGCTATCTGGTGGTCGGCGGCGCCGGCAGCCTCGAGGTCGCTTCCGGCGTCAGGCTGTTCGACACCCCGGAATTCCCTGCGATCTATCTCGCCGAGGCCCGCGCCGGCGGCGCCTTCCTCGATCGGTTGCGCGAAGAGACGGCGCTCGACTGGACCTATCTGTCGCCCTCGGCGGTGATCGCGCCGGGCGCGCGCACCGGCAAGTTCCGGCTCGGCGGCGACGCCCTGCTCCGGCACGCGGGCGGCAGCAGCATTTCGGCCGAGGATTTCGCCGTCGCCCTCGTCGACGAGCTGGAGGAGCCCGCCCATTCGCGCCGGCGCTTCACTGTCGGCTACTGAGCCGCCGAACGCGCCGTTCCGGCGCGACTCGGGCTCGAATCGGAGGGCGCGCGCGATCGGCGCCTATGCCGCCTCGACCTCGATCGTCAGATGCGAGAGGCCGCCAAACCGCGCCAGGCGCGCCCGATAATAAGCGGCGCCGCGTCCCTGCCCTGTCACGACCGAGACGATGGCGCCGAGATGGCCGGGGCCCAGCCGCCATAGATGGAGATCGGCGAGGCGGTCGCCGTCGGTCTCGATCGCCGCACGCAACTTCGCCGCCAGGCGGGGGTCGGGATTCATGTCGAGCAGGACGGCGGCGGCGTCACGGATCAGGACGAAGGACCAGCTCGCGATGACGAGCGCGCCGACGATGCCCGCCAACGGGTCCATCCACAGCCAGCCGAACAGGCGGGCCAACGACAACCCGACGACCGCCAGGACCGAAACGGCCGCGTCGGCCGTGACATGGACCAGCGCGGCGCGCATGTTGTTGTCGCGCGCCACGCCATGGGCGTGGCCGTTCTCCTCGAATGCGACCGCCTGGGTTTCCTCACCGATTCGCACGTGCGCCGCAAAGACGTGGGGCTCGGGAATCGCGTCGATCGATTCGAGGCAGCCGCCGCGCTCGGCCATCGCGAACATCTGACGGGCGCCGTCCGGCCGGACGATCTCGACGCTCGTCTCGGCGGCGGGCGGCGTCGGCCGCCCCTGGCCGCGCACACGAAACCGCGGCGGGACCCCGGCTTCGAAGATTTCGAGGATCACGGCGCCCGCGCGCGTCTCGACCCGGCGCCTCTCGTCATCGGCGTGAGGATGGGCATGGCCGTGCGAATGCCCGTGCGCATGATCGCCCGCGCCCAGCAGCCAGGCGCTGACGACATTCACCGCCAGACCGAGGCCGGCGATCGGGATCGCCTCGGCGAAATCGATGGGGACCGGCGCGAACAGCCGCGCGATCGATTCATAGCCGATCAGCGCAGCGATCATGCCGAGGACGATCGCGCTCGCGAAGCCCGCGAGGTCGCCGATCTTGCCGGCCCCGAAGGTGAAGCGCGGGTCGGTTGCATGGGTGCGCGCGTAGGCATAGGCGAGCGCGGCGAGCAGCAGGGCGCCCGCGTGCGTGCTCATGTGCAGTCCGTCCGCCACCAGCGCGATCGAGCCGAACAGCAGGCCGCCGACGGTTTCGCCAATCATCATCACGCCGCACAGGACGATCACCGCCCAGGTACGGCGCTCGCTCCGCGCGTGATCCGGGCCGAGGAAGACGTGGCTGTGGCGAGGAACCGCGATAGGGCTGTCGTCGCTCGGCATGGCTCTGCTGGTCTCCACGCTGGTTCGGCGCTCGCGTCGATGCGGAGGACGGCCGGGATCCGCGCCCTCTGCGATTCAGAGATATTTGGCTGCTCAAACTCGCCAAGCGCGGGTCCGCCCGCCGCGTCGCCCCCTCGAGGCGATGCTCGATGTGATCGTGGATCAGTTCGCGTTTGGCGTTGGCCGCCGCATTCCCGACCGCGCGGAAAGGCTGTGGATTTTTGCGCCCATGATCCCCGCGCTCCGAGGGGCCGCTCGGTCGGAAGTCGACCTATCCCCATGGATGGGCTCAGTCAACCGGACTCCGCGAGCCGCATTCGTCGATGCGCCTCGACGCGCCGACGGATCGCGTCGGCCCCGGCGCCGAGCCGGCGGTATCGCCCGTCGCCTCGCGTCGCCCGGGCGCGCCTGCCCCGGGCGTGGGCGTCCGGACGGAAGAGCGGCTTCGCCATTCCAGCGGCGACGCGATTGCTCAAACTTCGTGCAGATGGCGCCGCGCTTCGAGCGGAGCTCCGGCGCGCGGCGCGCTTTGCCTGGTCCCGGCCCGGTGCTATGACGCGAGCGGCGTCCGCGCGCCGGATAATTCGCCAAGGGAAAGGCAAGCGATCCATGGCCAAGATCAAGGTCGACAAACCGGTCGTCGAAATCGACGGCGACGAGATGACCCGGATCATCTGGCGCCTCATCCGCGACAAGCTGATTCATCCCTATCTCGACGTCGAACTCCAATATTTCGACCTCGGGATCGAGCATCGCGACGCGACCGGCGACAAGGTCACCATCGACGCGGCGGAGGCGATCAAGGCCTGTGGCGTCGGCGTCAAATGCGCGACGATCACGCCCGACGAAGCGCGCGTCGAGGAGTTCAAGCTCAAGGAAATGTGGCGAAGCCCGAACGGGACGATCCGCAATATTCTGGGCGGCGTGATCTTCCGCGAGCCGATCATCTGCCGGAACGTGCCGCGGCTGGTGCCTGGCTGGACGCAGCCGATCGTGGTCGGGCGCCATGCCTATGGCGACCAGTACCGCGCGACCGATTTCAGAGTGCCCGGCAAGGGCCGGCTGACCATCCGCTTCGAGGGCGAGGACGGCGACGTCATCGAGAGGGAAGTGTTCAAGTTCCCCGGCTCGGGCGTCGCGATGGCGATGTACAACCTCGACGACTCGATCCGCGACTTCGCCCGCGCCTCGATGAACTACGGCCTCCTTCGCAAGTATCCCGTCTACCTGTCGACCAAGAACACGATCCTGAAGGCCTATGACGGCCGCTTCAAGGACCTGTTCGAGGAAATTTACCAGACCGAGTTCAAGCCGAAGTTCGCAGCCGCCGGGATCACCTATGAACACCGGCTGATCGACGACATGGTCGCCTCGGCGCTGAAATGGTCGGGCGGCTACGTCTGGGCGTGCAAGAACTACGACGGCGACGTCCAGTCCGACACGGTCGCCCAGGGCTACGGCTCGCTCGGCCTGATGACGAGCGTGCTGCTCTCGCCCGACGGGCGCACCGTCGAGGCGGAGGCCGCGCACGGCACCGTGACGCGCCACTACCGCGAGCATCAGAAGGGCCGCGAGACCTCCACCAATTCGATCGCCTCGATCTTCGCCTGGACCCGCGGCCTCAGCCATCGCGCCAAGCTCGACGACAACCTGGCGCTCGGCAAATTCGCCGCGACGCTGGAGAAGGTCTGCGTCGACACGGTCGAGGCGGGGTTCATGACCAAGGATCTCGCGCTGCTGGTCGGGCCGGAGCAGAAATGGCTGTCGACGACGGGCTTCCTCGACAAGGTGGATGCGAATCTGAAGACGGCGATTGGCTGACCCGCCGGTTCGGCGCCGTCGAGCCGGAGAAACGGCGCGGCGACGGGGACTGGCGATTCCCGAACCGGGATCCTGCGGACAGGAAATGCGCGCATGGCGCCGATGCTCTCTGTCCGGTCCGCTCGACCCGAGGCGGACCCCGGCGCCTCGGGGGCGGCCGGCGAAATGCGCGGCCCGCGTCGTCTCACCCGAGCTCCTCGCGCACCAGGCTGACCCAGTAGCCAGCCCCGAGCGTCAAGATCTCGTCGTTGAAGTCGTACCCAGGCGTGTGGAGGTTGTTGAACGAGCCATCGGGCGCGACGCCGTTGCCGATCAGCATGAAACCGCCGGGGCGGCTCTCGAGCATGAACGAGAAATCCTCCGAACTCGTCATCCTCGGCGCGTCGCCCGCGACCTTCTCGACGCCGACCAGCGCTGCGGCGGCGGCGATCGAGACGGCGGTCTGTTCGGCATGGGTGATCAGCGGCGGGTAGCGGCGATCGTACTCGACCTCGGCCGTGCAGCCATAAGCGGCGCCGAGCGCATGGGCGAGTTCGGCCATGCGTTTTTCCAGCAGCCGGCTCACCTCCGGCTCGTAGCTGCGCGCCGTGCCGCGCACGATCACCTCGGACGGGATGATGTTGGGCGCGCCGAAATCGCCGGCGGCGATATGGCCGACGCTGATGACGGCGGTGTCGATGGCGCGCACGTTGCGGCCGATGATCGTCTGCAGCGCCAGCACGAAATGGGCCTGCGGGATCGTCGCGTCGGTCGCCAGATAGGCGCCGGCGCCGCCATGGCCTCCGGTGCCGCGGAAAGTCACGGTCCAGCTGTCGCTGGCGGCAAGGAACGGGCCGACGCGGGTCGCGAACTGGCCGACCGCCAGCCCGGGCGCATTGTGCATCCCGTACACCGCATCGACGGGAAAACGCTCGAACAGCCCCTCCTCGACCATGACCCGGCCGCCGCCGAGCCCCTCCTCCGCCGGCTGGAAGATGAAATGCACCTGGCCGGCGAAGTCGGGGTTTTCGGCGAGATGGCGCGCCGCGCCGAGCAGCATCGCGGTATGGCCGTCGTGCCCGCAAGCGTGCATCTTGCCGGGGATCGTCGAGCGGTGCTCGCGCCCCTCGACCTCGCGGATATTGAGCGCGTCGAGATCGGCGCGCAGGCCGATCGCCCGCTGACCGGGGCGCCGGCCCTTCAGCGTGCCCACGACGCCGGTCCCGGCGATTCCCTCGGCGACTTCGATCCCCCAGCCGCGCAGGCGGTCGGCGACGAGCGAGGCGGTGCGCTCTTCCTCGAAGCCGACCTCGGGGTGGCGGTGGATGTCATGGCGGATCGCGATCAGTTCGGGTTCATGGACCCTGAGTTCGTCGATGATCTCCGCGCGCATCGCCCTCGCCTCCGCTTGCCCGCTCGCGCTCAATCCTTCAGCGCGACGCCCTTGGTTTCGGCCATCATCAGCACGGCCGCCAACCCGACCAGGCTGGCGACGACGAGATACCACGCGGGCGAAACCGGGTCGCCGGTCACATGGATCAGCCAGGTCGCCACGATCTGCGCCGTGCCGCCGAACAGCGTGACCGCGACCGCATAGGCCACGGCGAGCCCGGCGCTGCGCACCGGGCCGGGCAGGCTCTCCGGGATGATCGCGAGCGACACGCCGCTGCCGAGCGCGGCGAATAGGGCGAGGACCGCGGTCGCGGCCAGCAGGACGACGCCGCTCCTGAACGCATTGGCGAGGTAGAAGACCGGATAGGCGGCGAGCGCGAACAGGGTGAGCGGGACGATCAGCAGCGGCTTGCGCCCGATGCGGTCGGACAGCCAGCCGCCGACCAGCGCGAAAGCGAAGGTGAATATCCCCAGGACCAGGGTCGCGGCGATCGAGACCGTCGGCCCGAGATGCAGCGTGATGGTCGCGTAGGTCGTCATGTAGGCCATGATATAGGTCGAGATCGTCCCGGCACTGATCAGCGCGAGCGCAAGCAGAACAGGCCGCAAATGCTCGGTCAACAGAGAGGCGAACACCGAGCCGATGCTCTGGTGGGTCGTCGAGGCCTCGAGATCGAGGGTCTCGGGGAGCTGGAGTCGCATGAAGATGGCGACGGGAATGATGAGGATGCCGACCAGGAACGGGACCCGCCAGCCCCAGTCGCTCATCGCCTCGGGCGGGAGGCTCGCCGAAAGCGCGAGCCCGACCCCGCCGGCGAGCCCCGTCGCGAGCCCTTGGCTGGCGATCTGCCAGCTCGCATAGAGTCCGCGCTCGGCGGACGGCGAGGCCTCGAGCAGGAACGCGGTCGCCGGGCCGACCTCGCCGCCGAGCGCGAAGCCCTGGATCAGCCGAGCCAGCACGATGAGGATCGGCGCGATCGGCCCGATCGTCGCATAGGACGGCGTCAATGCGACGATCAGCATGCCGACCGCCATCAGCGCCACCGTCAGCATCATCGCCGGCTTGCGCCCCGCGCGATCAGCGTAGGCGCCGATCACGAGGCCGCCGACCGGCCGGGTGACGAAACCCACGCCGAAGGTCGCGACCGACAGCATCAGGCTGACGAACGGATTCCTGGAAGGGAAGAAATGCGCGCCGATCGCCACTGCGAAGAAGGTGTAGGCGACGAAATCGTAGAATTCGAGGACATTGCCGGCGACGGCGCCGATCACGCCCGTCCGGGAAATCGTCGTTGCCTGCGCACTCGCGCGGGTCGAGCCGATGGCGGCCATCAGTCGCGTCCAGCGTTTCGGGGGCCAAAGCCGAATCCGCCGCCTGCGAACCGGCCATTCGCCGATCCGCGGCGGCTCCGCGGCGGCGGCGGGCGCGATCCTGGCGTCTGGCGGCGTCTTGCGCAAGCGCGAACAGGCGGCGCGGGGCGCCCGGCCAAGGCTCGCGCGAACCGGGCGCCGCCGCCCGGGGTCACGCCGCCTTGTCGCGCAACGCCGCCTCGATCGCCCCCAGCGCATCCTGCGCCTTCGCGCCGTCGGGGCCGCCGGCCTGGGCCATGTCGGGCCTGCCGCCGCCGCCCTTGCCGCCGAGCGTGGCGGAGGCGACGCGCACGAGATCGACCGCGCTGAGGCGCGCGAGGAGATCGACCGACACGGCGACGACGACGCTCGCCTTCCCGTCCTCGGCGAGCGCGACGATCGCCACCACGCCGGTGCCGAGCCCCTGCATCGCCTCGTCGGCCATCGACTTCATGCTCTTCATCTCGACGCCGCTGACGACGCGGGCATAGAGCTTGACGCCGGCGACGTCGCGCACGGCTTCCGCACCCTTGGCCGCCCCGCCGCCGAGCGCGAGCTTGCGCCGCGCGTCGCTCAGTTCCCGCTCGAGCTTGCGGCGCTCTTCGATCAGCGCGACGAGCCGCTCGCCCGCCTCGTCGACCGGGGCGCGCAGCGCGAGCGCGACGTCGGCGAGCGCGCGCGCCTCCTCGTTGAGCCGTTTTCGCGCGCCCTCGCGCGTGCGCGCCTCGATGCGGCGGACCCCGGCGGCGACCGCGCTCTCGCCGGTGATCGAGACGAGGCCGATGTCGCCGGTGCGCGAAACATGCGTGCCGCCGCACAGTTCGACGGAATAGGGCCGGGAGGCGTTGTCGCCGCCCTCGATCGTTCCCATCGAGACGACGCGCACCTCGTCGCCGTATTTCTCGCCGAACAGCGCTCTCGCGCCCGAAGCGCGCGCCTCGTCGACGCCCATCAGCCGGGTGATCACCGGCTCGTTCTGCAGGATGACGCGGTTGGCGATGTCCTCGACTTCGGCGAGTTCGGCCGGCGTGACCGGCTTGGGATGGGCGATATCGAAGCGCAGGCGGTCGGGCGCGACCAGCGACCCCTTCTGCGCGACATGGTCGCCGAGCACCATCCGCAGCGCCTCGTGCAGCAAATGGGTCGCCGAATGATTGGCGCGGATCGCGAGCCGACGCTGGTGGTCGACCTTCAGCTCCAGCGCCGAGCCGATCCTCAGCGTCCCCTCCTCGACGACGACGTCATGGACGAAGAGATCGCCGAGCTTCTTGCGGGTGTCGGTCACCCGCAGCCGCACGCCGGCGCCCAGCATCGCGCCGGCGTCGCCGACCTGGCCGCCCGATTCGCCGTAGAACGGCGTCTGGTTGAGAATCAGCGCGCCCTTCTCGCCCGCCTGGAGCGCTTCGACCTCGGCGCCGTCCTTGAGGATCGCCAGCGCGATCCCCTCGGCCGCCTCGGTTTCGTAGCCGAGGAATTCGGTCGCGCCCAGCCGCTCCCTGAGCCCGAACCAGATCGTCTCGGTCGCCGCCTCGCCCGAACCGGACCAGGCCTTGCGCGCCTCGGCGCGCTGGCGCTCCATCGCCGCGTTGAACCCTTCGGTGTCGACCGCCAGTCCGCGCGCGCGAAGGGCATCCTGGGTCAGGTCGAGCGGGAAGCCGAACGTGTCGTAGAGCTTGAACGCGACCTCGCCCGGCAGGCTGCCGCCCTGCCCCAGATCGCGCGTCTCGTCCTCGAGGATCGAAAGGCCGCGCGCGAGCGTCGCGCGAAACCGGGTCTCCTCGAGCCTCAGCGTCTCGGCGATCAGCGCCTCGGCCCGCACGAGCTCGGGATAGGCCTGGCCCATCTCGCGCACCAGCGCGGGCACGAGCCGCCACATCAGCGGATCGCGCGCGCCGATCAATTGGGCGTGGCGCATCGCGCGCCGCATGATCCGGCGCAGGACATAGCCGCGCCCCTCGTTGGACGGCAGCACGCCATCGGCGACGAGGAAGGAGGAGGCGCGCAGATGGTCGGCGATCACCCGATGCGAGACCTTGTGGGGCCCGTCGGCGTCGACCCCCGAGGCGTCGGCGCTGGCGCGGATCAGCGCGCGCATGAGGTCGATTTCGTAGTTGTCATGCGTGCCCTGCAGCACCGCGGAAATGCGCTCGAGCCCCATGCCGGTGTCGATCGAGGGCCGCGGCAGGCCGATCCGCTCGCCGCCCGGCAGCGTCTCGTATTGCATGAACACGAGGTTCCAGATCTCGATGAAGCGGTCGCCGTCGGCCTCGGCCGAGCCGGGCGGGCCGCCCGGAATGTGGTCGCCGTGATCGTAGAAAATCTCGGAGCACGGCCCGCACGGACCGGTGTCGCCCATCGCCCAGAAATTATCCGAGGTCGGGATGCGGATGATGCGCGAGTCCGGCAGCCCGGCGATCTTCTTCCAGAGATCGTAGGCCTCGTCGTCGTCGTAATAGACCGTCACGGTGAGACGGTCTTTCGGGAGACCGAATTCCTTCGTGATGAGGGTCCAGGCGAGCTCGATCGCGAGCGGCTTGAAATAGTCGCCGAACGAGAAATTGCCGAGCATTTCGAAGAAGGTGTGGTGGCGCGCGGTATAGCCGACATTGTCGAGGTCATTGTGCTTGCCGCCCGCCCGCACGCATTTCTGCGAGGTCGTCGCGCGCTGGTAGGGGCGTTTCTCGACGCCGGTGAAGACGTTCTTGAACTGCACCATTCCGGCGTTGGTGAACATCAGCGTCGGATCGTTGCGCGGGACGAGCGAACTCGAGGGCACGATCTCGTGGCCGTTCTTCGCGAAATATTGCAGGAAATGCGATCGGATCTCGTTGACGCCGCTCATGAACCCTCGCTTCCCGCGCCCGAATCCCTTCTACAGCATGAAATGCGGCGAGTGGAAGCAGCGGCGGTCGGAGCCACGACAGGCGGGCCGCTCGTTCATCGAGGCGGAATGATCGATCATCGGTTCGGGCGCAACGCGCGCGGGATGGCTTGGCTGGCGCTCCGGCGGACCCGCAAAGGCGCCTCCGCCCGGCGTCTCGGATGCGCCTGCGCCGGGTCCGGTCGAGGGCTCGCGGACATCCGGCCCGCGCTGGTCGCCGATTGGCGGATTCGCGCGGCCGCGTTATCTTCGCCGATCCGGATTGACTGGAGAGGTCGAGATGGCGCAGCCGGCACGCTCGGCGTTGGTTCTGCAGGGAGGCGGCGCGCTCGGCGCCTATGAGCTCGGCGCCGCGCGGCGCCTCTATGCGGACGATGGCTTTGCGCCCGACCTGATCGCCGGGGTGTCGATCGGCGCGATCACCGCGGTGCTCCTGGCGCGTCCGGCGGCGGGATTGACGCCGCTGCGGGCGCTGGAGAAGTTCTGGGATCAGGTCACCGTGTCCGGATGGTTCCTGCCGCCTCCGCTGCGGCCCTATGCCTCCGTGCTCGGCAACCCCGGCTTCTTCGCGCCGAGGCTCGACGTCATCGATCTCTCGAACTGGACCAGTCTCTACGACGTCGGCCCGCTCCGCCGCACCCTGGCTTCGCTCGTCGACCTCGAGGCCCTCGCCGATCCCGGCGCCGAGCCGCGGCTGCTGGTGACGGCGACCGACGTCGCGGCGGGCGAGATCGCCTATTTCCGCAGCGACGCCCAGCCGCTGTCGCTCGACCACATCGTCGCCAGCGGCAGCCTGCCGCCCTCGTTCGCGATGACCGAGATCGGCGACAGGCGCTACTGGGACGGCGGCCTGTTCGACAACACGCCGCTCGGCGCCGTCCTCGACGCGCTGCCTGGCGGTCCCGGCGCGGATCTGGCGATCTATGTGGTCAACCTGTTTCCCAACAGGGCGCCGCTTCCGCGCAACATGGCCGAGGTCGCCGAGCGCATGCTGAACTTGCAGTTCGCCAACAAGACGGCCGAGGACGTGAAGCTTCTCGCGCGTTTCGACGAGGTCGCCCGCCTCATGGAGGCGCTCGAAACCCTGCCGGCGGATCACCCGGTCAAGGCGAGCGAAGGCTACCGGGCGGTGCTGCGGCAACGCTATGTCGCCGTCCCGCGCATCGTCGCGATCACGCGGCCGGAACAGGCCGGCGGCTTCGACGGCAATGATTTCTCGCCCGCCGCGATCGCCGAGCGCGCGGCCGAGGGTTGGGCGCAGACCGAGAAGGCGCTGGCGGAGGCGCGGGACGCGCCGCGCGCGGGGGGCGGGGCGATGGCGCGGAAGCCGGCTGCCGCGACCGTTTCGCGCGGCGGGGGGAACGGCTGATCTCGCCGTCGGGTGGCCGCGACTGCCCGCCACGCGTCCGCCGGCGGCGCCAACGGCCGCTCACATGTGGGCCGGCAGAAAAGTCGCGATGGCCGGAAACGCGATGAGGATCGCCAGCCGGATCAGGTCGGTGACGACGAACGGCGCGACGCCGGCGAAGATGACGCCCATGCCGATGTCGCGCACGACGCTCTTGATCACGAACACGTTCATCCCGACCGGGGGATGGATGAGGCCGAGTTCCACGGTCATGACCACGATGACGCCGAACCAGACGGGATCGAAGCCGAGCGCGAGGATGACCGGGAAGACGATGGGGACGGTGAGTATGACCATCGCCATCGCGTCCATCACGCAACCCAGCGCCAGATACATCAGCAGGATCAGCAGCAGCACGCCGTAGCGGCCGAGGCCGAGCCCGGTGAGGAAGGCGGTCACGTGCTGCGGCGTCTGCGTCACGGTCAGGAAATAGCCGAACAGCAGCGCGCCGATGAGGATGCTGAAGATCGCCGCCGAGGTGCGCAGCGCGCGCGTGAGGCATTCCATCAGCTGCGCCGGGGTCAGCCGGCGGCGGGCGACGGCGATGAGGAAGGCGCCGCCCGCCCCCATCGCGGCCGCCTCGGTCGGCGTGAACATGCCGCCGTAGAGGCCGCCGACCATGAACAGGAACAGCAGCGTGATCGCCCAGACGCCGCGGATCGCCAGTGCGAGTTCGCCCCAGCCGTGAAGCACGCCGGGCGGCAGGAAATGCGGCCTGACGAGGGCGATGACCGAGATCGTCGCGATATACATGAGGATCGCCAGCACGCCGGGCAGCAGGCCGGCGACATAGAGCTTGCCGACATCCTGCTGGGTGATGAGGCTGTAGACGGCGAGCGCCAGCGAGGGCGGCAGGATCGAGCCCAGCGTGCCGCCGGCGGCGATCACGCCGGCCGAAAAGCTCTGGGGATAATGGTGACGACGCATTTCCGGATAAGCGACCGCCGAGAAGGTCGCGGCGGTGGCGACCGACGATCCGGAAACGGCGGCGAATCCCGCGCAGGCCGCGATCGTCGCCATGCCGAGCCCGCCGCGAAAGCGCCCGAGCACGGAATTGGCGGCGCGAAACAATTCGGTGCTCATGCCCGACACGTTCGCGATCGCCCCCATCAGCAGGAACAGGGGAATGACTGCGAAACCGGCGTCGGTCGCGGTGCGGATCGGCGACAGCGCGAGCAGGCGAAACGCCGGGCCCCAGCCGCCGAGGACCCCGAATCCCGTTACGCCGACCGCCGCCATCGCCAGCCCGATCGGAATTCGCAGCAGCATGAGGCCGAACAGGACGGCGAAGCCCAGCGCCGCGATCAGCCCCGGATCCAACCGCGCCCCCTCAATGCGAGGGGATTGCAGTGGCGGCGTCCCTCGCGACCGGTCGGGTCAGCTGGTCGACGAGGCGCAGGATCACCAGCAGGACCGAGACCGCGAGTCCCGCCCAGGCCAACGCATAGAACGGCCAGATCGGCAGGCTGAGATCATAGGTGGTCTCGCCGCTCGCCCTGGTCCCGATCACCTTGACCGCCATAGCCCCGGCGAACGCCGCCATGCACAGGAGGGTGAACAGGCTCGACAGCACGTCGAGCGCGCGCCTGCCGCCGGGCGGCAGGGCGCCCCACACGAGGTCGACGGTGATGTGCTCGCCGCGAAACCCGGTCATGGCTATGCCCCAGAAGGTCACGATTCCGAGCAGATTGCGGCTGATGTCATAGCTGTCCGGGATGCCGACGCTGAACGCCCACCGCAGCGCCACCGTCGCGAAGGTCAGCGCGGTCACCAGCCCGAGGAACAGGCCGGCGACCCGCTCGGCGGCGGCGGCGAAGCGATTGGCCCGGCGCAGGTCGAGCCCGGTCAATGTTCGGCCGCGTGGTTCTTGGCGACCGATTCGGCGAAGGCGAGGCCGATCGCATCGGGATTGCCGCCGGCCCGCTTCACCCCCGCCGCCCAGCTCTCGCGCAGCGGCGCGGCCGCCTCGCGCCATTGGGCGAGCTGCGACGGCGTCAGCGCGACGACCTCGCGCCCGGGCTCGGCGCGGATCGCGCCGCGACCGGCGGATTCGAAGTCGGCCCAGGGAGCGGCGAAGCGCACCGCCCATTGGCTCGTGCAATGGGCGTCGACGACCTCCCGCTGGCCCGGCGACATGGCTTCATATTTGTCCTTGTTGAGCACCCACACGAAAGTGGACGCGTAGATGGGCGCGTCGATGGCGTATTTGATCGCCTTGTCGATGCCGAACAGCACGGTGGAGCCCCAGGGAAAGAAAATCCCGTCGGCGACGCCCCGCTCCAGGAGGTCGCGCGCCTGCGGCGCCGAGGCCTGCACGTTGTTGCCGCCCAGCAGCGTGACCAATCCCCCGGTCGTGGCGTTGGCGGGGCGGATCTTGAGGCCCTTGAGGTCGCCCGGCAGGGCGACGCGGGTCTTGGAAAACAGCGTGCCGGGGTCCTGGACGAAGGCGAAGCAAAAATGCACGTCCTTCATCTCGCGCGCGGCATATTGCCGATACCAGCCGTCGACCGCCGCCGTGCCGGCCTTCCCGTCGCTGTAGTTGAACGGCAGGTCCGACAGGCCGATGACCGGAAACCGCCCCGGCTGATAGCCCGGACTGACGAAGGTCGCGTCGGCGATGCCGTCGCGCGCCATGTCGTAATGGTCGAGCGCCTTGCCGAGCTGCTCGGCGGGGAAGATCGTCGCGGTGACGGTTCCGCCGGACTGCGCCGCGATGTCCGCCGCCCAGGCCTCGATCGCCGCGTGCAGCGGATGCGACGGCGGCAGCCAGTGCGACAGCTTCATCTGCACCGGCGCGTCGGCGGCTTCCGCCGCCGCGGGTAACGCCATCGCGATTGCCGCGATCGCCAAGAACCGAACCCCACGCAACGCCATGCCTCGGCCCATCGCCCCGTTCCTCCCACGCGCCTCAATCCCGTCGGGCGCCCCGAACGGCCGCGGCGTTGGCCCCGGCGCGCCGGATTCAGGCGGCGATCGTCGCACTCTTTTTGCGCGCTGCGATCCGCGGCAATTGCATCAGCAGCAGGGTCGTCGCCGTCTCCGCGCAGAATCGGGCGGCCGCGCCGGATTCGATCTCGAGGCTCGCCTGCTCGGCGACCGCCTCGCCGCCGATCGTCCCGGCGCCCGCGACGACGAACGCCACGGCGGGCCCGTCGAGTTCTTGCGCCGCGCCCGGCTCGAGCCGCAGCAGGCTCGCCGCGGCGCCCCCCTCGAAGGCGCCGAAATTCTTGACCTCTACGCCCGGCGCCAGGTCCCGCCAGGGGAGATCGGCGTCGGCGACCAGGACCGGCGCCGGCGTCAGCGGTTCGGGATAGGCGAGGACGCGGCCGTTGTGGTGCTCCCACGCCGCCTCGTAGGCGTCCTGCCGCGCGCGGCCGGGCTGTCCCTCGGCGCGGTGGAAGACGCCGGCGCGGAATTCCCCCTGCCGGCTCAGTTGGGCGACGCTGCGCTGCAGATCGTCCTCGCTCATATAGCCGCTGCCGCTCGGGCCGCCGAACTGGAGGACCAGCACCAGCGCCGGGCCGGACGCCGATTGCGGACCGTAGAAGGCGCCTTCGGGAAAATAGCCGAGCGTCCCCGGCGCCATGGCGCCGTCGCGGCCGAAATCGCTGACGCCTTCGAGCTGAAAACGGAACTGCTCGAAATTGTGCCGGTGCCGCGGCGAGACGAAATTTTCGTAGGTGCGCGACAGCATCAGGCCGAAGTTTCCGGGCGTCCCGGAAGCGCCCTCGACCAGCCGTTTGTAGCGGAAGGTTCCGCCGCGCGGATTGTTGCGCTCGGCAAATTCCATCCTGCCGCCATGGACGATGTTCATTCGCCCCCCTCGCCGCCCGACTCTTGGCCCGATCAGCCTGTCCGGCCCGGTCCGGAGCCGGCGGGGCCGCAGGCGAGCGGACGCCGATGTTCATTGCGCGCGACGCGCAATACAACCTAGCCGTTCGGGCTGGTCAAGGGCTATATGGGCCGCCCGGCCGGCGACCGGAGCGCCGGCGCGCGCGGCCTGCCGCTCGAAAATCTGGCCGATATCGAGGCAGCGGTCTCCCGCGATGCCGGGCTGTCCGGGGAAAAATCCAGAATATTTCCAAGCGATTGGTGTTGTTGCGGTTGGAACCTCCGTCGCCCATCGAGACTGGGCGGAACAGGCTCGGGAGGGGCGCGCGGGGCGATGCGTCGGTTGCCGCCGCCGATGCGTCTGTAAAACAGAAATATGAGAATGTTATTGCGATATTCCAAAAGACCGGCTATGCTCCCACCATTGGTCCCCCGGCAGGAGCCCCGCAATGCCCGACCCCTCAGCGCCCGCGCCGCCGCCCGCCGCTTGCCTCGGCGCGGCCGGGCGGGAAGTCCGCCGGCATCGAGGACGGCGAACGCGGCGCGATCGACCCGCTGCTGCGCGCGCTCGACCGGTTCGACCGCTGCCGCAACGCGGTCCGTCGCCGCCGCCCCTCGACGAGCAGGACGAATCGGCCGCCGGATTCGACGCCGGGCCCGACGTGCGCGCGGCGACGGTCGCCGAGGACAAGGCGCGGGCCGCCGCCGCGCGCGGGGGCCGGACGGCGGCGCGCCGCCGAGCCCCGCGCGGGCTTCAATTTGCCTGCAATCCTCTGATATTGCTCGATCGGCTAAAAAATCCATTTCCAGATATTTCCAGATCGAAAGGATCTGTCGGGCGACGCGGCCCGGGGCGCCGCCGCGCGCGGGGAGCCGGACGGCGGCGCGCCGCAGACCCCCGCGCGGGCTTCAATTTGCCTGCAATCCTCTGATTTGCCCCGATCCGCCGAGAAATCCATTTCCAAATATATCCACAACGAAAGGATTTGTCGGGCGAGGAGGGGCGCAGCCGCCGACCTGGATCGTCCAGGCGCGAGCGGCGGATCGAGGGAGCAAAAGGGCGAGAGGGCAAGCGGATGAGCCATCGGCCGGAACGACGCGAGCGTGAACGCCCGGCGCCGCGGAGCCACGCCGCGGTCGCGCCGTCAGGTCAAGGCGATCGCCGCATGCGTTCAGGAACAAGTCGGGCAAGCCGGCGCGGCTGCTGCGCCTGTGCGCCCCCGCCGGATAGGACGCCTTCTTCGCCGCGATCGGCGCGCCCGTCGAGACCCGCGCCACGCCGGCGCCGCGGCTCGCCCCTGAGCAGCGGGACGCGTTCGTCAGGAAAGCGGCGGCGCTCGCGCCCGGATACCGGACCGAGCTGCTCGGGCCTTGACGCCCCGTCCGAGGCCGGACGCGCGGCGTCGAGCCTCTCGAGGGAACCGACAAGCGCCGCCCGCTTCAGTTCACGCCGAGCTTCTTCTGCAGGCTGGTCGAGGAGGTCGTATACTGGAACAGCAGCTTCTTGTCGGGATAGACGTAGCGGAAGGCCTTCTGGGCGGCGAGCGCGGCTTCGTGGAAGCCCGACAGGATCAGCTTCAGCTTGCCGGGATAGGTGTTGATGTCGCCAATGGCGAAAATGCCGGGGACGTTGGTCTCGAATTTCTCGGTGTCGACCGGCACGAGATTCTCGTGGAGGTTGAGGCCCCAGTCGGCGATCGGGCCGAGCTTCATCGTCAGGCCGAAGAACGGCAGCAGCGCGTCGCAGGCGATGTCGAAAATCCTGCCGTCCTCGCCGCGCACCGTCGCCGCCCGCAGCCGCCCCTCCTCGCCCTGGAGCGCGGTCGCCTGGCCCAGCACGAAATCCATTTTGCCCGCCGCGACGAGTTCGCGCATCGCATTGACCGAATGGGGCGCGGCGCGGAACGCGTCGCGCCGGTGCATCAGGGTGATCCGCTCGGCGACCGGATGCAGGTTGAGAACCCAGTCGAGCGCCGAATCGCCGCCGCCGACGATCAGCACGCGCTTGCCTCGGAAGTGCTCCATCTTGCGCACGGCGTAGAATACGCTCGTGCCCTCGAAATCGTCGATGCCGGCGATCGGCGGCTTCTTGGGCTGGAACGAGCCGCCGCCCGCCGCGATGATGACGACCCTGGCCTCGAACACCTTGTCGGCGTCGGTGCGGATTCTGAAGGCGGGATGCTCCGGCGTTCCCAGCACTTCCAGACCCTCGACCATTTCATTGAGATGGAAGGTCGGCGCGAACGGCTGGATCTGGAGCGTCAGGTTCTCGACGAGGCCGTGGCCGGTGACGACCGGAAAGCCGGGAATGTCGTAGATCGGCTTTTCCGGATAGAGTTCGGCGCACTGGCCGCCGGTCTTGGGCAGGATGTCGATGAGATGGGCCTTGATGTCGAGCAGGCCGAGTTCGAAAACGGCGAACAGCCCGATCGGGCCGGCCCCGACGATGACGACATCGGTCTTGATGATCTCGGTCATCGACGTCAGCCCTGCTTGCCGGGCGTCGTGACCGCGAGCCCGTCGAGCGCCGGCGTCACCTTGATCTGGCAGGACAGCCGCGACGTCGGGCGCACCTCGAAGGCGAAATCGAGCATGTCTTCCTCCATCTGGGAAGGCCTGCCGACGACTTCGAACCATTCGGGCGCGACATAGACATGGCAGGTCGCGCAGGCGCATGCCCCGCCGCATTCCGCGTCGATGCCGGGCACGCTGTTGCGCAGCGCCGTCTCCATCACGGTCGACCCCTCTTGCGCCTCGACCGTCCGGGCCGTCCCCTGCGAATCCGTGAATGTTACCTTGATCATGCGCGAACTCTTCCTGTCATCGCTCGGCGCCCGACGGAATCCCGCCTCCGCATGCGGGCGGCCCGCGACGGCGACGCGGCGCGCCTTCTTAATGGCTCGCGCGGCGCAGCGATAGCGCGAAATCGTTCAGGGCTTTTTCGAGGCGCAAACCGGCCCGCGTCGGGGGTTCAGCAGAGCAGGCTGGCGATGGCGGCGCGCGCTTCGGCCACGGCCGTGGCGAGCCCGTCGAGGGTCGCGGCGAGGGCGTCGTCCCGCAGGCCGGCGGCGCACGCGGCCTCATGGGTCTGCGCGGATCGGGCGACCCGGCCGGCGCCGATCGCCAGCGCCGAACCCTTCAGAGTATGGGCGAGGTCGCCGCCGATTTTGGCGTCGTCGGCGCGCGCGTCGCGCAGCTGGCTGAGGATTCGCGCCGACTGGCGGTCGAACATTTCGAGGAGTTCGCGTTCGAGCGCCTCGTCCCCGTCGGTCTGTCGGGCCAGATGGACGAGGTCGACCGCCGGTTCGGTCCCGGCGCCGCCCTCCCAGGCGCAATCGGCGGCGCGGTCAACAGGGGCGGAATCGACGGCCTGATAATCCGTTGGATCGGAATGATTTGAAGCAAGTGCTGCCAATTGCGGGCTCCTCGATGGCGGGCGCGCGCCGACGCCAGTTTTCCAGTGCGGTGCGCAACGAAGCCTTTACGGAGGGTTCGAAGAGCCTGATCGTCGACCCCGGTGGTTACTGAACCGTTAACGACGTTTCGACTATGAGAATCGTCATATGTTTCAATCTCGCCCCGCGGCCTATAGGATGGGGTTGGTTAATTGGTTGGCGCGCTGCTCCTCAGAGGCCCGGGGGGATGCGGCGGATGGGCGGCGCGATGCGAGCCGCCAGCCAGGACTTTAGCGCGGCGAGGCGGACGCAATGGCACAGCAGACGAAGGCGGAAGATCCGATCGCGGCGGCGATGTCTGCGATCGAGGACGCCTTGAACCTTTCGCACGATGAAGCGGGGCCCGGCGCCGCACGCGCCCCCGGCCGCGAGGCGGTCGACGCCGCGCACGAGCAGGCCGCGACGCCCGCCTCGCCGTCGGCCCAGGAAAAGCCGACCCTCGCGGCCCCGCGCACCGCCTCGCGGCCGGCCCCGGCGCTCAAGCCGTCGACGCAACCCCAGACCACCGCTAGCGAGACGGCCGAGGCCAAGCCGGTCATGGCCTCGACGGGCTCCCCTGCCAATGACGATCGGCCGTCGGTCGGCCAGATCCTGCAGGCGATGCAGACGCGGCCGGCGAGCCGCGCGCCGTTCCTGTTCGCCGTCCTGACGTCCGCAGCGTGGCTGGGCTTGTGCGTCCTGTATTTCGTCGCCCATTACGGCGCCCTGACCTCCGACGCCGCTTCGACTCCCGCGTTCTGGCTACGGCCGGAAATCGGGCTGGCCGGGCTGGCGGCGATCGGACCGACGCTGTTTCTGTTCGCGCTCGCGGTCCTGACCCGGCGCGCCCAGGAATTGCGGGCCTCGGCGCGGTCGATGACCCAGGTCGCCATGCGTCTGGCGGAGCCCGAAACGCTCGCGACCGACCAGGTGGTGACGCTTTCGCAGGCGATCCGCCGCGAAGTCGCGTCGATGGGCGACGGCATCGAGCGCGCGCTGGCGCGCGCCTCCGAGCTCGAGACCCTGGTTCGCTCCGAGGTTTCGACGATGGAGCGATCCTACTCGGAGAACGAGCGCCGCATCCGCTCGCTGATCGCCGAGATGGCCGATCAGCGCGAAGCCATTCTCGCCAATGGCGGGCGCGTCCGCGCGGCGATCGCCGGCGCGCATCAGGGGGTCGCCGCCGACATCGACACGATTTCCGATCGGCTCAACGAGCGGCTCGCCGCGGCGGGCAAGAAGGTTCTCTCCGCGCTTGGCGCGACGTCGCAGGACATAGCCGCCACGCTCGACCGCGCTGGCGCGCAGACGGTCGGGAGGATCGCCGAACAGGGGGTCCAGCTCCGCGAGGCGCTCGACGCGCTCGGCGCAGACGTGACCCAGCGCCTCGTCCAGGCGAGCGAGGGGAACGCCAACGCCCTGCTCGACCGGATCGCCGAGATAGACCAACGCGTCAAGATCAGCGGCGAGACGTTCGTCGCCGGATTCGGCGCGCGCGGCGAGGACCTGATCCAGCGTCTCGACGAGACCGGCGTGCGCGCCTCGGAGATGGTTCTCGCGCACGTCGACGGCGCGATCGGGCGGCTGGCCGAATCGACGGAGACCCTGGTCCAGGAGTTCGGATCGCGCAGCGGCGGCTTGGCCGAGCGCATCGAGGCGAGCGGCGCCCGCCTCTACGATACGATCATCACCAACGGCGACAGCCTGGTCGCGCGTCTGCAGGAGACCGGCGAGCGCATGCACGAGACGGTTGTCGTCGAAGGGCGCGCCCTCGACGAAAACCTGTCCACATTCCACGATCGCCTCGCTGCGCAGCTCAGCGAGCGCACGAGCGAGACCCGCGCGCTGTTGGATGCGGCGGCCGACGCCATCCAGGAGCGGATCGGCGAACAGACCGCGCAACTCGGCGAAAAACTCGCGACGACCGCCGGCGAGGCGGTCGCCGTGATCGCCATCCATGCCGACAGCGTGAACGAGACGCTGACGGGCCGGCTCGACGCCTTCGAGCAGACTTTCGCGACGCGCGGGACCGGACTCATCGCCGCGCTCGCGCAACAGACCGGGCAGCTCGGCGTACAACTCGAATCCTTCGAGCGTCTGGTCGGCGAAGGCGGAGACAGCGTGGTCGGGCGCGTCGGGGCCTATGCCGAGCGGCTGGGATCGAGTTTCGACGAGCAGGTCGGCGCGATCGACAACATCATCTCCAGCCACCACACGGAGATTGCCGACCGCCTGACCGAGCACAACGAGCGCTTCGCGCAGACCTCCGGCGCCCGGCTCGCGGAATTCGAGTCCGCCTCGGTCGCCCATCACGCGGCGGTCGACATTGCGCTCGCCGCCCATGCACAGCGCGTCGAACGATCGATGGACGAAGGGCTCGGCGGTTTCGAGATCAACATCGGGCGGCGCGCCGACGAGATCGTCGCACGGGTCGAGGAAAAATCGGGCGCGCTCGCCGCCCAGTTGAACGGCATGCTGGCCGCGATCGAGGAGACCCTCGTCACGAGGGGTCCGGCGCTCGAACAGCGGCTGTCGCAGCGCAACGAGGAAGCCGCGCGATCGTTCGAGACCAGCCTGCGCACGGTCGACGAGCGCGCGGGGGGCAAGCTCAGGGAGATCGCGACGACGCTGGGCGAACTGCTCGAGCGCATCGACGCGGGCCTGGAGTCGCGCGGGCGATCGATCAGCGAGGGGCTCGCGCAGCGCGCGATCGAGGTGGCGAAGGTGATGAGCGCCGGCGGCCGGGAACTGGTCGGCGGGCTCGACGCGAAATCGGTCGAGATCGACGAGACGCTACGCGCGCGCGCGCAGTCGCTGACCGACGCCGTTTCCAATCTCGCGCGCGAGATCAATGGCACGCTGAGCGACAATCTGGAGAAGATGACCGGCACGCTCGGGGACGGCGTCACGCGCCTGCAGGAACATGTTCTCGATCCGCTCGACGCCATTTCGGCGAAGTTCGGCGCGCGTGGCGAGGCGATCCGGCAATCGCTCGAAGTCAGCGGCGAAGGCGTCGCGCAGGCGCTCGCGGGCCGCATCGAGGAGATGCGCGCGCTGATCGAGGGCAAGGGCGCGCAGCTGGTGGAGACGGTCGGCGAGCGCGGCGAGGAGATTTCGGACAAGATCGCCGGCGTCGGCGAGCGCGCCTCGCAGGCGTTCGAGCAGCAGACGAGCAGTTTGTTGGGCCTGCTCGCGCGCCGCAGCGACGATCTTCTCGCCGCCATCAACGCCGGCGCAGCCGGATCGGTGCGCTCGCTCGGCGCGCTGACCGGCCAGCTCAGCGCCGAGGTCGAGGCGGCGACGACCGCCCTGCGCGCCGCTGCGCAGGAGACCGCCGCCACCTCCACGGAAGCCGGGGCGGGATTGCGCGATCGCCTGAGGGTCGAAGTCGAAGCTTCCAACTCCGCCTTGCGCAGCGCCGCGCAGGAATCGGCCGAGCAGTCGACGGGCGCCATCGCAGGCCTCGCCGATCGGCTGCGGACCGAGGTTACGGATTCGACCTCGGCCTTTGTTTCGGCGGTCCAGGACGCCGCGGAGCGCTCGACCGGGGCGATCGCGGGGCTGACCGATCGCGTTCGTCGTGAAGCCGAAACCGCTGGTTCGGCGCTGCGCGCCGTCGCCGCGGACACGGCGGAGAATTCGGCGCAGACCGTGGCGCGCGTCACCGAGCGGCTGCGCGGCGAGATCGAGCAAGCCGCCGCGCTGCTGCAAGAGGCCCTCGAGCGCAGCGCCGGCGGTTCGGTGCAGGCGCTCAGCGCGACGAGCGAGCGGCTCCGCGTCGAACTCAGCCAGGTGCTCGACAGGCTGGGCGCCACCAGTTCGACCCTGGAGCGGGTGGTCGGCTCGGCCGGTTTCGACCTCGAAGCGGTTCAGGGCGGACTCGCGGAACGGACCGCCGAATTCCAGCGCGCCCTCGGATCGATTTCCTCGCAGGTCGCTGCGCTCAGCCGCGCGTCGTCGGTGACCCAGTCGGAGGCGAACGCGCTGACCGAGCGCCTCGCCGAACACACCAATTCGCTTGCCGGCGCCGCGCATGATCTGGCTTCGACGCAGCAATCGATCGACGCGGCGCTCGATCGGCGGCGCGAGAGCCTGCAGGCCCTGATGGACGAGATCGAGCGCAAGAGCCAGGACTTCGAGGGGCTCATGCAGTCGTTCGCTTCGACGGTGGAGGATTCCTTCAACAAGGCGCAGGCGCGCGCCAAAGAGATCAACGCCTCGCTGATGATGACGACCAACGGCGCGGCCGCCACGGTCAGCAGCCAGTTCGAGATGATCCGCGACAACGCCGCCAGCGAGCGCGAGCGCACCGCCGCCGCGCTGCAGGCGGCCTACGAGCAGGCGAACGCCCAGCTGGCCGGCATCATGGGCCAGACGACCGAGCGCTTCAAGCAATCGGCCGCCGACATCCGCGTCATGGCCGGCGAAATCCAGCGCGAACTCGACGCCACCCGCCAGGAATTGCGTCGCGGCGTGCTCGAACTTCCGCAGGAGACGAGCGAGCAGGCGGGCGCCATGCGCCGCGTGATCAGCGACCAGATCAAGGCGCTGAACGAACTGGCGGGGATCGTTTCGAATTCGAGCGCCGGATTCGACGTCTCGGAGGCGCCCCTCGCGCCGCCGCGCCTCGAAGCTGCCCGCGCGCTCGATCCGCCGCGCGCGGCCGAACCGCCGGCGGCCTCGGATATGCTGAGGCCGATCGCGCAGCTGAGTCCGGCGGAGGCGCCGCGCCACGGCCGCGCAGCGCGGGCAGGCGGGTTGGCTCAGCGACCTCCTGTCGCGCGCCTCGCGAGACGAACAGCCGGCGGCGGCGGCCGGCGGCCCGGGCCGGCCCGCCGCCGACGCGCTCGACGCGATCGCGGTCAGTATCGCCAGCCTCATCGATCCCGATGCGGCGGCCGAAATGTGGGATCGCTGGCGGCGCGGCGACAACGGCGCCTTTTCGCGCCGCCTCTACACCGCACAAGGCCAGAAGACCTTCGACGAGATCCGCCGGCGCTGCCGCGCCGACGCACAATTCCGCGACACCGTCGATCGCTACACGCAGGAATTCGAGCGGCTGCTGGTGAAGGTCGGTCAGAACGACCGCGACGGCTCGCAGGCGCGCGCGTACCTGCTGTCGGACACAGGCAAGGTCTACACCATGCTGGCCCATGCATCGGGCCGCATGGGCTAGCCCGGAACGATCGAGGCGCGGCGGCGGCCGGCCCTCGCGGCTAAATCTGCGCGCTGACGTAGGCGACGATCTGCGCCAGCACCGTCGACAGCGCCGTGTTCAGCGCGGCCGCCGCCTCTGGGCCGCCCGTTCCCGCCGCCGGAACCTGCGCCTTGAACAGCCGCGCCGCCAGCGTGCGTCCGCCATGCAGATCCAGGATCTTGACGACGATGGCGATGTGCGCCTCGATCGCTTTGGCGTCCAGTTCGAACGCCTGGATGTCCAGTTCGAGACTGTAATTGGCATCGAGGCCGGCGCCGGCGCGGGCGACCGACGACATGAGACGCGCGTTCTGGAACGTCTGGACGAGGCGCGTCTGGACCAGAGTCGGCAGCTTGTCCGACCATTGGGCCCCCCCGAGGTAGGCGACCGATTCGGGGCCGGTGCGGACCAGGATCCGCTGGCTGTCGAGATCGAGCGAGGCGATCGGTTCGCGGATCGACAATTGCGTGCGCAACGGCCGCGCGGCCGGGACCGCCGCGGGACTGAGATCGAAAGTCTCCGGCGCCGAGCCGCCGCAGGCGGCCAGCAGGAGAACGACGGCGAAGGCCGCGCCGACTCTCGACACGCGGGTGGGCGAGATCCTCATCATTGTCCGCCGTGAAATTCCGGCAGAGCCGGCTTTGCGCCAAATATGAGCTGATTGGGATTGCGCTCAAACGCGCGAATCGCCTGATCGAGGTCGCCGAGCGTCCGGCGCGCGTCGACGGCGAGCGACTCATATTCACGCAGGCCGGAGCCCGAGAACCGCGTCAGACCGACCGCGACGTCCTTGGTGCGCTGATTGAGGTCGTCGGCGAATTTGCGGACCGAGCGGGCGGCTTCGCCGACGTCGGACAGCGCGCCCTTGGTTTCGGGAGAGCCCAGGAATTTCTGCGCGCTCGTCATCAGTCCGTCGAGCTGGTCAGCCGAATTGTCGAGCTTGGCGGCGAGCTCGGCGGCGTTCTTCAGCGCGCGATCGACATTGCCCCTGTTGTCCTCGATCGTCTGTGCGAACTGCGCGACATTGTCGACGACCCCGGCGATCTTCCTGGAGTCGACCGCCGCGGCCAGATTGCGGAAGTCGCCGAGCGCGGCTTTGAGGACGTCGGCCGTGCCGCTCAGCCTCCTGGCGAGCTCGGCGGAATCGCCGAGCAGCCTGTTGAGATGGCCTTGATCGTTGGCGAGATCGCTGGAAAAGGCCGCGACATTATCGACGACTTCATGAACCTTGCCGGGATCAACCGCCTTGACGAGCTTGTCGACGTCGTCCGACAGGCCCTGTAGCCTGTTGGCGAGCGGACCGAGCTTCTGGCCGAGATCGGCGACCCCGCTGAGCGCCGCGCCGACGCCCGATGAATTTTCGGCGAGCGCCTTGGAGAAGGCATCGACGTTCTTCAGCGCGTCGGTGATCGCCGGGCCGCTGTCGCCGAGCAGCTTGTCGGCCTTCTCCAGAACGCCATCGGCCTTGGCCGACAGGCGCTGGACGTTCTCGAGCAGATTCTGGAAATCCGAGCGGTCCGCGTTGATCGTCGGCGGGCCGCCGTCCGGCCCCGGCGTCAATGCGGGCGTCGTCTCGGCGCCGCCCGTCAGCGCAATCGCGGCGACGCCGGTGAGGCCTTGCAATTCCAGGCGGGCCTTGGTGTCGGTCTTGATCGGCGTGCGGCCGCCGACATCGATGAGCGCGGCGACCTTGCTCGGATCGTCCTCCAGAAAATCGATAGCGGTCACCGCGCCGACGTTCAGGCCGTTGAACAGCACGCTGCTGCCGCGCGTGAGTCCGGACACGGACCCGCTGAAGACGACCCGGTAGGTCTTGTGCTCGGCCGTCTTCGACGAGCCCGAGAACCAGAGGACGAACAGGAAACCGGCGACGATCACCGCGAGAGTGAAGGCGCCGACCAGAACATAATTGGCTTTCGTCTCCATGCCATTCCCAATCCGCGGCGATCAACGCCTGTGTCGCAACCATCCGCGCGCCAAATTGTTCCCGCGACCGCGCCGCCGCGCGACGCTCGTCACGACCCCGCGGCCGGTTCGGACGCCAGCCGGCTCACCCTCCGCCCCTCTCCCCTCTTCCCATGAAAATAGGCCTTTAGCCAGGGATCATCTGACTCCAGCAGATCGGCGATCGGGCCCACGGCGATCACGCGTCCCTGGCCCAGGGCGGCCACGCGGTCGCAGATCGCGTAGAGACTGTCGAGATCGTGAGTCACCATGAAGACGGTGAGGTCCAGGGTCCTCTGCAAAGTCGCAATGAGATCGTCGAACTCGCCGGCGCCGATGGGGTCGAGGCCGGAGGTCGGCTCGTCGAGGAACAGGATGTCGGGATCGAGCGCCAACGCCCGGGCGAGCGCGGCGCGCTTGATCATGCCCCCCGACAATTCGGAGGGGTATTTGGCCGCGGCGTCGGGCGGCAGGCCGACCAGCGCGAGCTTGAGCATCGCCAGTTCGTCGCGCAGACGCGTCGAAATGCCGAGGTGTTCGCGCATCGGCGCCTGCACGTTCTGCTTGACCGTCAGATTGGAGAACAGCGCGCCCTGCTGGAACAAGACACCCCGCCTCTGCTCGATCTGATCGCGCTCGGCATGGGTCATTGCGTCGATGTCCTGCCCGTAGACCTCGATGACGCCGCTGCGCTTGGGGATCAGGCCGAGAATGGTGCGGGTCAGCACCGACTTCCCGGCTCCCGAGGCGCCGACGAAGCCGAGCACTTCGCCGCGATAGATATCGAGGTCGAGCCCGTTCATCACCAGTTTGTCGCCGAAGCCGACCTCGAGGCCGCGCACGCGCAACACAGTCTCGCGCCGCGGAGCGCTCGCGCTCCCGCCATCGCGCCGCCCCTCCGCGCTCATGCGCGGCGAACCGCGACCACGCCGGCGCCCCTCAATTGCGCACCGCCGCGAAGAACATGGCGAACAGGCCATCGACCACGATCACCATGAAGATCGACTTGACCACCGAATTGGTCACTTGACTGCCGAGCGATTCGGCCGATCCCTGGACCGCGAAGCCCTCGACGGACGCGATCAGTCCGATCACCAGCGCCATGAACGGCGCCTTGCTGATCCCGATCATGAAAATGCTGACGTCGATCGCCTCCTTCAGCCGCTCGAGGTAGACTTCCGGGCTGATCCCGCCATAGGTCCAGGAGACGAGAAGGCCGCCGAACAGGGCGGCGAGGTCGGCGAGGAAGGTGAGGACCGGCAGGGCGACGATCAGCGCAGCCACGCGCGGCACGATCAGAACCTCGATCGGATCGAGCGCCATGACCTTGAGCGCGTCGATCTCCTCGCGCATCTTCATCGAGCCGATCTCGGCGGTGATCGCCGATCCCGAGCGGCCGGCGATCATGATCGAAGTCAGGAGGACGCCGAGTTCGCGCAGGACGAGAATGCCGATCAGGTTGACCGCGAAAGGCGTCGCGCCGAAGCGCTGAAGCTGGAAGATGCCTTGCTGGGCGACGATCGCGCCGACCAGAAAATTGATGAGCACGATGATGGGAACACTGCGAAACCCGAACGCCTCGAAATGAAACACCAACGAGGTCAGCCGCCAGCGCGCGGGATGGACGACCAGCCAGGCCGTCTTCGAAACGACCTGACCGAGGAACCCGACGCCTTGGACGAGATCGCGCCCGGCCGTATAGACGCTTTCGCCGATATCCCCGAGCAGCGCCACGACCGGTGCGACATGCGGGCGTCCAGGCGCCTCGAAACTGCGGTAATGGGCTTCGCGGATCAGAATCTTGTGCTCCGGCGACGTCAGGGCATAGGCGACGTTCATGCCTCCGGCCGCCAGTTGCGCTCTCGACCGATCGATGAGCCAGGCGCCCGCGGTGTCGAGATGGCCGATGCCCGCGAGGTCGATCGTCGCGCTGCGCGCGCCCTGCGCGGAGACCACGAGATTTTCGGCTTGAGCTTCCGCCAGGGAGCCCGAATTGACCGTCCAGTCGCCCGCCAGCGATAGGCGAACGCCTTCCGCCGTCGGTTCACTCGTGGTCGAAGGCGCAGAGGACATTGGAGACTCGGGTAATTCCGCGGGAGTAGGCTCATATCGCGGCCCGGCGCGCCTGTCGAGCACCGCGGGTCCGCCGCGCTCCCGCAGCGCGGCGAGGATTGGCGCGCCGCCCCGTGCCATCTCAGGAAGTCGAGGCCGGAACGGGCACAAAACCGGCACGAATCGGCCCTAGCGCGATTCGCGCGCGGAACCGGCGGAGCACGAGCCGATCAGCGCCGAGCATCCGGCGTATGAATGCGCATGGTCGACGCCACCGGATCGTGCGGCTCCGGGGGCGTCCCGGTCCGGGACCGTCAGCCCACATCGGGCACAAAACCGGCACGAATCGGCTTCCCTGAATTAGCGCCGTGGTTGGCCGCCCCGGCGCAAGCGCATCGGCCCGCCGATCGCCGACATGGTTAGCGCTGTCTTATCTCGGCTCGGCTCGCGACGCCCCATACCGGGACGATCCGGGCAAAGAGGGTACGAACCGGGCACGAATCGCCGACGCGGAGGTTCTCGGCCGACCCGCCGCCCCTCGCCGCGGCGCGGGAAGCGAGCGGAGTCGGGGCTCGGGCGAGGGGAGCACGCGCGCCGCGACCCTCCATGGCCGCGAACGCCTGACCCCGGTGGCCCATCGCGCGATATGAGATGGTTGTGGTCCGCGGCGTTGGTCTGGCGCGAGCGCGCGGCGCGACGATCCCGCGCGCCGGCCTCTTCCCGCGCCTCGCCGCAATCTTCACTTGCTTCGCCGAGTTCGTCGACAAAGCACGGCGCGCCGTCCGATCTTCGCCCCATCGCTCCGCGGCCCGCGGATCCCGCCGGGTCGATGAAAAGGTACGACCGGCGGCGGCTTGGGTACTCTCCACAATTTTCAGCGCGGCGCGGATGATCTAGGTTCGGGTCAAGGATGGCCGCGGCGCTTGGCTCGCCGAGCCCTCCCGGTCTGCCGACGAACGCGACCACGAGCCCGATCCCATTCCCGACCGTGAGTTCGAACTGGAGAATTTCGTGAGGTCATCTTTGAGAATATTCCTGATTGACGATGCCGGCGCGACCGCCATTGAATACGCTCTGATCGCAACGTTGATCGCGCTGGCGGTCATTCCTTCCATGAACTCGATGAGCAGCAAGCTGAAGGCCGTGTTCAACGAAGTGTCGTCAAATCTGAAATAGCCCGGCGCGTCGGCCCGGCCCTGCGCCGGCGGACTCCCAACGATGACAGAGGGAGTTGGACAGAACGATGATCGCGCGATGACGGCCTACCCTTATGAGCCAAGCGGCGCCGCTGTCGGCTACACCCTTGCGGTCGCAATCGCGCGATCATCATCCTTCTCTTTGTCGACGGGGCGGCGTAGGGTTGCGGCGACCGTGTGAAGGGCGATTCGTCGTATCAGGCATCAGGAAGCGGTTCCGGCGCGACGTTGCAGCAGCCTAGCGGCCGCGAGCGTCGGCGATGATCATTGCGCGGCCGTCGTCGGCCCCGAAAGCGCCCGAGTCGGGCAGAGCGAAACTCGCGCCGCGCCGCGCGATTGCAGATCGACGAGGGCGGACGCTTTTGAACCTCTGGCAGCCAGCGCTTGATTCGCGGTCTCTCTTCGGCCGTTCGCATCTTTCGCGCCGCGAGTTCTGGGCGATCTCCCTTGCGTTCCTGACGATCTATCTTGCGCTCAACACGCTCACCGCATGGTACCAGCTCAACAGGCTCGGCATCACCTTGTGGAGCCCTGACAATGGACTGAGCCTCCTTCTGCTGATCGAGTCGATGGCCTTCGCGCCGGTCGTGTTCCTGAGCGAGGTTCTGGTCGACGTGTTCATCAATCACGTTCGGCACAACATCTACCTGATCGTCGGCGCCGACCTGCTGCTCGCGGTCGGCTACGCGGCGCTCGCGCTCATCATGAGAGACTTACTGAGATTCGACCCCAAGCGGGTTCGCCTCGCGGACGTCACCATGCTCCTGATCGTCGTGCCGGCCGGCGCGACCGTGACGTCGCTCGGTTATTGCGGCTTTCTGTTTCTTGCCGGGACGATTCCGGCCGATCAGTTCGCCATCGCGCTCCACCGCTTCTGGGTGGGCGACACTGTCGGGATGATCGTAGTCATTCCGGCGGCGGCCGCGGTGCGCGGATTTCACGCGATGGCGGGCGGCCCCTGGTCCGGGCGCGACCTCGTCAGCACGCTCGGGTTCGCCGGGGGGCTGCTGCTGGCGCTGGGAGCGCTGGTCTGGGTGGGCGCCGAGAAGGACTACGCTCTCTTCTACCTCCTGTTCCTGCCTATCATCTGGGTCGGGATGCGGGCGGGCTTCGCCGGAGTCGCGATCGCGCTGCTGGCGACCCAGGTCGCGCTGTTCCTGACCAGCTCCTACGTCGGCTTCACCGCCGACGATCTGGACGTGTTCCAGATGTTGATGCTGGTGCTCTCGATCACTGGCCTGCTGCTCGGCGCCGTCGTCACCGAACGCGAGCAATCGACGCGACTCCTCGGCGAGCAGCGTACCCAACTCGAGCGCCTTTCCGCACGCTCGCTCGTGGGCGGGATGGGGATGGCGCTCGCCCACGAGATCAGTCAGCCCTTGTCGACGGTGGCGACCTATCTCCACGCCGCGCGTCGGATGGTGCGGTCGGGCGCGGATCCGGACCTCGTCATGGAGGCGCTCGCCAAGGCGGAGATGGAGGCGCGACGGACTCGCGAAGTGCTGGAGCGGGTCAGGGACTTCGTCTCGAGCGGCAGAATGGAGCTCGAGCCGGTCGATCTCCAGGATGTCCTCGCGAAGATTTCGGCGCTGTGCCACGACGACGCCCGCGCGAGGGGAGTCCAGCTGGGTGTCGAAAGCGCCCACGCGTGCGCCCCGCTGATCGCGAGCCGGATCGGGATCGAACAGGTGCTGAACAATCTCGTTGCGAATGCGATCGACGCCGCGTCGGAGCGGCCGGACGGGTCCGGCAACGTCGTCATGAGGGCCGAGAGCGTTGGCGATCGCGTGGCGATCATGGTCGAGGACAATGGCCGCGGAGTCGCACCCGACATCGCGGACACCTTGTTCGAGGCCTATCGCTCCACCAAGCCGCGAGGCATGGGACTCGGCCTCGCGATTAGTCGGCAGATCGTGCAAAGGCACGCCGGCCGGATCTGGTGGGAGCCCGTCGTTCCGACAGGAACGCGTTTCGTGATCGAGCTCCCGTCCGGCGCCGTCGCCAGCCGACAGGTCGCAGCCCGATGACGCCGGCGAGCCGCGTTCACATCGTCGACGATGACGCTTCGGTGCGGGATGCGCTGGCGCTTCTGCTCTCGACAGCCCAGATTGAATCACGAGGCTATGGATCGGCCGAGGAATTCCTCGCGTCCGGCGCGATCGGCGACGCCGTCTGCATACTGCTGGACATTCAGCTCCCCGGGATGAGCGGCGTCGAACTTCTGGAGCGCGTCGCCTCGTCGGGCAGCAAGGCGGCCGTCATCATGATCACGGCCTATCCCGACGTGCCGACCGCGGTCGCGACCATGAGAATGGGCGCGTTTCATTTCGTGCAGAAGCCGTTCGACGCCGAGGCGCTGCTTTTGACGATCGAGGAGGGCATCGCGCGAAGCAACGAGGTCGCCGACTTTCAGCGGGACGCCCACGAGATCGCCGGCCGATGGGCCACGCTGACGCGGCGCGAGCAGGAGGTTTTCGCGCTTCTCGCCGAGGGGCAACCGACGAAAGTCATCGCGGGACGGCTCTCGATCACGAATCGGACGGCGGAACATCACCGGGCCGCGGTGATGCAGAAGATGCAGGCGCGCACCATTTCTCACCTCGTACGAATGGCGCTGAGAATCGAGCGCACAAGCCCGCTCTGACCGGCGGCCCGATCCTCGACGACCCCGATCGATCCCGGCCGACGAATCCGCGATCCCGCGCCTCGGCTCCGCGCCGGGAGCGGCGGGCCTGCGGCGCGCGACCGTCTTCGTGGCGGCGGGCGCCGCCATTGTTCCGAGAGGATGCGCCGGCCGCCGGTCAGCGCCCCCTTGATCGCGTTCAGATAGAGTTCGATGGCGCCCGCCCGGGCCAAGCCCTCTGCTTCGCGAGATGAATGCGCTTTGCCGCGAGGTCGTACGACCGATCGCAATAGTCCGCGACCGAGCCAGGCGCTTCAACGGCTCGGCGCGCCTCGCAAGCGGACGAAAACGGAACCCGCCGATCCGCGCCCGCCAGCGGTTGCGGTACGCAACCGCATGGGGACGGTTCGCCGCTGCCCGTGGCCGTCACGCCGCGGCGCGCGGCGACGCTGAACCGCCGCCCGACTGCCGGGCAGGGCCGGCCGCGCCCTCCTCACGTGACAATTCCGCTTCGAAGTAGGCGATCGTGTGGGCGAGCCCTTCGCGCAATGCGACGTTCGGCTTCCACCCGAGCTGCGTGGCCGCGATCGCGATATCGGGCTGACGCTGCTTCGGATCGTCCTGCGGCAGCGGCTGGAAGGACAGCTTCGACTTCGATCCCGTAAGCTCGATCGTGAGTTCCGCCAGCTCGCGCATCGTGAACTCGCCGGGATTGCCGAGGTTGATCGGCCCCGGGATCGTCGCGGGGGCCTTCATGAAGTGGACGACCCCCTCGATCAGGTCGTCCACATAACAGAACGAGCGCGTCTGCTCGCCATCGCCGTGGATCGTGATCGGTTCGCCCTTCAGCGCCTGGACGATGAAATTCGAAACCACGCGGCCGTCGCTCGGATGCATGCGCGGGCCGTAGGTGCTGAAGATCCGCGCCACCTTGATCTCCAGCCCATGCTGGCGATGATAGTCGAAGAACAGCGTCTCCCCACAGCGCTTGCCCTCGTCATAGCAGGAGCGCGGGCCGATCGGATTGACGTTGCCCCAATAGTCCTCAGTCTGCGGATGGATCGCCGGATCGCCGTAGACTTCCGATGTCGACGCCTGGAAAATCGGGCATTTCAGCCGCTTGGCGAGCCCGAGAATGTTGATGGCGCCGCGGACGCTCGTCTTGGTCGTTCGCACGGGGTCATATTGATAGTGGATCGGAGAGGCCGGACACGCGAGGTTGTAGATATGATCGACCTCGACATAGAGTGGAAAAGTGACGTCGTGGCGCAGCAATTCGAACCGGGGATTGCCGATCAGATGGACGATGTTGGACTTGCCGCCGGTGGAGAAATTGTCGACGCAGATGACGTCGTGACCGTCCGCGATCAATCGATCGCACAAATGCGAGCCGAGAAAGCCCGCGCCGCCCGTCACCAGCACCCTCTTGTGATCGCTCATCGCGCGCATCCCCGTGCTTCAGGCATGGTGTATCGAGTCACCGTTGACGCCGCCAGCGTCGAAGCCGGGATCCGTCGACCGCAAGGTCGGGGTCAATTTCATGGTATATGTCCAGATTGTCCAGATCAGGCGCAGGATTTATCCCGCCCCGAAGATGACGCGCGCCACGCTCGGCGGGCGGCGCCGAAGGGTCCCGCAATCCACGGACTGATCTCGAATCGCTCGCAGGGTTCCGATGACCGACGCAGAGACGCTGCTCATCCTCGACGTCGACACCGGCATTGACGACGCCCTCGGGCTGCTGCTCGCTTGCGCCGCGCCTGCGGCGACGATCCTCGGCGTCTCCACCGTCGCCGGCAATGTCGACCTTCAGCGCGCGACCCGCAACACGCGCGCGGTCCTCGCCCTGGCGGGACGCTCGGACATTCCGGTGTGGCCCGGCTGCGTGCGCCCGCTCGTGCGCGAAGCTGCGGACGCCAGCCTAATCCATGGCGGCTCGGGCCTCGGCCATGCGGTCCTACCGGAACCCGATGCGCCCGAAGCGGCGGACAACGCGATCGACGCCGTCGTGGCGGCCGCGCGGAAATATCCGGGCCAGGTGGTTCTCGTCGCCACCGGCCCCCTGACCAATATCGCCGTGGCCCTAATGCGCGAGCCCGAATTGCCGAAATACTTGAAGCGCCTCGTCCTGATGGGCGGCGCGTACCGGGAGGGCGGCAACGCCACGCCAGCGGCGGAATTCAACATCTGGCACGATCCCGACGCGGCGCGCATCGTGTTCAGGAGCTTCGGAGGCGAGGGATCGTCGCCGCTGGTGGCGGTCGGGCTCGACGTCACGCGCCAGACGCTTCTCCTGCCCGAACATCTCGACCAACTCGCCGGTCGTTGCGCCGACGCACCCCGTGGGCCGGCGCTGCTGCGTTTTCTCGAGGATTCGACGCGTCACTATTTCGAATTCATCGAGAAGCGGATAGGCCGCCGCCATTTCGTGATGCACGACCCGCTCGCGGTCGCGGCCGCGCTCGACCCCACGCTGATCGACACCACCGCTGTCGCCGTCGACGTCGAGACCGCAGGCACGATCGCCAACGGCATGACGCTCGCCGACTGGCGCGATGTCTGGCGGCGCCGCCCCAACGCCGAGGTGGCGGTCGGCGTGGGCGCGGATCGTGTCATCGCGGCGTTCCTCGACGCCATCGAGCGGCTCGCACGACAACCATCGACGGGGGACCAGCCGCGTGCCGTTCCCGGCGCCTGAGCGGCGATCCGATGGAACGAGCGCGCCCGCGCAGCCGAAACCGGCTCGGCGTGTGGCTGACAGAGAGATCCGCATTGACGCCGCGGTCGCGCGGCGTGGGTCCGTCGCCAGCCGAAATCGAAACAATGCTTCCTGTAAATCAGAATTCATGCTATGGTGGGTGGCTCGACAAGGACTCGGAAGCCGGGCCAGCGCCGCAGACGCGGCGACCCGAACCCGGCGGCGACGTCCCTCAGCGGCGGCGGCAAGCGATGGAACAGAGACGAATGGGGCTGCGAATGAACTGGAGTCGCCATGCGCGGGAACCGCTTCCGACGGCGCTTCTCGACGTTGGAGGAGGGCCCGCGCCTGGAGGCTCGAACGCGCGCAACTCCCAGGGCGCCCGCTAGTTCAACATCGAGAAGCGCCGTTCGAGCCGATCCTCGCGGTCGCCAGCCCTGGATTGTTCGCAGCGCCGCTCGTCTTCGTCCGATTGCCGCCGCTCCCGGGCTCCTTTCGGCGCCGAAAGCGCGCGGGCGGCTTCAAGAGATTTCATTTTTCCAGGAAAACTTTGAATCGCTCAAAATCCGGAGAAAAAAATTTCCAAGAATTTCACCGCTCTCGGACCCGGGCGGCGCGACAGGAGGATGGGAATCTGCTCAGGCCGGGGCGAATCGCGCATGGTCGCGAACCGTGACGAACCGCATCGGCGCGTCCTCCTCGATCTCGGCGAACCGCGCGAGCGGGGGCTGGAAGTAATTGTCGACCGCGTCGTCGTTGGCGAGCGACACTTCGCCCGCCAGCACGGCTCCCCCCTCCGCCCAAAAGGAATGGGCGACGAAAGGTTCGAGGGTCAGGCTCTCGCCCGGCTCGAGCGACACGCGGGCGCCGGGCGCGAGATCGAGAATTTCGGCATCTTTCGCGGCCTGAATCCGCTCGTCGAGACGGACCCCATTGGGATCGACCTTGAACAATTCGACGACGAAACGGGCGCCGCCGCGGTTCAGAATGTCCTCGGTCTTGACGACGTGATAGTGGTGGGGCGTGCGCTGACCATCCTCCGCCATCATCGCCTTCTCGGCGTACAGCCGGCCTGCTCCCGCGCCGAGGTTGCGCCAGTCGCCCATGCGGGCGGTGAAGATGGTCAATCCCCGATCGCGATAGCCGCCGGGTTCGAATTCGACGACGTTCCAACCGAGACCGGCCGATCGGATACGTCGAGCGGCGTCCGGTCGCGCAGCGAATTGCGCTTCGCCCCACTGAGAAAAAGGCGCCAGCTTGAAACCGTGCCTGTCGCAGAGATCGAGCATGGCCTCGATACGGCGGTCGATGAATGAGCGGCGCATCATCGGGCCTCGACGGGACGAGACCGCGGCCCTGTCATCGCGCCTTCGCCCTCTTTGCCCGCTCGACCCCGGCCAGAACCAACGCATGCGCCTCGGCAGCGTCGCCCCAGCGCATGATCTTGACCCATTTGCCGGGCTCCAGATCCTTGTAGTGTGCGAAGAAATGTTCGATCTGTTTGAGCGTAATGTCCGGCAGGTCGACGAAGTTCTCGATTTTCGCGTAGCGTTGCGTCAGCTTCGCGGAAGGGACGGCGAGAAGCTTTTCGTCGCGGCCGGCCTCGTCCTCCATCAGAAGAACGCCGACGATTTTGCAGCTCATGACAGCGCCGGGGACGATCGCCCGGGTGTTGGCGACGATCACGTCGCAGGGGTCGCCGTCCTCGGAAAGGGTATGAGGGATGAAGCCATAGTTTCCGGGATAGCGCATGGACGTATAGAGAAACCGATCGACGACGAGCGCCCCGGCGGTCTTGTCCATTTCATATTTGATCGGCTCGCCGCCGATGGGAACCTCGATGACGACATTCACCTCCTGAGGCGGATTGTTGCCGATCGAGATGGCGTCGATATTCATGTTCGGGCTCCGGGAGAGACGGAATCGACGCCGGGACAGGATTTCAAGCGGAAGCGGAAATGCGAAACCGTCGAGCTGCGCCAGTCGTTCGGTCCTTCAATCGAAACCGAAGGCGACGCGCTCGCGGGTCTCCTGACCGAATTTTTCGTGGGCCCGCCTGACGATGCGCCCGCCGAGGCGGCCGTAGAACGCCAGGGCGCGCTCGTTGTCCGCCAGAGCCCAGACGAGAAACGAACGATAGCCATGGTCGGCCAGGTCCTTCTGGGCGGCCTCGAACATCCGCCGCCCGAAACCGCCGCCCTGATACTCCGGCGCGAGATAAAGCTCGAAAATTTCGCCACTGTAGGTCAAGGCCGGAACACGGTTCCGGCCATAGCTGACATAGCCAGCCAATTTGTCGCCAAAATCAAGGACCAGAAGCCGCGACCCGCGGGCGATCGCGTTGCGCCACCAGAGCGGCCCGCGACGGGCGATCATCCGCTCGAGCTCACGGCCGGGAATCACGCCCTGATAGGCGTCGCGCCAAGCGGCGTCATGCACGCTCGCGATGCTGACCTCGTCGCCGTCGCGCGCCGTTCGGATGGATATGAGCGTGTCGACCATGGGAGGATGTTAAGTCCGCCCGAGGCTGGACCGCAAGGTCTTGACACCAGCGAATCTAAACAAATCTCCGCGCGGCCGCCCAATGCCCCTGCTCCCTCGACGCGGCCGCGACTCGTCTACCATTATAGAACATTTCATATTAGTAAATTATGCGTGGGGGATCCGCGCCTCTGCGCCTATCCCGTTCGGCCGGTGCTCACCGATCGACGCTGCGACGGCGCCTCGATATTGGCGATGACCTCTCCGAAAGGGCCGCCGTGTCGCGCCGGCCCGAGATCGGCGCCGGTCGTCGCCTTGAGCGGCAGCTTCGGGAACACCAACTCCGCGAACCGATAACATTCCTCGAGATGCGGATAGCCCGAAAGGATGAATCGGTCGATGCCGAGGCTCATATACGCCTTCATGCGCTCTGCGACCTCGTCGGGATTGCCGACGAGCGCGGTGCCGGCGCCGCCGCGCACCAGCCCAACGCCGGCCCAAAGGTTGGGGCTGACTTCCAACTTGTCGCGCCGGCCGCCGTGCAGGGCCGCCATGCGCTTCTGGCCGACCGAATCGAACTGCGCGAATGACCTTTGCGCCGTCGCGATCGCCTCGTCATCGAGCTTCGAGATCAGATTCTCGGCGGCCCGCCAAGCTTCGGCCGAGGATTCGCGGACGATGACATGAAGCCGAATGCCGAAAGACAGCGTTCTGCCGCGCCGCGCGGCGGCGGCGCGTGCGGATAAGAGCTTCTCGGCGACCGCCTCCGGGGGCTCCCCCCAGGTCAGGTAGACGTCGACATGTTCCGCCGCGACGCGATTCCCGGCCTCCGAGGACCCGCCGAAATATAGGGGCGGATGGGGCTTCTGCGTCGGCGGATAGATCAGCTTGCCCTTCTCGATATGCATGTGCTCGCCGCGGAACGTGACCTCCTCGCCTCCCAAAAGCCTGCGCCAGACCTGCAGAAACTCGTTCGTGACGGCGTAGCGCACGCTGTGATCGTAGAAAATTCCATCCCCCTCCAGTTCCCGGGGATCGCCGCCGGTGACCACGTTGATCAGCAACCGCCCTTCCGAGAGCCGGTCGAGCGTGGCAGTCATGCGCGCGGCGACCGTCGGCGTCTGAAGCCCAGGTCGCACCGCGACCAGGAATCGCAACCGCTGGGTGAGCGGGACCATCGCCGAAGCGACGACCCAGGAATCCTCGCAGGACTTGCCGGTCGGCAGCAGCACGCCAAAATAGCCGAGTTCGTCGGCGGCGCGGGCGATCTGGCCGAGGTAGTTCAGAGTGATGTGGCGCGCGCCGATGTCGCTGCCGAGGAAGCGGCCGTCGCCGTGAGTCGGCAGGAACCACAGGATATCTGTCTGCAAGGCGGGCGGCGGCGCATCGCTGACGGTTGACATCGGAATTCCTTGAAAGTCGAGAGGCGAACCACAATGGCGGCGCCCAAGGCCATGCGAGGACGAAGGGACGAAGGCGTCTTCGATCAAAGTTGCGCCCGTCGCCGCACTACGAACGGGCGCGAGCGGCGACCGGCCCGAGAAACGCCTGTCTCCATTTTCCTTGAATGATTGCTTTTTGTCTATCGAAAAGATATGTTGATATGCTGCTCGATCGGGAGCAGGCGGCGCGACGTTCGGGGACTGGCGATGAACGGGACGAACAGATGGCGGACGCGGCTCCTCGCAGTGGCGGCGATGCTCGGCGTGTTGACGGTCGCGGCGGCCGACGCAGCGGATAGGACGGTGCGGGTCGGCTACCAGAAATATGGCACGTTTCTGTTGCTCAAGGCGCGCGGCCTGCTCGAAAGGCGGCTCGCGCCGCTGGGATACGCCGTTTCCTGGACCGAATTTCCGGGCGGCCCGCAATTGCTCGAGGCGCTCAACGTCGGAGCCCTCGATTTCGGCGTCACCGGCGAGGCGCCGCCGATCTTCGCCCAGGCCGCGGGCGCCCCGCTCGTCTATGTCGGCGACGAACCTCCGGCGCCGCGAAGCGAGGCGATCCTGGTCGCCAAGGACAGCCCGCTCCACCAAGTCACGGACCTCAAGGGCAAAAGCGTGGCCCTCAACAAGGGCTCGAACGTCCATTACCTCCTGGTCAGGGCGCTGGAGAAGGCGGGCCTTCAGTACTCCGACGTGAAGACAGTGTTTCTCGCCCCGGCCGATGCGCGCGCGGCGTTCGAACATGGGTCGGTCGACGCCTGGGCTATCTGGGATCCCTTCCAGGCTTCGGCGGAGCTCGGGCTTGAAGCCCACACGCTGGCGAACGGCGAGGGAGGCGTCGCGGCAAACCGCCAATTCTACATCGGTGAGCGGGGGTTCGTGGCGGCCAATCCGGCAGTGGTCGTAGCTCTGCTCGCCTCGATCGGTGAGATCGACGAATTCGCGCGGGACCACATCGACGAGGCGGCCAATGAGCTTAGCCCGGCCGTCGGCATTCCGACGCCTGTTCTCAAGCTCGCGCTCAGCCGACAGTCCTGGGGTGTTCAGGCAATGACGCCCGAAGTGGCGACTGACCAACAGAAGATCGCCGACGCGTTCCGGAGCCTTGGTCTCATCCCGAAGCCGATCAGGATCAGCGACGTCGTGCGCGCCGGCGGCGGGTAAGAGGCCTACCGTGGACAAAGAGACCAGTTCGCCGGCCACGGGCGACGACCCACGCGAGAGGCGATCGATGAGCCTCGGCCTTTCCGACGGCGTCGCCGCGTGGATCCTGCCGTTGGTCGTGGTGTTCGGCTGGGAAGTCGCGGCCGACTCGGGCCTCATCGCCGCGCGCGTCCTGCCGGCGCCGAGCGCCGTGGCGCGTGCATTCTGGCAGACGGCACAGGACGGCAGCCTTGCCGCCAATGTCGCGGTCAGCGGGACGCGTGCCCTTGAGGGCCTCTCGATCGGAGGCTTGCTCGGCTTTGCTCTCGGCATCGTCAACGGACTCTGGCGTCCCGCCGACGTCGCGCTCGATTCCACCCTGCAGATGCTGCGCAACATCCCGCATCTCGCGATTATTCCGCTGGTCATATTGTGGTTTGGCATCGGCGAGGAGGCCAAGATATTCCTGGTGTCGATCGGTGTGATGTTCCCGCTGTACATCAACACCTACCACGGTGTGCGCACGATTGACCCCGCGCTCGTTGAAATGGCGCAGGTCTATGGTCTGGGACCGGTCGCATTGTTCCTCCGCGTCATCCTCCCCGGCGCCCTGCCGTCGATCTTCGTGGGGCTGCGTTACGGGCTCGGGCTGATGTGGCTGACCTTGATCGTCGCGGAGACCATCTCGGCTTCGTCCGGCATCGGCTACATGACAATGAATGCGCGCGAGTTCCTGCAGACGGATGTCGTCCTGTTAGGCGTCATCATATACGCGCTGCTCGGAAAGCTGTCCGACGCGATCACCAAATTGTTCGAGCGCGCCGCTCTGTCCTGGCACCCGAGCTACGCCGCCGTCGCCGAGACGCACCGATGAGCGCGGAGGCGCAACTCGTTTCGGACTCACCTGCCGCGCCCCGCCGCTCCGCGACGGCGGCTGGATCGAATGCGGCGATCGACGGCGCGCCGAGCGGTCTGCCGATCGAATTGCGCGCCGTCTCCAAGGCTTTCGGCCGGCGCGAAGTCCTCAAGGGTCTCGACCTCACGATCGCGCCCGGCGAATTCGTCGCCGTGGTCGGCCGATCGGGTGGCGGAAAGTCGACCTTATTGCGCCTCCTCGCAGGTCTCGAGCAGCCGAGCGGCGGCGTGGTCGCCATCGACGGCGCACCAGTGGCGGGTCCGCATGCCGCCGCGCGGATGATGTTCCAGGATGCGCGCCTTCTCCCGTGGCAGACGGTGATCGGCAACGTCGGCATCGCGCGCGGACCGGATTGGCGCCGCGGCGCCCTGGAGGCGCTCACGTCGGTCGGCCTCGCCGACCGCGCCGGCGATTGGCCGCGCGTTCTGTCGGGCGGGCAGCGGCAACGCGTCGCGCTCGCACGCGCGATCGTCGGCCGTCCGAGCGTTCTCTTGCTCGATGAGCCGTTTGCCGCGCTCGACGCCCTGACGCGGCTCGAAATGCATCGATTGCTCGATGGGCTGTGGCGCGCGTTCGAGTTCACCTCAGTGCTTATCACCCATGACGTTGTCGAGGCGATCGCTCTCGCGGATCGGGTGCTGGCGCTTCGTGACGGGGTGATTGCGCTCGATCTGCCATTGCCGCATCGACTTCAGCGCCGACCGCCGACGGAGGCCGAACTCGCCGGCCTGCAATCGCGCGTCATGGCGGCGGTGTGACGGCCAATCGCACCGGGCCTCGCCGCGGCAAAGTCTGGGAAGAATTCGAATTCGGCCCGCGACTGCGACGGTCGGCTGCTCGGTCGGCTCGAGCTGCGAGACAAGACGCGCGGCCAGATCGGACAGCAAGCACGGCGCGCGAGGACGAATGCACGTTTCCTATCCAGATCCGGTCGAGAAGACCCTCGCGGCCGCGACGAAGCAGGCCTCTGAGCCTGCCGCCCGGACCGCTTCGCCCGGGGCCAGACCCGCCTCGCCGCGGAACTACCCTCCAATAATCGCCGCCCAGCGGCTCATCCAGAGCCGCCGATTCTGAGACGGAGCCCGATGCCGGGGCCTTCGCGGGAAGCCCCGGCAGGGCGAGGCGAATCGAGCCTGGGCGCTATTCCGCCGCTTGCGGCTGCTCTTCGCCCCAATCCTTCTCGACGCCTTCGGCTCCGTCCGGTGGGGCTGTCGCGCGTCTGGTCTTGCCGTGCGACAGCCAGTTGGAGAGACGGTCGAGATAGATGTAGATGACCGGCGTGGTGAAGAGGGTCAGCGCCTGGCTCACCGCCAGGCCGCCCACCATCGCGTAGCCGAGCGGTTGTCGCAGTTCTGAGCCGGTCCCCGTGCCCAACATCAACGGAACCCCGCCCAGCATCGCCGCCATGGTCGTCATCATGATCGGGCGGAATCGCAACAGCGCCGCCTTTCGGATCGACTGTTCGGTCGAAAGATGTTCGTCGCGCTCGGCGGCGATCGCAAAATCGACCATCATGATGCCGTTCTTCTTGACGATCCCGATCAGCAGGATGAGGCCGATCAAGCCGATCAGGCTGAACTCGAAGCCGAACAGCATGAGGGTCGCCAGCGCCCCGAACCCGGCCGAAGGCAGGGTCGAAAGGATCGTCAGCGGGTGGATGAAGCTCTCGTAGAGGACGCCGAGGATCAGATAGACGACGATCAGCGCCGCGAGGATCAGCAGCGGCACCGTCGACAGTGAATCCTGGAACGCCTGCGCATTGCCCTGGAACGTCGTGGTCAGCGCCCCAGGCAAATGCAATTCCGCCTCGGCGCGTTGTATCGCGCTCGTGGCAGGTCCGAGCGCCACGCCTTCACCGAGATTGAAGCTGATCGTGACCGCGGGGAACTGCGATTGGTGGCTGATCGACAGCGGTGCGATCTTGGCCGTCGTCCATCTGGCGAACGCGCTCAGCGGCACCATCTGCCCGGTGGTCGGCGACCGGATGTACAGTTTGTCGAGGCTGTTCGGATCACCCTGTAGCCGGGGCGTGATTTCCTCGATCACATTGTATGTGTTGACCTGGGTGAAATATTGCGCGACTTGCCGCTGACCGAAGGCGTCGTACAGCGTGTCGTCGATCAGCTGCGGCTGGATGCCGAACCTGGACGCCATGTCGCGATCGATCGCGATGGTGAGCGTCGTCCCGGCGCTCTGCTGATCGGTCGCTAGGTCGCGCAGTTGGGGCAGCGTGGCGAACTTCGCCATGATCTTCGGGATCCAGGCGTTGAGTTCATCGATGTTGGCGTCCTGCACCGTGTACTGGAATTGCGTTCGCGCCGCGCGCGCGCCGACGTTGACGTCCTGCGCCGCCTGCAGGAAGAGCCGCGCGCCCTCGACCTTTGCGAGCTTCGGCCGCAGGCGGGCGATGATCTGGAACGCGTTGGCCGACCTCTCGTCGCGTGGCTTTAGCGTGATGAACATGCGTCCGTTGTTCTGCGCGGTGGTGCCGACGCCGGCGCCGAGCGCCATTGCGACGGTGTCGACGTCGGGGTCGGCCTGGACGATGGCGCCGAGCTCCTCCTGCTTCTTCATCATCGCCGCGAAGGAAATGTCCTGCGGGGCGTCGGAATTGCCGAACAGGATGCCGGTGTCCTGCTGCGGAAAGAAGCCCTTGGGGATGACGACGAACAAATAGCCAGTCGCGCAAACCGTCGCCAGGAAGACCATCATCGTCGCAAATTGACGGCGGAGGACGAAATCGAGCCCTCTTTCGTATCCGTCGGCAAGCGCCGCGAAGCCGCGTTCGCTCAGCATGTAGAGCCGGCCGTGCTTCTCCTTCGCGTGTTCCTTGAGGAAGCGCGAGGCCATCATGGGCGTGAGCGTCAAGGACACGAGGGCGGAGACGGCGATCGTCATCGTCAGGGTGATGGCGAATTCCCGGAACAGGCGACCGATGATGCCATTCATCAGCAGCAGCGGGATCAGGACGGCGACCAGCGAGAGCGAAATCGAGATGATGGTGAAACCGATCTCGCCGGCGCCCTTGAGGGCGGCGCGCATCGGGGTCTCGCCCTGCTCCACGTAACGCGTGATGTTCTCGAGCATGACGATCGCGTCGTCGACGACGAAGCCGACCGCGATCGTGAGCGCCATCAGCGAGAGATTGTCGAGACTGTAGCCGGCCATCCACATCAGCGCGCAGGCGCCGAGCAGCGCCAGCGGCACGGTGACGCTCGGGATCAGCGTCGCCGCCACGCTCCTGAGAAAGACGAAGATGACCATCACTACCAGAGCGATCGTCAGCGCGAGCGTAAACTGCACGTCCTGTACCGCCGCGCGGATGGTCGTGGTGCGATCGGACAGCACGGAAATATGGATGTTGGCGGGAATGGCCGCTTGCAGATGCGTCATGGTCTGGTTGATCTTGGCGACCGTCTTGATGACATTGGCGCCCGGCATCTTGAAGATGACGAGAAACACGTCGCGCTTGCCGTTGCCCCAGGCCGCCTGGGTGTCGTCGGCTGGACCGGCGACCGCCTCGCCGATGTCGCGCACCCGCACCGGGGCGCCGTTTCGATAGGCGACGATGACGTTGTTCCACTCCTCCGCCTTCGTCAGTTGATCGTTGTCGAAAATCGTGAACGATTGCCTGGCGCCGTTGATGTTGCCCTTGGGGCTGTCGACCGTCGCAATGCCGATCTGGGCGCGGACGTCCTCGAGCTGGAGATTCTTTTCGACCAGCTTGGCGGGGTCGATCTGTACCCGGATCGCCGGCGTCTGCTGGCCACCGACGCGCACCAGCGAGACGCCTGAGATCTGGCTGATCTGCTGCGCGAGGATGTTCTCGGCATTGTCGTCGACCTCGGTGATCGGCGCTACATCGGAATAGACGGATAGGATCAGGATCGGCGTGTCCGACGGATTGACCTTCCGGTAGGTCGGCGGACTTGGAAGATCCTTGGGCAACTGGCCGGACGCGGCGTTGATCGCGCCCTGGACATCGTTGGCCGCGGCGTCGATGTTGCGGTCGAGATCGAACTGCACCGTCACCGCGGTCGCGCCAAGCGAACTCGTCGAGGTCATCTGGGAAACGCCGGGAATCTGAGCGATCTGCCGCTCGAGCGGCTGGGCGACGGATGACGCCATCGTGTCGGGCGAGGCGCCCGGCAGCGACGCGCTCACCGTGATCGTCGGAAAGTCGATCTGCGGCAGGGGCGCGACCGGCAGGAGCGGATAGGCGACGAGGCCCGCCAGCAGGATCGCCGCCATCAGCAAGGTGGTCGCGACGGGATGTCGGATGAAGACGCCGGATACGCCGCCGTTCATGGGGTCAGCTCCCCGAGGCGGCCGCGGCGCCCACGGCGACCGGCGAGCCGTTCTGGATGACGTACTGCCCGGCCGTGATCACGCGTTCGCCCTCATCGACGCCCTTTTCGATCACGGCGCGATCCTGGTCCTGCCGCCGCACGATCACCGGCCGCAACACCGCCCGATCCCGGTCGTCGACCACATAGACGAAGAAGCCGTCGGGACCGCGCTGCAGCGCCGCCTCCGGCACGACGACGACGTTGTCGAGCGTGCCGACCGTCAGGCGCGTGGAGACCGCGAGACCCGGCCACAGGGCGCTATCCTTGTTGGCGAATTCGGCCTTGAGCCGGATCGAGCCCGCCGCGGCGTCCACCTGATTGTCGGTCACGGTCAGCCTGCCGCCGGCGAGCGGCGCGTTGTCGGCGGAATTGAGCGCCTGCACCTCGGGCGCGCCCGCCGCAAGGGCGAGGTTGATGCGCGTCACTTCGTCCTGCGGCGCCGTGAAGACGACCGCGATCGGCTGGAGCTGGGCGATCGTGACGATTCCGGTCTGCTGGGCCGCTGCGACGATATTGCCTTCGTCGACGAGCCGGAAGCCGGTGCGGCCGGAAATCGGCGCGCGGATCGTCGTATAGTCGAGTTGCACCGCGGCGGCGTCGATCGCCGCCGCGTCGGCGGCGATCTGCGCGATCAATTGCGAAACGAGCGCGCTCTGGGTGTCGAGCTGCTGCTGAGTAGCGAAGCTCTGCTTGGCGAGCGTCGCGTAACGCTGGAGATCCAGTCTGGCGTTGGCGAGGTTGGCGTCGTCCTGCGACTTTTTCGCCTTGGCCTGGTCGAGCGCGGCCTGATACGGGCGCGGATCGATCTGCGCGACGAGATCGCCCGCCTTGACCATCTGGCCCTCGGCGAAGCCGATCTTGACGACCTGACCGTCGACGCGGGTGCGAACCGTCACCGTGTTGTAGGCCTGCACCTGGCCCAGCCCCTCGAGATAGAGCGGGAAGTCGGCGCGCTCGGCGCGCGCGACCGAGACCGGGGCCGGCGGCCCCTCCTTGGCCGCAGCCGACGCAGCCTGTTGCGGGCGCGCTTTGAAGGCCTCCGGCAGCATCGCGTTCAGCCGGCGCGCGTAGCCGCCCGCCGTCGGCGACCACTTCTCGGCCGTGTCGGGGGCATAGACGCAATACAGACCGCCGGCGACGATCAGCGCGAGAAGGACTCCAAGACGACGAAACTTCATTCCTCAACCTCGGCTTGGGCGACGCTCAGGCGCGCGGCGCCGACAGTCCGCCCGGGCGGCCGGCAAGACGCGCGCCACATTTCGGATCGACAATAGCAGCGAACCCTTACGCGAAGGACGCCATCAACCAGAGTTGATCCGCAGCCGCGGCCAAACACCAGGCGCGCGCTGTCGATATCCCGGCCGGAGCCGCCCTCACCAGCGGATCAGCGACGCGCCCCAGGTGAAGCCGCCGCCCATCGCCTCGATCATGACGAGGTCGCCTTTCCCGATGCGGCCGTCCCTGCAGGCGGCGTCGAGCGCCAACGGGATCGACGCGGCGGAGGTGTTGCCGTGGAGATCGACGGTGACGACGACTTTTTCCGGCGCAATGCCGAGCTTGTCGGCCGAGGCGTCGATGATGCGCCGATTCGCCTGGTGCGGCACGAACCAGTCGATGTCGGCCGCCGTGACGCCGGCGTCGGCGAAGCACGCCTTGACGACATCGGTCACCATGCCGACGGCATGGCGGAAGACCTCCCTGCCCTCCATGCGCAGATGGCCGACCGTCCGGGTCGTCGAAGGACCGCCGTCGACGTAGAGCTTGGCGCGGTGCCGGCCATCGGAGCGAAGCTGCGAAGTGATGATTCCGGGCGAGTCGAGCCCGCCCTCGGTCTCCTGCGCCTCCAGCACGATGGCGCCGGCGCCGTCGCCGAACAGCACGCAGGTGGCCCGATCCTCCCAATCGAGCAGCCGCGAGAATGTCTCGGCGCCGATCACCAGCGCCCGCTTGTGCGATCCGGAGACCAGAAACTTGTCGGCGGTCGTCGTCGCGAACACAAAGCCCGAACAGACCGCCTGCAGGTCGAACGCGACGCCATGATGGATTTCGAGATTGGCCTGGACCTGGGTCGCGAC
>JBEKZS010000034.1:0-33149 GCA_049509635.1 Roseiarcus sp.
CTGGCGCCGCGCGCGCAGAGCAAGGGGCTCGAGATCGCCGTCTCGATCGCCGCCGACGTGCCCTCGCTGGTGGTCGGCGACGGCCTGCGGCTGCGCCAGGTGCTGACCAATCTGGCCGGCAACGCCGTCAAGTTCACCGAGGCCGGGGGCATCGGGGTGATCGTCGAGCGGGCGGCCGAAGGGCGGATCGGGTTCCGGATTCTCGATACCGGGCCCGGCGTCGCGCCGGACCGCCGGACCGCGATTTTCGAGGATTTCGAGCAGGGCGACGGCTCGAACGCGCGGCGCCACGAAGGCGCCGGACTCGGCCTCGCGATCTCCCGGCGCCTCGTTTCCCTGATGGGCGGCGACCTCGCGCTCGTCGACGCCGCCGGAGTCGGCGCGGCGTTCGGCTTCGCCGTCGCGTTGCCCGAGGCGCCGCGTTCGCTCGTGGCGCCGGGCGATTCGGCCGCGCCCAGGCTCGACGGCCGCCGCGCGCTGATCATCGCGCAATCGCCGTTCGAGGCGCCCGCGCTCGCCGCGCGCCTCGCCGAGGCGGGCGCGACGGTCGTTCGCGCGGAGGGGCTCGAGGACGGGCTGAAGGCGCTTTCCCTGTCGCCGCCGGCCGACGTCGTCATCGTCGATTGCGCACTCGGCGTCGAGGCGACCAACCGGCTCGCGATCGCGGCGCGCGCTGCCGGAGCGCCGCAGAGCCTCGTGCTGTTCTCGCCGTTCGAGCGACGCGCCTTCGGCCAGAATTCGCTGCGCGGCTTCGACGGCTGGCTGGTCAAGCCGGTCCGTGCGCGGTCGCTGTTCGAGCGTCTCGCCGGCGAATTCCCGTCCCCGCCGGCGCCGGCGCCGGCGCCCGCGCCGTTGCCCGCTGTCGGCCGGCGGCTCGCGCGCGCGCTGCTGGCGGAGGACAACGAGATCAACGCCACGATCGCCCAGAAGGCGTTGCGGCGGCTCGGCTTCGAAGTCGTCCGCGCCCAGGACGGCCATGCCGCGATGTCGCTCGGCGCCGCGGCGGCGCGGGGCGAGGCGCCGCGCTTCGACGTCATTCTGATGGACATCAAAATGCCCGGGCTCGACGGATTGGAGGCCGCGCGCGGCATTCGCCGCGCCGAGCGCGACTGTGGCGCCCGGCCGACGCCGATGATCGCGCTGACCGCCAATGCGATGGAGGAGGACCGGCGCGCCTGCCTCGGCGCCGGCCTCGACGACTTCCTTACCAAGCCGGTCGAGCTCGCGCGCCTCGCCGGCGCGATCGACGCCGCCCGCCGACGGAACGTCGCTCAGGCGGCTGGCGGGCCAGGGGCGGTCTTGTCATAAATGGTTGCGACGAAGATGCTCTGACATCGCCGACTCCGGCGAATCGGGGAGCGCAATGGCATCGGAGCCGAGGCGGCGGGCGGTCGTTCGACCCGCCTTTCCAAGATTTGCGCGCCGCGTGCGCGATCTCGGCGGTCTCGGCCCGAATCTGGGCGCCATCGGCAGCCTCGAATTGCGGCTCGCCACGACCAAGGGAGAAATCCGCAGGGCGCAGAAATTGCGCTATCGCGTCTTCTTCGAGGAGGGCGGGGCCGCGCCGGATCCGACCGCGCGGCTGATCCGCCGCGACGTTTGCCCGTTCGACCGCGTCTGCGACCATCTGATCGTGGTCGACCGCGCTGAGCGCCGTGGCGCGAAGGTCGTCGGCGCCTGTCGTCTGCTGCGCCAGGATGTCGCGGAGGCCAATTTTGGCTTCTACAGCGCCGGCGAATTCGACGTGGCGCCGCTGCTCGCCCGCCACCGCCAGACCCGCTTTCTCGAACTCGGCCGCTCGTGCGTCGCGCCGGGCTATCGCGCCAGGCCGACCCTCGAACTGCTGTGGCGCGGCGTCTGGGCCTACGTCCGGCATCACCGCATCGATGCGATGTTCGGCTGCGCGAGCCTGGACGGGCCCGAACCCGCCGCGCATGCGGCGGCGCTGGGCCTGCTGTGGCGCAGCGCGCCGGCGAGCGCCGAATGGGGCGCGGCGGCGGTCGGCCGCGGCTTCGAAATGGCCGCCGCGCCGCAGAACGGGCTCGACGCGCGGGCGATCGCGCGCGCGCTGCCGCCGCTGGTGCGGGGCTATTTGCGGCTCGGCGCGAAATTCGGCGCGCAGGCGGTCGTCGATCCCAAATTCGGCACGACCGACGTGTTCGTCATCATGCCGATCGCCGAAATCGAGGCGCGCTACCTCTCCCGCTTCGCCCCGCGCGGCCAAGCCGCTGCGCTGGCGGCCTGACCAGGCGATATCGGGCAAATGGCGATTTCCCTCCGCGCGGAAATGCGATATTCAACACCCGCCGCCGCGCGGCTGCAGACCGCGCACCCGTAGCTCAGCTGGATAGAGCGCTGCCCTCCGAAGGCAGAGGCCAGGGGTTCGAATCCCTTCGGGTGCGCCATTCTCGAACAAAAGAGAGAACTGCGGGCGTGGAATGGTCCACCATGCCCCTCTGACGCGACCCGCTCCAGGACGCCCTTGTGGCCGCTGATGGGGATTCCTCCGTCGGTGACCCGCCTTCAGCCATGAATAGCCGCATCGGCTTGGCGCAGCTCCGGCGGCCCGCTGTGCAGCTTGTCGCGCAACAGGATCGCAACGCGCGCGATCTTTTCCGGGGTGATGGTCGGCCCGGCTGACGACATGCGCGTTTGAGCGTCGCCGATCTCCTTGGCGAGTGCCCACGGTGGAACCTGAGGCAGCAGAGAGCGGCTCGGCCTTTCTTGAAGGCGAGCGCAGGCGGCTGCGCGCAGGAGTCCTCGCCGGTGATGGAAGATCGCCGCGAGGCGGCTCGGGCGCTGCCGAAGTAGGCGGCGCCATATCGCCAAGTTGCGCCGCGCAGCAGCGAGCCGCGCGATGGAACAAATCCCCGCCAGGCTCGTTGCCGCTCCTGACAATCGCTACCCCTGCGCCCAGGGAGCCCACCCGTGAACTCCACCAAACCTCTCTCGCGGCGGCAGGTTGTCGGCGGCGTCGGCGCCGGACTCGTCGCGGCTACGCCGGTTCCTGCGCAAAGCACGCTGTCGAGGCCGGAGGTCGCCCGAATGGAAAATCCCATCGACAAATATCCCAAGCCGCCCTTCAGGAAGCAGTCGCAGCCCTGGCCGGGTCTCGCCTCGCAAATGGATCCGCCGCCCGATCATGGCGAGAAGAGCTATCGCGGCTCGGGACGCCTCGTCGGGCGCAAGGCGCTGGTCACGGGCGGGGACTCCGGGATGGGCCGCGCCGCGGCGATCGCTTTTGCGCGCGAGGGCGCCGATGTCGCGATCAATTTCCTGCCCGCCGAGGAACCGGACGCGCGCCAGGTGCTGGAGCTGATCAAGGCGGAGCGGCGGGTCGGCCTCGCGCTGCCCGGCGATCTAAGGGACGAAGCGTTCTGCAAGAAGCTGGTCTCCGATGCGCTCAGCGGCCTCGGCGGCCTCGACATCGTCGTCAACAACGCCGGGCGACAACAGACGCGCCCGTCGATCCTCGACGTCTCGAGCGAGGATTTCGACGCGACGATGAAGACGAACGTCTATGCGCCGTTCTGGATCATCAAGGCTGCGCTGCCCCATCTGAAACCCGGCTCGGTGCTCATCGGGACCGCGTCGGAACAGGCCTATGATCCGTCCGAGGACCTCTACGATTATGCCCAGACCAAGGCCGCGATCGTCAACTACACCAAGTCGCTCGCCAAGCAGCTCGGCCCCAAGGGCATCCGGGTCAATGCGGTGGCGCCGGGCCCGATCTGGACGCCGTTGCAGGTCAGCGGCGGCGCCACCATGGAGAAGCTCGAGAAATTCGGCGGCAAGACGCCGATCGGACGTCCTGGCCAACCCGCAGAACTCGGCTCGATCTATGTCCAGCTCGCCGCCAATGACGCGAGCTATGCGACGGGCCAGGTCTACGGCGCAGCGGGCGGCGGCGGACAACCTTAAGCGCCCGGCGCTCCGCCGGACTCGGAAGTGCGGGCTCGCCTCCTGCGGGCGGGTTGCGCCTGTTTGTGGAGAACGCAGCGATCGAGATGGGGCGTCATCGATCTTGGAGCGCGGCGCTGCGCAATCGTCGTGAAACTTCGTCCCTCGAAAGCTGTGCTCGTCGCCATCATGTCTGTGCGCTCCAGTGCTCATCGGCCTGTTCGCGGTCCTCGCCTTCGCGGCCGCCGCCGTCATCACCCTTGCCTCCGGCTCCGGCCGGAGCGGTCTCGGGCTGCGCGGCGCCGGCGGCGCTCTGAGAACGCGCCTTGACCGCGGCCCCGGGGGTCTGCGCGACGTGGGACAATTCGCGCGAGGATTTTGCCTTTCGGCGCTTTGGTCCGCTCGCGCAAGGTTCGCCGGAAATCTCCCTGCGGCCTATACGACCATGTTCCGCAACGTATCGACGATATGGACAGGTCGGCACGGCTTCTCCAGAAAGACGGCTGCAGGAGGCAGATCGCGCATTGCGATCTTTCGATGTCCCGACGTAATCACGATCCTGATGGAGCGGGATGAACGCGCATAGTGGGCCAGTTCCAGACCGTCAATCGAGCCGGGCAGGTCGACATCGGTCACCAGCGTGTCGATGCCAGCGAATTCTTCCAATAACCCCAGGGCTTCGTCGGCGCTCGCTGCTTCGTAGACCTTGAATCCGACGTCCTCGAAAGTGGACGCCACGTCCATGAGCACGAGAGGTTCGTCCTCGACGACGAGAACGGCGACCGATTGATCCGACAGGCCCATGGCGACACACGAATTGCAGACATCTGCTCGTCATTCGTCTAGCTCTTGGCGGGCGGCTACTTCGGCGAAGCGTGACGTCGCGGTTCGCGCGGACCCGAAATTCCCTCGTAACGACTCGGCTCTGTGTCGAGTTCCCGACACATTTTGAGATTGTTTCGAATCTCTCCTCCGAACATCAAAAGCGCGCCTTTGGAGCGCCTATGGCTTTCCACTGGCAATCCGGCGTCTTTGTTGGCCGGCCGACGGACGAACACACGTGTACAGCTTAGATGGGGATTCATCGACTGCCGTAGGGGCGTCTTCGGAACGCCCGTTCATCAATGCGGTCTTCGCAGCTCGGCCGATCGAGCGAAGGAAATCGCCTGATGACAGCGTCCCACAACGACCTGAATGGCCGCAACCGCCTCTTGGCGGCGCTCGCGCCAGACGATTTGGCGCTGCTTTCCCCCCACATGAAATATAGCCATCTGAAGCAAGGGGTCATTCTCCAGGAGGCTGGCGATAGCATAGAGCACGTTTACTTTCCGCAGAGCGGCATGATTTCGCTGCTTGCGGTGATGGAGGCCGGCAACGGGATCGAGACTGCGACGATCGGGCGCGAAGGCGCAGTCGGCGTGATGGCCGGCCTCGGCGGCCGCAGCGCCATGGGTCGGGCCGTCATCCAACTCGAAGGGATGTTTTCGCATATCGCGGTCGCGCCATTTCAAATCGCGATGACCCAAAGCGCCAAGATGCGGAATCTCATCGCCCGTTACAACGACGCCCAATTGACGCTCGTCTACCAGGTCGCTGGTTGTAACGCGCTGCATCAGGTTTCGACGCGCCTATGCCGCTGGCTGCTGCAGACTCACGATCGAGGCGACGGCGACATCATTCCCCTGACGCAGGAATTTCTGTCCGAGATGCTGGGTGTGCAAAGAACGACGGTGACAATGTTGGCGCGCGAGCTCCAGGAACTCGGCTTGATCAATTACCGTCGCGGGCGAATTGAAATCGCCGATCGCCCCAACCTCGAACTCAGGGCTTGCGAATGCTATGAGACCGCGCGGCGCAAAATTGACATGGTCTTTTCGGACGCGGAGCATTGATCGCGCCTACTTCGGCCAGGGACGTCATGCCTCGATACTATTTCAGCATAGCGAATGGTCAGCGCTTTGACGACATCGACGGTCTGGAATTGCCAGACTTGGAGGCGGTGCGCGCAGAGGCGGCCGGCTTCGCGCGCGATCTGATGCGCCTCGAGACGGAGCGACGCGACTGGTCTCACTGGTCCGTTCGCGTGACGGACGATAATCAAAACACGGTGCTCGATTTGCCGTTTCTCGAAGCCAGATAGATGTGGAATCGCGCGGACGGTGCGCCCCTCGCCAAGAACAGACGTCCATCGGAATCGCGACGGCGTCGTCCTGGCCGGATCGGCGCCGATGACGATCTTGCGCGCGATGGGCGATCTTTCTCAGTAGGGGGTTTCGCCACCATCGACATTGATCGACTGCCCGCGAATGATCTCGGCGTGGTCCGACAGCAGGAACGCCACGACGCGGCCGACCTCGATCGGCTGGATGTGGCGCTTGAGCTGGGCAGGAACCATCCGGCGGAAGTGCTGATCGGCCGACAAGCCGGTTTGCGCAGACAGGAATTCGGCGACTTCTCGGAGCATCGGGGTCTCGACGCTGCCGGGGCATAGGGCGTTGACATTGATCCGATGGGGCGCCCATTCGGCCGCCAGCGTCCGCGTGAGGTTGATCACCGCCGCCTTGCTGGCGTTATAGCCCGCCATCGCGGGAAAGCCGACCTTGCCGGCATTGGACGCGATGTTGACGATGGCGCCGCCGGCGCCCTGCGCGATGAATTGGCGCGCCGCCGCCTTGCAACAGGCGAAGAGGCCGCTGACATTGACGGCGAACTGCAAGTCGAATTGGTCTCGTCGTTCCTCCAGCGCCGGGCCCATGACGATGACGCCGGCGTTATTGACGAGCGCATCGATGCGTTCGAACGCGGCGACGGCGGCGGACACCAGTCCCGCGACCGCGGGCTCATCGGCGACATCGGCGACCACGCCGACGGTGCGCGCGCCCGACGGATCGAGACGCGCGCGCGTCGCCTCCAGCGCGCGCTCATTGACGTCGGCGAGCGCGACCCTGGCGCCGAGCGCGAGCAGCGCCTCCACGATTCCGGCGCCGAGGCCATTGGCCGCTCCGGTCACCACCACGACTTTGTTTTCAAGCATCATGACGGTCGTCCCTAGTAGCTGGGATGGGCGGTCACGCCGCCGTCGACGGTGAGCGTCGCCCCGGTGATGAAACGCGCGGCGGAGGAGGCCAGGAACAGACAGGCGTCGGCCACGTCCTCGTCCCGCCCGACGCGGCCGAGCGGGACGTGCGCGAGCCAGCGCGCCAGTCCCTCGGGCCAATTCACGTCGAGCCCGTCGCGCCAGATGAGACCAGGCGCCACGGCGTTCACGCGGACATTTTGCGGACCGAGCTCCAGGGCCGCCGCCCGCGTCAGCATGATGAGGGCCGCTTTGGACGAGCAATAATGGGCGTGGCCGAAGGCTGGTTCGAGCCCCGAAATCGATGCGATGTTCACGATCGCGCCGCCTCCGCTCATGCGCCTGGCCGCCGCCTGCGCGCAACGAAAGGCGCCGCCGACATTGGTCTGCAGCATGCGATCGAACGTTTCGCCCGGGAGCTCCATCAACGGGCCGTGATCCTGCAGGGCGGCGTTGTTGATCAATGCGTCGATCCTGCCGAACCTGTCGACCACGGCCTGCATCAACGCCTCGACAGCCGGCTGATCGGTAATGTCGGCATGCAGGGCGATCGCCTCGCCGGCGAGACTTTCCGCCAGCGCCTCCGCCCCGGCGCGGTCGGACCGGAAATTGATCGCCACATTGGCCCCTGCCTCGGCGAACCTTCTGGCGACGCCCGCGCCGATTCCGGCGCTGGCGCCGGTCACGACCACGGTTCTCCCCGTGAAGTCGAGCAGATCGGCGACCCTGGGAACGGCGTCTCGCATCAGTTCCTCCTCGTCAACGGCGACAGGTCCCCGGCGTTGCGATCGTGGCGGGGGTCCTGAAGTCCCGGCGCGCCGCCGGGAAGCCAGGCGTAGAGCTCCCAGACTTCGCCGTCCGGGCCGGTGAAGTAGACGCAGCGGGCGTTCCAAGGATAGTTTTCGGGAGGACGCACGAATGCGACGCCCTTCGCCAGCAGCTCTGCATGGGCGGCGTCGAGCGCAGGGGCGTCCGGCAGCCTGACGGCGATCGCCACGCTGGCGGAAGCGGTCGGATCGACCCGAACGCCGGCGTGGCGTGCGATATGCGCCCGCTCCCAAAGCGCGAGCGTATGGCCGGCGCCGACGAAATCGGCAAAGCCTGGCGCCCGGTGCTGGAGCGTGAAGCCCAGCTTGTCCCGATAGAAGGCGATCGAGGCTTCGATGTCGCGCACCAGGACGCAGGTGTCGGTGATCGCGTGGCGTTGGGCGAATTCCATGGAGGCCTCATCCTCAATAATCGCGCAGTTCGGCGAAGCCGTTGACCGCCGCGGCGCCACCGCGAAGGCGGCCGCTGAGCCAGACGCCCAAAACCGTCGCCAGATAGGGAAGCGCGAGCAGCAAGTCGTGCGGCACGGCGTCGCCGAATACGAGCTGAGCGCGGATGCCGACGGCGCCGACGACGCTGAAGAAGAGAGCAGCCAGGGCCGAGCCGATGGGATGGCCCGCCCCGAACACCACCGCGGCGAACGCCATGAAGCCTCGGCCGGCCGTCATGTTCTGCGCGAAGATCTGGAGGCTCCCGGCCGAGAGTTCGGCCCCGCCGACCGCGCACAGGACGCCGCCCGCCAGAAGCGCGATGAGACGCATGCGCGATGGGTCCACGCCCGCGCCGCGCGCGGCGAAGGGATGTTCACCAGAGGCTGAGAGTTGAAGGCCAAAGCGGGTTCGGCGCAACAACACCCAGAGGGCGAGGACGACAAACGGCATCGCCAGGACAAAGATGGACAGGATGCCATATGCGCCGAATGCAGGGCCGAGCCTGGGCACGCCGAACGGCGCCGTGACGGCGGCCTGACTGCCGAAGATCGACTGGACCGCCAGGGCGGTGCCGCCGATGCCGAGGCCGGTCAATCCGAGCCCCGCGATGATCGGATTCGCCTTGAGCTTCTCGATCACGAACCACAACAAGGCGGAGGCGGCGACGCAGGCGAGGCAAGCGATGAGCATTGCGAGCAGAAACGAATTCGTCGCGACGATCCCCAGAACCGTCGCGCAAGCTCCGATGATCATGACCCCTTCGAGCCCGAGATGCCAGACGCCCGAGCGCTGAGCGAGCACGCCCGCCATGGTGACATAAACGAGCGGCGCGCCCGAGCGCAGGATGGCGATGATGGTGTCGTTCACGACGGCGCCCGCCTGAGGCCGATCAGCTTGTCGACCCAGTCCGACTTGGCGGTGATGAACAAGGCGATTGCGGCGTTGACGATATCGATCGCCGCCGACGGCAGGCCCGCCATGATCGGCAGATAGAGCGCCGCCGAGGCGAGGCCGCCGAAGAACAGGGCGACGAACGCAATCCCGGTGACCGAAAGGTTGGCGACGAGGGCGATCAGAATGGCGGTGAAGCCGTGGGTCGGCAGGAACCCGCCGACTAGTCTGCCGTTCGGACCGAAGACCTCGATGACGCCGGACAAGCCCGCCAGAGCGCCGCTGATCAGGAAGCTCGACAGACCTAGCCGCCTGACATGCGCGCCCTGCCATTTCACCATCGTCGGGTTGCGGCCCGCCAGGCTCGCCAGCACGCCGAACGCCGTGCGGTTGACCAGCAGCCACATGACGACGCCGACGGTCAACGCAATGCCGACGATGACCGGCGAGACGCCCAGCGAATCGCTGATCCGATAGACCGCGGCGAGCGGGCGGCTGGAAGATTGCTGGCCGCTGCCCGACGGGTCTTTCAAAGGACCGGTCGTCACATAGACCAGAATCAGCCCGGCGATGAAATTGCCCATCAGCGTCGTGATGACCTCGTCGGTTCCCGACTGAAGGCGCAGCCAGCCGGGCCAGAGCGCCCACAGCGCGCCCCCGGCCATGCCGGCGAGGAAGCAGAGCGGCGTCAGGATCGAGACCGGCGCGCCGTTCAGCCAAGTCGCCATGAATGTGGCGCAGATGGCGCCGACGTAGAACTGGCCTTGCGCGCCGATGTTGAAGTAGCCGCACCGGAACGCGATCGAGACGCCGACCGATGTGATGAACAACGGCAGCGCCCAGCGCAGGCTCTGCATCGGCGCTCCCGGCCGGAGGAACGCGCCATCGACGATGCTCTGGAACATCGCGGGGGCAGAATAGCCCGCGAATTGGAAGATGATTCCACACAGGACGAGCGCGACGACGATGAACGCCAGCGCCCTGAGGACGGCGACCAATCGCGAAATCATTGCCGCGCTCCCGTCATCGTCGCGCCGACCCGCGCGATATCGTAGGGGGGAAGAAACTCCCCCGCGACCGCGCCCGACAGCATCACCGCGACCCGATCGCTGATATCGAAGAGTTCGTCGAGGTCCGACGAGACGAGCAGAATCGCGCATCCCCGATCGCGCGCGGCGCGCAGCGACCGCCAGACGAAGGCGGTCGCCCCGATATCGAGCCCGCGCGTCGGCTGCGCCGCGATGATCAGCCGGGCGTCGTCGTCGACCTCTCGGGCGAGGATCAATTTCTGGGCATTACCGCCCGAGAGCGAGCCTGCCCTCTGGGCCGCCGAGCTGTAGCGAACGTCCCAAGCCTTGAGCGCGGCGTCGCTGTCGCGGCGGATGCGGCGGGGATTGATGAACCGGAACAAGGGCGCGCTGAGAAGCCGGCGCGCGGACCAGTTCTCCCACAACGCGCTCGACAGGCTGAGGCCCTCGGTGTTGCGCTCGAAGGGGATGATGCGCAGCCCGCGGCTACGTCGCTCGCCGAGCCCGACATGGACGACCGGCTCGCCGTCAAGCGCGATTTCGCCGCCCGTGACTTCGACCAGCCCTGATATCGCCCTGACCAGCGTGCGTTGACCGTTACCCTCGACACCCGCAACCCCGAGGATTTCGCCGGGACGGATGAGCAGCGAAACGTCGTCGAGCGCAGGCCCCTCGCCATCGATGCGGGTGGCCAGATGCCGCAACTCCAGCATCGGCGCAACGGTGGACGCGACATGTCTCGCATCGAACGGGCCGCCCTCGGCCCCGATGATCGCCCTGGCGTCGGCCGGATCGAGGGCTAGGGCGCCCGCCGACCCGATGATCTTCTCCGCAATCCCGGCCGCATCGTTCTCGGCGACCGGCGTCGTCGGCGCCACGAGCTTGCCGCCACGCAGCACGGTCACGGAGTCGGCGACCGCCAACACTTCGCGGATCTTGTGCAGGACGAGTATGACGGTCACGCCCCGCGCCTTCAGCGTGCGAATGCGTTCGAACAGCCTTTCGGCGCCCGACGGCGAGAGAACCGCCGTCGGTTCGTCGAGGATCAGGACGCGTGCGTCGGCCGCCAGGGCGCGGGCGATCTCAACGCCCTGCTGCGTCTCCACAGGCAGGTCGCGAATGCGCCGGCTCATGTCAACTGATACGTCGAGCGAGGCCAGATGGCTTCGCCATCTGCGCTCGAGCTCGCCGCGGGTGAAGATCGCGCGGTTCTTCTGGGCGCCGAACTCCATCGCCTCGCAGACGGTGAAGCTCGGCGGAAGCGCGAAGCTCTGATGCACGAGTTCGACGCCCGCCGCGCGCGCCTCTTTGACGCTGCCCACGGCGACGCGGCGGCCGCAGACCAGCACTTCGCCCGATTGCGGCCGGACAAGGCCGGCCGCCACCCGCGCGAAAGTCGTCTTGCCGGCCCCGTTCTGCCCCACCACGGCGTGGATCAGGCCCGCCTCGAAACGCAGGCTCACGTCCGCAAGGGCGGTCACCGGGCCGAACGCGACCGTCACGTCGCGGCACGCCAGAGCGGGCTCCTGACCCTGGTTCATCGCTGCGCGGTCCCGGATCGACGCCTCACAGGTTGGTGTTGAACGGGACCTTCATCGACCCGTCGAGAATGGCCGCCTTGGCCTTCTCGACCTGCGGCCAGACCTTCTTCGCCTTGGCCACGATATCGGGCGGCCCCTGCTCCACAAATACCGGGGAGAGCACGAAGTCGATGACGCCGGTGCCGAGCCCGGTCGCGACATGCCCGCCCGCCCAGGAGGCCTCGAAGGTGCGCGCGACTTCGTTATACAGCGACTGCCCGAAATCGAGGGCCACCAGCGTGACGACCGTCTTCGGCCCGAGCTTGTATTGCGCGGGCGAGATCGCGCTCACCAGCCTGCCGGCGCCCTCATTGGCCGCGGCGATGATGCCCGCGTCGGTCGCCGCCGAGTCGGTCTGGATGTAATCGACGCCGCCCTGATACATCTGGGTCGCGATCTCCTGGCCTTTTGCAGGGTCCTGGAACGAGCCTGCGAAGGCGGCGTTCAGCGTCGCGGCGGAATTGACCGAGGTCGAGCCGGCCTTGATCGCGTTGACGTCGGCGTTGAGCGGCGGCAGGGAAATTCCGCCGATGTAGCCGAGCTTGCCGGTCTTCGAAATCAGGCCGCCGAACAGGCCGGAAAGGTAGCAGCCGAGATAATAGTCGTAGGAGACGGTGGTCACATTGGGCAGAGACGGCTTGAGCGGATCGCCGAACAACTGAATCCATTTGGTCTTCGGATAGGTCGGCGCCAGGGCCTTGATCGGCTCGGCGACTTCGTTGAAGGTCGAAACTACGACGCTCGCGCCGGCGTCCCCCAGCGTCCGGAAAATCGTCTCGTAGGTCGCCGGATCGGAGGCGTAGACGATGCGGGTCGCAAAGCCCCTTTCCTTGGACAATTGCTGGAGCTTGGCGATCATGGAGTCGACGGGGCCGTTGTCGCCGGCAGCCTGCGTGTGCACAAGTGCAACCAAGCCGCCTGCAGCCTTCGCCGCTAACGGAGCGAGGCCCGCCGCCAGCCCCGCCGCGGCGCCGGCGCCGACTTTCAGGAAGCCGCGCCGCGAAACGTCGGGCGCCGCCTTCGTCGATACGTCGAAAAATCCAGTCATGTCCTCGCCCCTCGGTAATGGCGCGCCCTATATAGGATTGCGCCGGAACTCAATGCGGATCGGGCCCGATCTTGCGCCCGCTCCATGGTGAAGCTGGGTGAAACCGGCGCCCGGTTCATGATCATCGCGTCCTGGCTCACGATCGCGTCGCGCGCAATGACTTCGCCGATGGGCTTGCGTCGGTCGCGATCGGCCTCCAACGCCCTGCGGCGCGCCTCGCGGTGCGCAACACTTTCATAGGCCCACATCATCGCCGTGGCGGCGTGCGCGGCGCTCGAGGATCATGCGGCCTCTCCCAGTATGAATTCCGCGCATTTTTCGCCGATCATGATCGCCGGGGCGTTGGTGTTGCCGCTCGAAATGATCGGCATGGCCGAAGCGTCGGCTACGCGGAGCCCCTCGACGCCGCGGACTTTGAGGCGCGCATCGAGCACCGCCATCCCGTCATTGCCCATCTTGCAGGTGCCGACTGGATGGAACGTCGTCATCGCGCTGGCGCGCAGCCACGCGACCATCTCGGCGTCGGTCGCGATCGCCGGCCCCGGCGCGAGTTCGCGGCCCCGGTAGGGATCGAAGGCGCGTTGCGCGATCACCTCCCGCGTCATGCGCACGCCCGCGATCATCGTGCGCCGGTCGGACTCGGTTTGCAGGTAGTTCGCCTGGATCCTCGGCTGGTCCCTCGGATCGGCCGAGCGCAGGGTGATCTCGCCGCGGCTGTCGGGGCAAACCGGCCCGACGCGGAGCGTGAAGCCGTGATTAGCCTCGACCGGATCGCGGCGGAACGGATTGGGAAAGTGGAGATTGGCGGTCTTTTCCAGCGCAGGCATGAAATGGAGCTGGATGTCGGGGGCGACGAGGTCGCGCCGCGACTTGAGGAATGCGCCGGCCTCGTAAGGGAAGGTGGTCGCGACGCCCTCGCCGAACAGCATGCCCCTGATGATGGCCAAGGTCAGTCTGTCGGCGCGCAAGTCGCCGTATAGCGTCACCGGCTTGGTGCATTCGTAGGACATGACGCAGTCGACGTGATCCTGGAGATTCTTGCCGACGCCGGGCAGGTCGACCACGATTTCCACGCCAAATTTGCGCAGTTCGTCAGCGGGCCCAACTCCGGACAGCATCAGCGTCTGTGGAGAATTCACGACGCCCGCGCTCAAGATGACTTCGCGACCGGCGTAGGCTCTGCGCGAGCGTCCATTCCGAGAGAACGCAACGCCGACGGCGCGGCCCTTCTCGATCAGGACGCGCTCCGCCAGCGCATGCGTTGCGACGACGAGATTCTTCCGGCCGAACGCGGGCCGCAGGAAAGCGAACGACGTCGACCAGCGTTTGCCGTCCTTGATGGTGAAGTCGAACCGTCCGAACCCCTCCTGTCCGGCGCCGTTGAAATCGTCATTGCGAGGGTAGCCCGCCTGTTGGCCCGCTGCTTCGAACGTGTCGAGCAGGACGCCCGAGCCGCGCGCGCGACAGACGGTCAATTCGCCTTCGGCGCTGTGGTAAGCGTCCTTCCGCTGGACATGGGCTTCGGAACGGCGAAAGGCCGGCAGCACTTCGTCGTAGGACCAGCCCGGCAGTCCCAGTTGCGACCATCGGTCATAATCATGGCGGTTGCCGCGGACATAGATCATGCCGTTGATGGTCGAGGAGCCGCCGAGCACCTTGCCGCGCGGCCAGTACAGTGAACGGCCGTTGAGGTTCGGTTCCGGCTCGGTGTGGTAGCGCCAGTTGTAGAGTCCCGATTGAAAGAGCTTGCCCATCAACATCGGCAGCCGGAACAACGGATTGCGATCGCGCCCGCCGGCTTCGAGCAACAAGACCTTGTTGGCGGGATCGGCGGACAGTCGATTGGCGAGAACGCAGCCGGCGGACCCGGCGCCGACGATGATGAAATCGTATGTCGGGCTCGCGGTCGTCACAGCTACCACGCGATGGGCTCGGCGCCCATCGCCTCAAGACGCCGATTGCACACGACGAAGGGATTTTCGAGCGCGAGCAGGTCGTCCGCGCGAGCGGGATGGTCGCGCAGGATGCAGGCGGAACTCGCGCGCTCTCCTTCGCCGACGCCGGCCGCGCGCAGCGTTTCGGCAGCGACGTCGCCAAAGCCTATCAAGACTAGAGGCGCTCCGCCGCTGACGAGCGCGCGCAGCGCTGCGATCATCAATGGGCGCCAGAGCGGCCAATGGCCGCGCGCCTGATGCGGATCGCCGTCGACGCGAAACCGGGAGAGCGTCAGGGACGCGTTCAGCAACAGCACGCCGTCGTCGACCCATCGCTGCGCGAGCTGCGAAGCCGGCTCGAAGGCGACGGTCCCGGTCTCGATAGCGGCCAGCGTCCGGGGCCAATCCGCAAAGCTGCGCGCATATCGAGGCTCGCCCGATCGGGCCGCGACGATCTGCTGGATGAAGGCGCGAACGCTACTGGAAAACATCTTGTCGAGTTCGCGCCACGACGCGACATTGCCCGCCTCGAAAGCGCGCCCGGTCGCGAATTCCGGCGAAGGGTACGGGTCCTGGCCGAGGATCACGCAGCGCACGCGCTCGGGAGCAATTCCCTCGAACGCGCGCAGCATATGGGCGCCCGCCGGCATCCCGGGAAATGTCCTGCCGCGGCGCGCGGGGAACACCGGCTCCCAGAATTCGAGCTCCAGGCCGGGATCGATGTCTTCGAAGCCGAGCTGGACGTCGCCACACAGATCGCGCCATTCCGACGGCAGGTCGTCCAGCCAGCCGGCGAGGATTTCCTGCAGCGCGCGTTTGAGTGAAACGGCCATCCGCAACCCGCTGAATGCCGCGGCTACAGCGGCGTCGTGACGCAAAACCTGACCAAAGCGTCGACTTTTGTCAAGACGCATTCCGACCGGGAGGTCAGATTCCCTCCCGCGTATTGTCAGGACCGCCGCACCCGCCTAAATGATCCGCCATGCGGCCAAGGCGCGGGCGCTGATCTGCAAGAGACTTCGGCGGCGCGGGGACTCGGGCGCCTCGCGCGAGCGACCAAAGCGATAGCGAGGCGAGCCACGACATGTCTTCATATCGAATGAAAGCCGCAGCCTTATCGAAGATCACATCGTCGAGAAATGAAGGCGAGGAACGGATCCGGACACGCAACGAACGCCAAATTCTGAAAGCAGCGACGATCGTATTCTCGCGCAAGGGATTTGACGGCACGCGGATCGCCGAAATTGCCAAACAGGCCGGACTGCCGAAGGCGAACGTCTACTACTATTTCTCCTCCAAGGAGGATATCTACGCCGCGGCGATCGCGCAGCTCATACAGGGTTGGGACGACGCGCTGGAACACATATCGCGGGATCGGGAGCCGATCGAATCCCTCGAAGCGTACGTGAGGGCCAAGCTCGATTATTCGCGACGCAACGGCGAGGAATCGCGGATGTTCGCCGCCGAGATCCTCAGGGGCGCCCGGTTTCTCTCGCGAAAGGACCGCAACCACATGCGCCTGGTCACCAGGCGCCACGCGGAAGTAATCGAGCATTGGATCGCGAGCGGCAAAATCAGGGCCGTGGATCCGCGCCACCTCTTCATCATGTTGTGGTCGGCGACGCAATTCTATGCCGACTTCGAACCCCTCGTGTGCGATGCGCTGGAGGTGCGGCGTTTGGCGGCCAGCGATTACGAATCGGCTGCTCGCACGATCGTCCAGACCGTATTGCGTGGGCTGCAGGCATAGACTGCCGCTGGCGCGGGCCGTCCGGAAGTTGGATCGCTTTCACTCATGCTCCAATGACCCGGACCTTGTCCGGAGTCCGCAGGGACTCAATCGAAGTGGCCGTACACGAGCATCCGATGGCCAGTTCTCGCGACCCCGGGGTTGGCGTGCTCAGCCGATCTCGAGAATCGACGCAACCCGATCGTTTTGATACGCTCGCCGAGTTTCCCTGACATCGGGGCGATCGCATTGCAGATCGTGTGGCCATGGCAAAACGGCGTGCTCAATCCACACGGCCCCATCGGAGCGGCCGAGCGGGTGATCCTGCTCGACGCGACCGCGATCATGCTCGCGGTCGTGTTGCCGGTCATAGCGCTGACGCTTGCGGTGGCCTGGTGGTTCCGGATGGGTAACGCCAGGGCTGCCTATCTTCCCGATTGGCAATTCTCGGGGCGCGTGGAGGTGGTCGTCTGGTCGATCCCGACGCTGATCATCGCGTTCCTCGGCGGCATGGCCTGGATTGGCTCCCATGACCTCGATCCCGGAGCTGAGATTCGTTCGCAAGCCCCCGCGATCGACATCCAGGTCGTTTCGTTGGACTGGAAATGGCTGTTCATCTATCCCGCGCTGGGCGTCGCCAGCGTCAACCGTCTCGTCGTGCCCGCCGGCGCGCCCCTGCGTCTCGAACTGACGTCGGCGAGCGTGATGAACAGCTTTCTCGTGCCGGAGCTCGGCAGCCAGATCTACGCAATGTCCGGCATGGCCACGCGGCTGCAACTGCTCGCCGTTGGTCCGGGGACCTATCCGGGCCTGTCCGCGCAGTTCAGCGGCGACGGGTTCTCCGACATGCGTTTCGACCTGGTGGCGCTCGACAGGCCCGGTTTCGACGATTGGGTGAAAACAACGCGTTCCGGGGGCGACAGGCTCGACGCCCAGGCTTATGCGCGTTTGGCTCGCCCCGGCAACGCGGCGGCGCCGAGCGCCTATGGCGACGTCGCGCCCGGCCTGTTCGAAGCGGCGATCGCAGACTCGTCCAAACCCGCTGTGTCGGACGCCATGCCGGCAGGGAAATGAGATGCTGGGCAAGCTGACCTGGGCCGCCATACCCTTCGATCAGCCAATTCCGTTGGCCGCCGGCGCGCTCGTGTTGTCGGTTGTCGTCGCGGTTCTCGGCGCGATCACGCTGAAGGGATGGTGGCCCTATCTCTGGGCCGAGTGGATCACCAGCGTCGATCACAAGCGGATCGGCGTCATGTATGTGGTGCTCGCGCTCGTCATGCTGATACGCGGGTTTGTCGATGCGATCATGATGCGAACGCAACTCGCGCTGGCCTCGGCCGGCGGGCAGGGCTTCCTGCCGTCGGAGCATTACGATCAGATCTTCTCCGCCCACGGCACGATCATGATCTTCTTCGTCGCGATGACATTCATGATCGGGCTCATGAATTTTGTCTTGCCGTTGCAGCTCGGCGTTCGCGACGTCGCGTTCCCGGTGCTCAACTCCGTAGGTTTCTGGCTGACGGCGGCGGGGGTGCTGCTCGTCAACCTGTCTCTCGTCATCGGAGATTTCGCCGCCACCGGTTGGCTCGCCTATCCCCCGCTGTCGGAGCTCCGTTACTCCCCCGGGGTCGGCGTCGATTATTATCTCTGGGCGCTTGAAATATCGGGTGCGGGCACGCTGATGACCGGGATCAATCTTACGACTACGATCCTGAAACTGCGCGCGCCCGGCATGGGCTACACGAAGATGCCGATCTTCTGCTGGACGGCGCTCGCCTCCAATCTGCTGATCATCGCCGCTTTTCCGATCCTGACGGCGACTTTCGCCATGTTGTTGCTCGACCGCTACCTCGGCTTCCATTTCTTCACCGGCGATCTCGGCGGCAACCAGATGATGTATGTCAACCTCATCTGGGCCTGGGGCCACCCGGAAGTCTATATCCTCATCCTGCCCGCGTTCGGCGTGTTCTCCGAGGTCATTTCGACGTTCTCGGGCAAGCCGATCTTCGGCCGGCGCTCGATGATCATCGCGACGATGGCGATCTGCATGCTGTCGTTTCTGGTATGGTTGCACCACTTCTTCACGATGGGCGCGGGGGCCGACGTCAACGGCTTCTTCGGCGTGATGACGATGATCATCGCGGTGCCGACCGGCGTCAAGGTGTTCAATTGGCTGTTCACGCTCTACGGCGGCCGCATCCGCTTCGCCGTGCCGGTCCATTGGGCGCTCGGCTTCATGGTCACGTTCACGGTCGGCGGCATGACGGGCGTGCTGCTGGCGTCGCCGCCGGTGGATTTCGTGCTGCACAACAGCCTTTTCCTCGTCGCGCATTTTCACAACGTCATCATCGGCGGCGTGCTGTTCGGCGCCTTCGCCGGCTATAATTTCTGGTTCCCGAAGGCGTTCGGATTCACGTTGGACGAGCGACTGGGAAAGTCGGCCTTCTGGTGTTGGTTCATCGGGTTCTATCTCGCGTTCATGCCGCTCTACGCGCTGGGGCTGATGGGCGCGACGCGACGCATGCAGCACTACGCCGATCCGAGTTGGCGGCCCTATATGCTCGTGGCGTTCGCCGGCGCGCTCGTGATCCTGGCGGGGATCGTCCTCACCATCGCTCAACTCGTGGTGAGCATCCGCTCGCGCGACCAGCGACGGGTCGGGGGCGATCCCTGGGACGGGCGCACCCTCGAATGGTCGACCTCGTCTCCGCCGCCGCCTTGGAACTTCGCGAACCTGCCGCGGGTGGAGGAGGAGGATGCGTTCTGGGCCCTCAAATACAAACGAACGAAGCCGGAGCGCGTCGACGTCCCCGAGCTCGAGGCGATCGATATGCCCTGCAACAGCGCGCTGGGGTTCGTGATCGCCTTCTTCTGCGTCGTGTTGGGCTTCGCGATGGTCTGGCACATCTGGTGGATCGCGCTCGTCGGCCTCGTCGGGGTCATCGCGGCCCTGCTGGTCCGGGCGTGGCGGACCTCGCTCGAAGTCGAAATCCCCGTTGCGACGCTCGCGGCCGCCTCGGCGCGCTCGGGCGCCGCGGCGTGAGCGATGTCGGGATCATTTCTCGACGGCCGAGCCCGGGTCCCGAGGCGATTCCGATCTCCGAGCGCGGCCCCGCGGCGACGGACGTCGTCGTGGGATATGGCTTTTGGCTATTCCTCCTCAGCGACATCGTCATGTTTTCCGCGCTGTTCGCCGCCTACGCCGTGCTGGCGAAGCAAACCGCCGGCGGACCGGCCGGTGCGGCCTTGTTCGACCTGGGGCATGTCTTCGCCGAAACCCTCTGCCTGTTGGCCTCGAGCTTCGCCTGCGGCCTGTTCTCCATCGCGATCGAGCGCGGCAGCCGCCTTGGCGGTTTCGTGGCGGCGGCCGTCACCTTCGGGCTCGGCGTCGCGTTCGTCACCCTCGAGGCCTCGGAATTCGCTCACATGGTCGAGACCGACGCCGGTCCGTCGCACAGCGCGTTTCTGTCCGCTTTCTTCGCGCTCGTCGGCACGCATGGGCTGCACGTGACCTTCGGGCTGCTGTGGCTGCTGATCATGATGGCCCAGCTCGCGACGCTCGGGTTTCAGCCGATGGTGCGCCGGCGAATCTACTGCTTCAGCCTCTTCTGGCACGCGCTCGACATCGTCTGGATCGGCGTGTTCACGATCGTTTATCTGGGAGCCAGCCAATGAACTCGCATCGCCAGGCCCGAGGCGCGACCGGAGACCAACCGCCCGCGGGCGAGCGGGCTGACCGCGGCGGCCTCGCGCGGATCGTCATCGGGCTCGGCCTGGCCTTCATTCTCACGCTCGCCTCGTTTTGGGCCGCAGGGACGCATCTCGTCTACGGGCCCGCCGTTCCCGTCCTGTTGGCCGCGCTCGCGATCGGCCAGATGGGCGTGCATCTGGTGTTCTTCCTGCACATTTCCAGCGCGCCGGACCAGACCAACAACTTTCTCGCGCTGGCGTTCGGTTGTTTCGTGGTCGGGTTGGTCGTTTTCGGCTCGATGATCATCATCTCGAATTTGAATGCGAACATGACGCCTATCCATCGGATGAGGGAGTAGCGGAACTCGGACCGCTCGACGCCATCGCCGGCGCATCGCCGGTTGACGCCTGGTTTCAGAAGCAGAGGACTTCGACATTCGAGGCGTGAGGCGAGCGAGTCGCCGGATCAAGCCGGCGCAGCCCCTCCGAACGGCCTCGTCCCGCCGGCGCCGGTCAGGCGCGAACCCCCGGCGAGGCGCCCCCCAACCGTTGCTTTATCAAGTCGGCGACGCGGAGCGCGTTTGCGATGATCGTCAAGGTCGGATTCACCGCGCCGATGGATGGAAAGAAACTGGCGTCGACAATGTAGAGATTGTCGAGTTCATGCGCCTTGCAATCGAGGTCGAGGACGGACGTCGCAGGATCGCGGCCAAATCGCGCCGTTCCCGCTTGATGCGCCGTGCCGCCGATCGGAACGTTCTGACCGAAATAGAGGCTGCGCTCGAGCAGCACCGGACTTGCGCCCGCGGCGCTCAGGATGCGCTCGAGCTTTTTCCTGAGCCGACGATGGGCTTCCAGATTGTTTTCGGTCAGGTCGAGAACCACCCGTTCGCCGTCGTAGAGAATTCGATTCTCCGGATCCGGCAAATCTTCGCTGGAGAGCCAGAAGTCCATGGATCGGCGCGCCATTTCCTCGAAGGGCATTTTCGGAACCCATTCCAGCCACGCCGGCAGCGCCTCACCCCGGATTTGCGCGCCGTGCGAGGTGGCGCACATCTGGATGAGGCCCAGCGGGTATTCCCAATCGTCGGATCCGAAATAATAGTCGCTGACGGCGAGGGTCTTTTGAAAGACAGTCTCGTTGGGCTCGCGCATCAGGGCCATCAGGATCGATTGATTGTGGCGCATGTAATTGCGGCCCACCTGCTCCGAGCCGTTGGCGAGGCCTCGCGGGTGCCGATCGCTGGACGACCGCAGCAAAAGCAGAGCCGACGACAACGCGCCGCAGGCGACGACGACAATGTCGGCGCTGTAACTCTCCTGCCGCCCTTCGCGCGTCACATCGACGCCGGAGACGACCCGGCCGCTCGGATCCGTCTTCAGCCTCGAAACATAGGCCCCGGTCAGCAGCGCCAGGTTGGCGTGGGCCTTCAGCGCCGGATCGACGCAGATCACCTGCGCGTCCGCCTTGCCGTTCAAGAGGCAGGGGAAACCGTCGAAGGCGTCGCAGCGGATACAAATGCTGGTCGGCGTCGGCTTGCCGTTCTTCTCGTCGAGCAGAATGCCGAGCGGCAGATGAAACGGGTGCAGGCCGTTCCGGGTCATGCTGTCGCTCAAGGCCTGAATGCGCGGCTCGTGGGAGACCGCGGGAAAAGGAAACGGCCCGCTCGAAGGCGGCTCGGTCGGGTCCTCGCCGCGCGCGCCATGGACATGGAACAGCCGCTCGGCCTCGGCGTAATAGGGCTCGAAGTGCTTGTATTCGAGCGGCCAGGCGGGCGAGACGCCATCGCTGTGGGCGACCTCTTCGAAGTCGCGCTCGCGCAGCCGCAGCAGCGCGGCGCCGTAGACTTTCGAATTGCCGCCGACGTAATAGTGGAGGCCCGGGCGGAAGGCTCGCCCGTCCGCGCCATACCATGTCTCCTTGGCCTGGTAGGCGCCGTCGACGAACACGACTTGCGAATCCCAGTTCGCGGGGGAGCGCGGGAGGTAATCGCCGCGCTCCAGCAGCAGTATGCGCTTGCCCGTAGGCGCCAATCGCTGCGCGAGCGAGGCGCCGCCGGGCCCGCTCCCGATCACGATCACGTCGTAATGATTGTCGGGCACGCTTGGTCTCCTTCAGCCGCCGGTTGCGAAGCCCGGATAGAGCGTCATGCCGCCATCCACATAGAGGGTCGATCCGACGACATAGTCGGACTGGTCCGAGGCGAGCCACACCGCTGCGCGCGCAATGTCTTCCGGCTCGCCGATCCGCCCGTAGGGAATCAGCGTCATCAACTGGTCATAAGCCTCCTTGGTGTCCCAGGCCGACTTGTTGATCGGCGTGCGGATGGCCCCGGGCGCGATGCCGTTGACCCGGATGCGTCGGGGCGCGATCTCCTGGGCGAGGCTTTCCATCATCAGCTTGATGCCGCCCTTGGAGGTCGCATAGTTGGCGTGGCCGCCCCAGGGAATCTGCTGGTGCACCGAACTCATGCAGATGATCTTGCCCGCGGCGCAGGAAACGGCGGGCACCACGCCGCGCCGCAGGAACTCGCGGATCGCCTCGCGCGCGCACAGGAACTGTCCGGTCAGATTGACGTTGAGCACCATCTGCCATTGCGCCAGCGTCATCGCATGGAAGGCGGAATCGCGCTGCAGCCCGGCATTGGCCACGAGAACGTCGATGGTTCCGAACTCGCCGATCATGCGCTTGAACATGGCGGCGACCTGATCTTCCGAAGAGACATCGGCCTGATGAGCGATCGCCCTGACGCCAAAGCCCTGGATTTCATCGACGACGGCCTGCGCGGCCTCGGCGCCCTCGACGTAATTGACGACGATGTCGGCGCCGGCCTGGCCCAACGCGATGGCGACGCCACGGCCGATGCCGGAATTTGCGCCGGTCACCAACGCTTTCTGGCCGATCAGAATTCTCGGAGGCGCGAGCGACGGACCGGTCGATACGGCAGGCGTAGCGTTACTGGATGTCGTCACCGGTCGATCCCCCTGCGTTTGGCGCCTGCGCTCGCCATCCGTGTCGGCCGGAAGAGCCGGGAAGTCCACGGACAGATTTTGCGCGCTGCCCGTAAACTGCGCCGCGCACCGAGAGGTTGCGCGCGCATCGGCGCGTAGTGCGACGCGTGGACAGGAGACCAGCCGTGTCGAGCATCCTCATCGTCCTGGCCGCGCGCTGTCTGCTGGTGATGCTGTTTCTCCCGTTCAGCGCGCTCGACAAGCTCGTCAATTTCGGGGCCGCCTTGGACCAGGCCGAGCAGGCTGCGCCCTCGCGTCCGCTCGCCACGATCCTCATTCTCGGCGGACTCGGAGTCGAGCTCTTCATGTCGCTCGCCGTTCTGATCGGCGTCGCGGACCGGCTCGCCGCTCTCGTTCTCGCCGCCTATTGCGTCGTCACCGCGGTCCTGTGGAAGCCGTTCTGGAAAGCGGCGGATTTTCGTCTGCGGGGGCCGAGCCAGGGGCGCGAGCTGTTCTGGGATTTCCTGAAGAACCTCGCCGTCGCCGGCGGCTTCCTGATGCTGACGTTCGGTTCGAACGCATCGGGGGTTCGTGGATTCTTCGAGAACCCGCTGGGCTCTTCGCACCCTTACGAACTCACCGACACGCGAGGCGGTTGATATGGTCGACCATCCCATTGTCCCATACTGGCATCTGTGGACGGACGCGGAAGGCGTCAGCCGGCTCAGTCGCTGCGTCATGATCGACTTCGCGCTGAAATCAATGCAGGCGCCGGCCGCGCCGCAATGGCAGGGCCTCAAGACGAGCGGGGCCATATCGACGATGGTCACGGTGCAACCGGTCGGCTGGGTCGGCGATTGGCACGAAAATCCGAAGCCGCAATGGATCGTCCCTCTCTCCGGGCGATGGTTCGTCGAAGCGATGGACGGCGTGCGAGTCGAGATGGGCGCGGGCGAATTGTCGTTCGGCGGCGACCAGCGCTGCCGCGTGGTCGACGGCAAGCGCGGGCATCGGTCCGGCACTGTCGGCGATGCTCCCGCGGTGCTGATGGTCGTGCAATTCGACACGGCGCCCGCCCCCTCCGGCCCTTGCGCGTTCAAATGACCGTGATCGCCAGGCTCGCTCGCATCAGCCTGACGGCGCGCGGGGCTGGGCAGCTCGCGATCTTCTACGAGCGCGCGCTCGGATTTCGCCGGCTCGGCGAGGAACACCGTTCGGGCGCGCAGTTCGAGAGCTTGATGGGCGTCCAGGGAGGCGCGCGCCGCTGCCTGCTCGGCCTCGGCGAAGAGATCGTCGAATTGCTGGAATTCGCGCTGCCCGGTCGACCTTATCCGCCCGGCGCGATCGCATCCGACATATCCTTCCAGCACTTTGCGATTGTCGTGGCGGATATGGACGCGGCGTATCGCCGCCTTCTGGGAGTTTCCGGCTGGCGCGCGATATCGAGCGAGGGTCCCGTGCGCCTGCCCGCAGCCTCGGGAGGCGCGACCGCTTTCAAGTTCCGCGATCCCGAGGGCCATCCTCTGGAACTCATCGCCTTTGCCGCGGATAGGTCGCCGGGCCGCTGGCAGGCCGGTCATGGCGAAGGCCCTTGCCTCGGCATCGATCATTCCGCGATCAGCGTGGCGGACACGGCGCGCAGCACGGCGTTCTACGAGCAACTCGGCTTCAGGGTTTCCGGGAGGTCGCACAATCGCGGCGCCGAACAGGCGCGGCTCGATGGTCTCGATGCCCCCGACGTCGAAGTCACCGCGCTCGCGACCGCCCGGCAAACGCCTCACATCGAACTTCTGCGTTATCGCGAGGCGCGCAAGGACAGCGGCCCGCTGCGCAACGACGACGTCGCCGCCACCCGTCTCGTGCTCGAAGCCGCGCCGCGATCCGATGGCCGCGAGGCGGTCGGCCAACGCAGTCTTCTCGACCCGGACGGTCATCGGCTGCTGATCGAGGCGCCGCCGGATTGACGGGCGATCCTCGGCGGCGGGTCGATCACGGGCTGGCGCCGGGGGCGGCGGGCGCGACATGGGTCGGATCGTCCTGCTCGGTCGGATTGAGCAACAGCGCGATGAGCCCTGTCCATCCCGTTTGATGCGAGGCGCCCAGCCCGCGCCCGGTGTCGCCGTGAAAGTACTCGTAGAACAGCAGATTGTCGCGAAAGTTGGCGTCCTCCCACTGGCGATTGGATTCGCCGAGATAGGCGCGCCGGCCGGCGCCGTCCTTGAGGAACAGCCCGTGCAGGCGCCGGGTCAACTCCAGCGCGACGCCTTCGAGCGAGAGAAATTTCCCCGATCTGGTCGGGCACTCGACCTGGAAGGCGTCGCCGTGGAATTTGTGGAGCTTATGGAGCGCCTCGACGATGAGATAGTTGATCGGCATCCAGATCGGGCCGCGCCAGTTCGAGTTTCCGCCGTAGATCCTGGTGGTCCCCTCGCCCGGCGTGTAGGCGACGCTGAAGCTTTCGCCGCTCTGCTGGAGCAGGAAGGGATGGTCCTGGTGGTATTTCGAGACGGACCGGATCCCGAAATCCGACAGGAACTCCTCTTCATCCAGCATGCGTGACAGGACGCAGGTCAGCCGGTAGCGCCGCACCAGCGACAACAGGCGAAACCCCTGCGGGTTGGGCTGGCGCCAGTTCGACACGAGCCGCGCCAGATCGGGTCGATGATCGACGAACCAGTCGAGCCGCTCGGCGAACGTCGGCAGCGCGGTCGTGAAGTCTTCGTGGAGCACTTCGACCGCCAGCAGCGGCACGAGGCCGACGATCGAGCGGATGCGCAGCACCTGGCCCGCGTGGCCCGGGGTCCGAAGAACGTCGTAGTAGAACTTGTCCTGGTCGTCCCACAGGCCTGTGTCATTCGCCCCGCCGGTGGCGTGGACGGCCTCGGCGATATAGATGAAATGCTCGAAGAACTTGGTCGCGAGATCCTCGAACACGTGGTTGGCCAGGGAGAGTTCCAGCGCAATGCGCATCATGTTGAGCGCAAACGCCGAGACCCAGGCGGTGCCGTCGGATTGGTCGAGATAGCCGCCGCCCGGCAGGGGCGTGCGCAAATCAAACAGGCCGATATTGTCGAGACCGAGGAAGCCGCCTTGAAAGATATTGCGCCCGTCATGGTCCTCGCGGTTGACCCACCAAGTGAAATTCAACATCAGCTTGTGAAAGACGCGCTCCAGGAATACGGCGTCGCCGGCGCCGGACTGCTTGCGATCGATCTCATAAATCTGCAGCGCGGCCCAGGCCTGCACCGGCGGATTCACATCGCTGAAATTCCATTCATAGGCCGGCATCTGGCCGTCGGGATGGAGCGCGCGCGCCTGGGTGAGCAGGATCAATTGCCCCTTGGCGAATTGCGGATCGATCAGCGCGAACGTCACGCAATGGAACGCGAGGTCCCAGGCGGCGAACCAGGGATATTCCCAGGCGTCGGGCATCGACATGACGTCGCCCGGCGAGAGATCGCCGACCACGCCCATCGCCAGATGGTCCCATTGCGCGTTGCGCCCCTCCTCGCGCGCCGGCGGCGGCGCCGGCTGCGAGGGATCGCCTTGCAGCCATCGACGGACGTCATAGCCGTAGAATTGTTTGCACCACAGCATTCCTGCAAAGGCTTGGCGCTGCACCAGCCGCTGATCCGGATCCGCGACGCCCGATTGCACGGCGGCGTAGAATTCGTCGGCCTCGGCTCGTCGCGCCGCAAAGACAGCGTCGGCGCCGACAGTCCGCGCCGCGCCCTCGCTCCGCTTCAGCCTGACGCAGACCGACCGGCTTCCGCCGCCGGCGACATCCAGCACGTAATGAGCGGCGGCCTTGGTGCCGCGGCGCTGCGGATTGACCGCCGATGCGTCGCCCTTGACGACGGCGTCGTTGACGCCATCCTTGAAATAGCCGGCGGCCTGGGCGCCGCGGAGCCGGCGGCTGTTGGTGTCGTTGTCGCAAAACAGCAATGCCGCCGCGCCTTCGCAGGCCATCCGCATCGGCGGCAGATTGGGATGAGCGACGAGGATTCCTTCGGCGCCGTCCGCCTCCAGCCGCGGCTTGGCCGGAACCGGATTCCACGCCCAGATGTTGCGCGCCCAGATTTGCGGCAGGACATGGAGCCTCGCGCTCGCGGCGCCGCGATTGTGCGCGGTGACCCGCAGGAGAATGTCGTCCGGGGAGGCTTTCGCATATTCGATCTCGACGTCGAAATAGCGGTCGTCGTCGAAGATCCCGGTGTCGATCAGCTCATATTCGCGCTCATCGAGCCCGCGCGCCGCGTTGACCGCCACGAGCTGGTCATAGGGGAACGCAGCCTGCGGATATTTGTAGAGCATCTTCATATAGGCGTGGGTCGGCACGCCATCGAGATAGTAGTAGAGCTCCTTGACGTCTTCGCCGTGATTGCCTTCGGCGTTGGTCAAGCCGAACAGCCGCTCTTTCAGAATGGGGTCATGACCGTTCCACAGCGCGACGCTCATGCAGATTTGCAGCTTGTCGTCGGCAAACCCGCCCAGCCCATCCTCGCCCCAGCGATAGGCGCGGCTGCGAGAATCGTCATGGGGAAAATATTCCCACGCCGAGCCGTCCGCGCTGTAATCCTCCCGCACGGTGCCCCATTGCCGTTCGCTGAGGTAAGGCCCCCAACGGCGCCAGGGGGCGCCCGACGAAAGATCGGCGAGTCGACGGCCCTCCTGGGTGTCCCCGACGCGGGTGGCCGGCGAATCGGGCGCTTCGATCGTCACGTGCTGGGCTTCTCCGGAATTCTCGGACGCAAAGGCGACAATCGGGCCGGCGTTCCAGCTGGCGGGCCTCGCGCCGCTCAGGTCGTGGCGACGCCTTCCCTATTGGGCTGGCGCTCCTCCCGAGGTCCGGCGGCGCGCCGGCCCAGCAGCCAATCGGACAACTCGTCGAGGTAGATGTAAATGACCGGCGTCGTGAACAGCGTCAGCGCCTGACTTACGATGAGGCCGCCGACCATCGCGTAACCGAGCGGCTGCCTGATCTCGGAGCCGGTGCCGGTCCCGAGCATCAGCGGTATGCCCCCGAGCAGCGCCGCCATCGTCGTCATCATGATCGGCCGGAAGCGAAGGAGCGCCGCGCGACGTACGGCGTCATGCGCGGGCAGATGATCCTCCCGCTCCGCGACGATGGCGAAATCGACCAGCATGATGCCGTTCTTCTTCACGATGCCGATCAGCAGAATGACGCCGATCAACGCGATGAGGCTGAAATCGAAACGAAACAGCATCAGCATGGCGAGGGCGCCGACGCCCGCCGAGGGCAGCGTCGACAGGATCGTCAGCGGGTGGACGTAGCTCTCATAGAGAATGCCCAGGATCAGATAGACCACCACCAAGGCCGCAACGATCAGCAGCGGCACCGTCGTCAGCGAGGCCTGGAAAGCCTGGGCGTTGCCCTGAAAGCTGGTGTTGACGGTGGTCGGAAGCTTCAGCTCGCTCTGCGCGCGCTGGATCGCCTCGGTCGCCTGGCTGAGAGCCGCGCCCGGGGCCAGATTGAAGCTGATCGTCGTCGCCGGGAACTGGCCCTGATGGTTGATCGACAGGGGTTGGACGGGCGTCGTCGTCCATCGGGCGAAAGTGGACAGCGGCGCCTCGCCGCCGGTGGTCGCGGATTTGAGAAAAATCCTGTCGAGCGTCGCCAAATCGTCCTGAAGGCTCGGCAGGACCTCCATGATCACCTCGTAGCTCGACAGCTGGGTGAAATACAGGGCGATCTGACGCTGGCCAAAGGCGTCGTAGAGCGTATCGTCGATCGTCTGCGCGGTCAGCCCATAGCGCGAAGCCTGGTCGCGGTCGAAGGTCAGCGTCAGCGTCGCGCCCGCGGTCTCCTGGTCGGAGGCGACGTCGCGCAGTTCGGGCAGGCTCTGCATCCTGGCGAGCATTTTCGGCGCCCATTGGTTCAGTTCGCCGAAATCGGAATCCTGGAGGGTGTACTGGTATTGGGTGCGCGAGGCGCGTCCGCCGACGGTCACGTCCTGCGCCGCCTGCAGGAACAGCTTTGCGCCTTCGACCTTGTCGAGCTGCGGACCCAATCGCGCGATGATCTGACCGGCGCTCGCGCTGCGTTGATCGCGCGGCTTCAAGGTGATGAACATGCGCCCGGTATTGAGCGGATTGCCGGCGCCGCCCATCGCCATGGCGACGTGATCGACCGCCGGATCCTTCAGGACGACCGCGCCGAGCGCGGCCTGATGTCTCATCATGTCGGTGACGGAAATGTCTTGCGCAGCCTCGGATATGCCGGTGATCAAGCCGGTGTCCTGCTGGGGGAAGAAGCCCTTAGGAATGATCACGAACAGATAGACCGACAGGGCCAGCGTCCCGAGGAAGACGAGCAACGTGACGAAGCGGAATTGGAGCACGAGGTCGAGACCCCGCTCGTAGCCATTCAGCATCGCCTCGAATCCACGCTCGCTGAGCGCATAGAGACGCCCGTGATGGGCCTCCTTGGCCGGTTTCAGGAAGCGCGAGGCCATCATCGGCGTCAGCGTCAGCGACACCGCCGCCGAAACGACGATGGTCATCGACAGCGTCACCGCGAATTCGCGAAACAGCCTGCCGATGATGCCGCCCATCAGCAGAAGCGGAATCAACACGGCGATCAACGAAATGCTGATCGACATGATGGTGAAGCCGATCTCGCGCGAACCTTTCAACGCGGCCGCCAGCGGGGCTTCGCCCTCCTCGATGTAGCGGGTGATGTTCTCGAGCATGACGATCGCGTCGTCGACCACGAAGCCGACGGAGATCGTCAGCGCCATCAGCGATAGATTGTCGAGCGTGTAGCCCGCAGTCCACATCAGCGCGCAGGCGCCGAGCAACGCCAGCGGCACCGTGACGCTCGGGATGATCGTCGCCCAGAGATTGCGCAGGAAGACGAAGATCACCATCACGACGAGCGCGATCGTCAGCAGCAGCGTGAACTGCACGTCGTGAACGGAAGCGCGGATCGTCTGCGTGCGGTCGCTCAACGTGAATATGTCGATCGCCGGCGGCATCGACGCCTTGATGCGCGGCAACTCGGCCATGATCTTGTCGACAGTGTCGATGACGTTGGCGCCCGGCTGCTTGTAGATCACCAGAAAGATGCTGCGCTTGCCGTCGGCCCAGGCCGCCTGGGTCGTGTCCTGCGGGCCGATCACCGCCCGGCCGACGTCGTGCACGCGCAGCGCGCCGCCGTCGCGGTAGGCGATGATGACGTTGTTCCAACTCTTCGGCTCGGTGAGCTGATCGTTGGTGTAGATCGTGAATGCGCGGGTCCCGCTGTAGATCGTGCCTTTGGGATCGTCGACGGTGGCGACCGACAGCGGCGTGCGCACGTCTTCGAGCGACAGGCCCTTGGCGACGAGCTTGGCCGGATCGAGCTGGATCCGGATCGCCGGCTTTTGCTGGCCGCCGATGGTGACCTGGGCGACCCCTGGAACCTGGCTGACCTGCTGGACGAGCTTGGTCTCCACATTGTCGTCGACCTCGGTGAGGTCCATGCTGTCGGAGGTCGCTGCGAGCAGGAGGATGGGCGAGTCCGCCGGATTGACCTTCTTGTAGCTCGGCGGGGTCGGCAGATCCTTCGGCAACTGGCCGCCCGCGGCGTTGATCGCGGCCAGCACGTCGCTCGACGCGCCGTCGATGTCGCGGCTGAGGTCGAACTGAATGGTGATCGCGGTCGAGCCGAGCGTGCTGATCGAGGTCATTTGCGAGACGCCTGAAATCTGGGCGAATTGCGTCTCGAGCGGCTGGGCGACGGCGGAGGCCATGGTTTCGGGACTGGCGCCGGGAAGCAGCGCCGACACCTGAAGCGTGGGGAAATCGACCTGCGGCAGCGGGGCGACCGGCAGTCTCGGATAGGCGACGACGCCGACGAACAGGATGCCGACCATCAGCAGCGAGGTCGCGATCGGATGCCGGATGAATGGTTCGGAAATGTTGCCCGCCATGGCTAGGGCGCCTTGGCGGGAGCGTTCTGCACCGCCTGGTTGGGCGTGGCGGGCGAGGCCGCCTCGGTCGGCTGGACCAGCGCGCCTTGTTGCAGCCGGTATTGCCCTTCGGTCACCACCTTCTGGCCGGGCGCCAGGCCCTGCGAGACGACCGACAGCCCATTGCCCTCCTGACCGACCTTGATGTCGTGCGTCTCGACCTTGTTGTCGTCCCCGACGACATAGGCGTAGAGGCCGTTGGGTCCGCGCTTGACCGCATCTGCAGGCACGACGGTAACCTGCCTCAACGTGTCGACCAGCAGCAGCGTCGATACCGAAAGGCCGGGCCACAGGGCATTGTCGACATTCTCGAATGTCGCTTTCATGCGGATGTCGCCGCTCGCCTGGTCGACCGCGTTGTTGACGAGCGCGAGCCTGCCCTGCGACAGCTTGGTCAGACCGTCGGAACTCAGTGCGGTCACCGGCACCGCGCCGGCGGCGAGCGCCTGATTGATTTGCGGTATGTCCTCCTCGGGCGCCGTGAACACCACCGAGATCGGTTGCAGCTTGACGATCGTCACGATCCCCGTGGTGCTCGACGCATGTACGATGTTGCCGGGATCGACGAGGCGGAACCCGGTTTTCCCGGACAGCGGCGACCGGATCGTCGTGTAGCTCACCTGGGTCTGGGCGTTGTCGACCGCCGCCTGGTCGCCCTTGATCTGGGCGATCAGCTGGTCGACCGTCGCCTGCTGGGTGTCGAGTTGCTGGCGCGAGGCGAAATCCTGCTGTGCGAGGGTGGAATAGCGCTGGAGATTGAGTTGCGCGTTCTTGAGGCTCGCTTCGTCCTGCGCCTTCTTCGCCAGCGCCTGATCGAGGGCCGCCTGGTAGGGCCGCGGATCGATCTGGGCGAGAATGTCGCCCTCCTTGACCATCTGGCCCTGCTTGAAATCGACCTTGACGACCTCGCCGTCGACGCGACTGCTGACGGTGACGGTGTCGTAAGGCTCGACGACGCCGAGCCCATTCAGATAGACCGGGAAATCGGCCGTCTTCACCTGGGCGACGGTCACCGGAACCGGCGCGGGTTTCTGCTCGGCGCTGTCGGTCTGCCCCGCCGGGCCCGAACCGCCCGCGAAAAAATGACGCCAGCCGAAATACGCCCCGAGCCCGACAGCCAGGACGACGATCGCCAGCGTCCCGACGCCGCGCAAACGCGCGCCCTGAGGAGATGAGGCCAAAGAACCCTCCAATGCCGCACCAACGCCGCGAACGGCAGTTGGTTCCACCAGCGAGCGCCGCGCGAGCGCGGGAGCGGCCACCAGATGCGAAGCAATTGTCCGCGCGTGGTTCAGCCGCCGCAGCGATTGACGATACAACCCAAGCCCTGGAACCGCTTGTTCAAACCGACGGCGCGGAAGGCGGGACATGCCCGGCCATGACGGCGGTGGGCGGCCAAAGGCCTCAATTGCTGGGTTCCGGTGACAGGTGTTCAGTCCACTCACGTCGACGCCCCCGAACTGCCGCATCGCTCGCGCGGCGACGGCCGGCCTGGGCCGTAACCCGCGACCTGGCGATCCGACCGCGGCGCCCAGACGTCTGTAAAAGAGAAATTTGAGAATTAACTTCCCAAGTTCCAAAAAAACTGGCTATGGTGCCAGTTGGGGTCACCCCAGAAGGAGCTCCGCCATGATCGATCCCGCAGCGCCCGCGCCGCCCCCCCCGCCGCCGCCGTCAGCGCAATTGAACGCGAAGTCCGCCGGCATCGCGTCATGGAGTGCGCGCGGCGCGGATGGGGCTGCGCGTCGATCGCCGAAGCCGAGGCGCTGACGCCCCGGCGGATCGGCCGGATCGTCGCGCGGACGCTCGCGCTGCCCGAGGTCGATCCGGCCAGCGAGCATGGGCGCGGGGCCGACGAGGACACGCCGGCCGCCGCCGCGCGGGGCGCCGCACGGCGGCGCCCTCCAGACCCCCGCGCGGGCTTCCTTTTGCCTGCAACCCTCTGTTTTGCCCCGATCGGCGGGAAAATGGATCTCCAAATATTTCCACCACCGAAAGGATTTGTCGGACGATGCGGCCGGCGCCGGGAAGCCGGTCCTGCGGAGGTTCGCGGGCGGGCTCGCCGAAGCGCCGGAGCCGATTCGGCGAG
>JBEKZS010000035.1:0-32905 GCA_049509635.1 Roseiarcus sp.
CGGCGCTGCGCGCTGCGCGCGTCCGCACGGGCGCGCCCGCGCCGGCCGAGTTCGGGGCCGCCGCCGCGCCGGCGCGCGCTCCGGGTCGCATGCCGGCCGGGCAGGGCGATGCGGCGCATGCACTCGCGAGGCCGCGCGCGGCCCGCGAAACCGGGGCCGCGACGCCGGGGCCCGGGCGCGACGCGGCGGCGGCTGTCGCCGCCCGCCTGCGGGCGGCGGCCGACCGCAAGGACATGGTCGACGGCCTCGTCGAGCGGGCGCCGCGGCGGTTTCTGCCGCGGGTCCTGCGCGCGCTCGTCCCGGCCCATGCGGGCTTCGTCGAGACGGTGCTGATCGCGGTCGCCGCGGTCGAAGCCGAACTGTCGCCGCCGCGCGCCGACCCGCGCGGCGGGTGGCGGCTCGCTCTCATGCTGGTTCTGGCGGCGGGCGGCGCGCCCTTCGATCTCCGGAAATTCGTCGCGGGCATGGTTGCCGGCATGGCCGCGGCGCGATCCCTGCCGCCGCGCGCCTATCTCGATCGCCTCGACCAGCGCGCGCAGGGCCAGTCGGCGATCGCGCCGCGCCACGCGCCGCTGGTCGAAATCATCGCGGCGATCCGCGCTTCCACGCCGGCCGCGGCCGCGCGCGACCGCGCCGACGCCGGACTCGCCCCGGCGGGCCAGCCCGATCGCGACGCCGAAGCCGTCGTCCGTTTCCTGCGCGGCGCGGCGCCTCCCGGCTCGCCCGATTGGCCCGATGAAGCGGCCTTCGTGCGGCGGGTCGCGGCGATGGTGCGGTCATGGCGGGACGTGCGGTTGTGGTCGGCCTGGCGCGAGCCGCCGGCGGAGCCGGGCGTGCGGCCCGGTTTCGCCGCGCGCCTGCGCTGGCTGTTCGGAGCGGTCCACAAGGAGCTCGGCGGCGGCGCGGTCAGCGGCGCCGACGCGCCGACGCCGGCGGGACATCGATTGCTGCGCTACCTGCGGGCGGACAGCGAGGCGGGCGACGTCGCCCGGCGCTCGCTGCGCGCGATCGCGTTCCGGACGCTGGCGCGCCGCTCGGCCGATTTCGACGCGCTGCTCGCGCTCGTCGCCGCCGATCCCCGGGCCGCGCCGGACCGGCTGCTCGCCCTGTTCGCCCGCCCGCCGCCGGGCGCCGCCGCGGCGGAGCGGACGGTCGATGCGGCCGGGGAAGTCGCGGCCGCGCGCGGCGGGGCGCCGCCGGGCGCGTTCGACCGCCAGATCGCCGTCCTCGCCCATGTCGTGGCGTTCGACGACCGGCCCTGGTGGGACGCCGCCCGGGCGGGCGCGACGATTGGATCGGCGCTGTTCGACCCGCTCGAGCGAGACCCGCGGGCGACGCTCGCCGCGCTGCGCGGCGCCGACCGGCCGCGTCTGGCCCGCGCGCTCGTGCGCTACGCGCCGATCGGCGCCTTGCGCCGGCTCGTCGACCAGCTCTCGCCCGGCCTCGCCGGGCCGTTCACGAGCTTCGTCTCGACCGCGAGCGATCGGGCGCGCGCATTCGGCGCCGATCTGGCGGAGGCGCCGTGGCGGATCGGGTTCGAGACGCTGCTGTCCGAGCGGATCGAGCGCCGGTTCGACCGTTTCGTCGAGGCGATGAACGCGCGGATCGCGCGGGAGCCGGGGCTCCCTCCCGCTCTGGTCGAGAGCATCGTCCGCGACTCCCCGCAGGCAGAGCGCCGTGCGGAGGCTATACCGTCCACGCGCGGACCAGCCCGGGAGGCGGCCGCGCGAGCCGACGAGGATGCAGCCCTGTTCGGCGCGCCGATCGTATTCGACGCGGCGCCGCCGGACCCGCTGCAGCTGCTGCGCCATCTCCTGCGCTATGGCAGCCTGCCGCCGGGATCGGCCGGCGTCGATGCGCTGGAAGCCCGGCTCGACCAGCTGTTCTCGACTTCGCCGACCGCCGCCCGGCGCCTGATCCTCGACGCCATCGGGCGCCCGCTGTCGCGGCGGAACATGTCCGCGCTGCTGTCGCCGTCCGCGCTGCGCCGGATCGGCGAACTCGTCCTGTCCGGCGACAATGGCCTCGCGCTGGAATTGGTGAGCGATCTGTTCCGCGCCGGCGCCCTGCCCGAGCCCGGGTCGGGCGCGGTCGTCCACGAGGCCCTGTTTCGCGCGGCGGCGCGCATGGGCCGGGCGGCGCGGCCGCAGCCGCTGATCCGCGAGATCCTCGCCGATGTCGCGGCCTTCGAAGGGCGGGACGCGGACACGACGCTGCGGTCATGGCGCGCCGCGCTCGCCGGGCTCGTCCCGCCGAGCGCGGCGGCGGACCGGATTCTGCGCGGCCTGGAGGCGGGGCCGGTCGCCGCGCGCCGCCCCGCGCCCGGTCCCGCCGCCCCGACCCGGGCGCCGCGCGAGCCGACGATTGCGGTAGGAAACGCCGGAATCGTCCTGCTGGGGCCGCATTTCGGCACCCTGTTCGACCGACTGGGCCTGCTCGACGGCGGGACGTTCCGCGACGCCGCGGCGCGGGCGAGCGCAATCGATCTGCTGCGCTACCTCGTCTTCGGCGCCGTCGAGACGCGGGAATATGCGCTGGCGCTCGACAAGATTCTCTGCGGCATGGAGCTCGCCGAGCCGCTCGCGGCAGGCGGCGAACTCGGCGAATCCGACCGCGCGACCTGCGACGGCCTGCTGCGCTCGGTCACCCAGAGCTGGCCGCCGCTGAGGAACTCCTCGATCGCGACGCTCCGGGAAGCCTTCCTGCAGCGCGAAGGCCTGCTGAGACGGGACGATGAGCAATGGATCCTGAAGGTGGCGGCAAAGCCCTACGACATGCTGCTCGACAGCGTGCCCTGGCCCTACAAGCTCCTCAAGACGAAGTGGATGCGGCGCCTGGTGCGGGTGGAATGGCGGTGAACGCCCCGCTCGCGATCGAGGCGCGGGCGTTGGGACTTGCGCTCGCCTGGCTGGGCGCGGTCGTCGACGCCAGCCTGCGGCTGCGCTTCGGCGGCGAGACCGCGATCGCCGACGTGCGCGAGATCGCCGCCCCAGCCATGGCAGGCGACGGATCGGCATTCGCGCAGTTCGTCACCCGCCATGGGCTCGCGTTCGACGAACTGCTGGTCCTCTGTCTGGCGCTGGCGCCGCATCTGCGCCCGCAGCTGCTCGACCCGTTCCTGGTCAAGAACCCGCTGACCGATCGCGTCTTCACCGAATTCGGCGGCCGCTACGATCGACCGCAGGACGGGTTCCGGCCGACGCTGCAGACCGCCGCGTTCATCCTCGCCGACGCAGACCTGACGCCCCGGCTCGCGCTGCTGCGGATGCTGGACGGCGACCATGCGTTCCGTCGCGAGGAGGTTCTGCGGCTCGACGCCGCCGCATGGGCCTCGCCGTTCTCGACCGCGCTCGAAACGGAGCCGGCGGCGCTGGCGCGGCTGACCGGCGGGCTGATGCGCAAGCCGCCGGTCGGCGCCAGCTTTCCCGCGCGCCGCATCGCGACCGACCTCGAATGGGACGATCTGGTCCTCGCGCCGGCCGCGATCGAGGAGCTCGACGCGATCCGGGCCTGGCTCGACCATCGCCACGCGCTGCTGGGCAATCCGCGCTACGCCCGCGCGATCAAGTCGGGCTACCGCACCCTGTTCTACGGCCCGCCGGGGACCGGCAAGACCGCGACCGCGAGCCTGATCGGCAAGCTGACCGGGCTCGACGTCTACCGCGTCGACCTCTCGATCGTCGTCTCGAAATGGGTCGGCGAGACCGAGAAGAACCTCAGCGCCATCTTCGACATCGCCCAGACCCGCGAGTGGATCCTGTTCTTCGACGAGGCGGATGCGCTGTTCGGAAGAAGGACGGCGACGGCGAGCGCGAACGACCGCTACGCGAACCAGGAAGTGTCCTATCTGCTGCAGCGGATCGAGGACTATCCGGGACTGGTGATTCTGGCGTCCAACCTGAAGAGCAATCTCGACGAGGCGTTTGCCCGCCGGTTCCAGTCGATGATCTATTTCGGCATGCCGAGCCCGAAGGAACGCGCGCGATTGTGGCGCAAAATCCTGCCCGAGCCCGAGATCCTCGATCCCGCGATCGATGTCGAGGCGCTCGCCGCCGAATTCGAGGTGAGCGGCGGGGCGATCATCAACGTCGTCCATTTCGCGCTGCTGATGGCGTGCCGGCGCGGCGATTCGATCATCGCGCTGGGCGACCTGCAGCGCGGGATTCGACGCGAATTCCTCAAGAGCGGAAAGACGGCCTAGGCGTGGGCGCGCGGCGCGCCGAGATCCCGCGCCGACGCGACGGCGCCGGGACCAACCGACCGAAGGGACTGCCATGATCGACAAAGCGCTCGGTTTCATCCTCGATCGCCTCAACGCGGCGCTGCAGCATCAATTCCCCGCGGGCGAGCCGCACGCCGTCTCGGCGGCGCTCGGCGGCCCCGGCCCGGCGACGGCGGAAAACAAGATCGTGCTGACCATCGCCAATATCGAACGCGAGACCGGAGCGCAGTCGCCGGTCAACGTCCGCCCCGACGCGACCGGCTACAACCGGGCCTCGCCGCCGCTCAACGTGAACCTCTATATCCTGGTCGCGGCCAATTTCGGCGACAATTACGCCGAGGCGATGAAGCTGCTCGCGGGCGCGCTCGGCTTCTTTCAGTCCTCGACGGTGATGACGCCGACCAATTCGCCTGGCTTTCCGGCCGGACTCGATCGGCTCAGCGTCGAACTCGTCAATCTGAGCCTGCAGGAACTGAACAGCCTGTGGTCGATCCAGGGCTCCCGCTACCTTCCCTCGTTCCTGCTTAAGCTGCGGACGGTGGCGATCGCCAAGGGCGAGATCGTCGCGCGCGTGCCCGCGATCGTCGACGTCGACACCGGCAAGTCGTGAGCGGCGCAGGCGGCGCGAAACAGGGGCGAGCGGTCCTGGACCAACGGCGTCGCGCGACCGCGGACGCGCTATTGATATCCCGTGGACGAGTAGCTACGCTTCGCCGCGCAAAGGTACGGGCGCGCGAGGCCGAGCCGGCGCCGTCCCGAACGGCGCGGCATTCCCACCGAGCTTCGTCCCGCGCAGGCGTCGGCTTCGCCCGGACCGACGGGAGGTCCGATCGCGGCCGGAGCGCGCGCCGTCGAGCCTTGGGTCGAACGCTTTCGCGCCGACGATTTCTGGAACGGGGATTGTGCGATGAACGAACATGAACAGGAACCGAAACGCGACGCCGGCAGCGCGGAAGATCAGAGCAAGCAGGCGGCCCTTGACGCCAAGCACGCCGCCCTGCACGCAAACAAGGCGAAGGACGCCGCGGCGATCGCCACCGCGGAATTGGCCAGGCGCCGGGCGGTCACCGCGCATACGGCCGCGCTGCAGGATGCGGAACGGGACCGCGAGCAGGCGCGCGCCGAGCGGGAGCGCTTCGTCCAGCTGCTCGACGGCGCCGGCAAGGCGCGCCGTCATTGCCAGAATGTGCTGAACGAGACCAACGGGCACGTCCAGGCGGCGACCGATCATTTCGACAAGCTCAGGATCGCGCTGGACCAGGCCGACGCCGATCTGAAGGCGGCGACCGCGCTCGCCGCGGTCAAGAACGACGAATTCGGCGCCGCCGTGAAACGCGAGAACGATGTGAAGACCCAACTGGCCGACCTCGAGACGGCCCACGAGAAATTCGAGCTGGCGAAGGCGGCGGCCGACGTCGCGCTCGCCGCTGCGCGCTCGGACTATGCGCAGGAGATCGCCAAGATCAAGAAGGCCGCCGCCGATCGCGACATGACCAGCTTCGGCGCCTGACCGCCGCTCGGGATCGCGGGCGCGCTCCGGTGCGCCGAACGGCGTCGGGCCGGCTGACAGGAGCATGCGCGTGACCGCGGAACCGGGCGCATCCAGGCCGCGCCGGGCTGCGCCCGCCAAGAGATGGGGTGCGTTCGGCTACCCGGCGTTCACGATCATGTGGGCCGCCAACGAGATCGCCAGCCTCGGCACGGCGATGTTCGACACCGGCTCGCGCTGGCTGATGACCGAGCTCAGCGCCGATCCGATGGCGGTCTCGCTGATCCAGGTGGCGGTGACGCTGCCGATCTTCCTGTTCACCTTGCCGGCCGGCGCGCTCGCCGACATCCTCGAGGCGCGGCGGCTGCTGATCGTCGTCGAGAGCGTCAACGCGGCGGCGACCGCGATCCTCGCGGCGCTGGTTTCCCTCGGCCTCGTCACGCCGGACGCGCTGCTGCTGACGACCTTCGCGCTCGGCGTCGGCGGCGCGCTGAGCGCGCCCGCTTGGATGGCGATCACGCCGCTGCTGGCGCCCGGCGAAGCGCTCGCCGGCGCCATCGCCGCCAACAACGCGGCCTTCAACATCAGCCGCGCGGTCGGCCCCGCGCTCGGCGGCGTCGTCATCGCGCGACTTGGAATCGCGGCGCCGTTCTGGCTCTGCGCGGCCAGCGATCTCTTCAACATCGCCGCGCTGCTGTGGTGGCGCACCCCGCCAAAATCCGTGCAGGGCCTGCCCGCGGAGCGGTTCGCCAGCGCGATTCGCGTCGGCGTCCGCCACGCGGCGAACAATCGCCACCTCCGCGCGACCCTGGTCCGATCGCTGGGTTTCTTCCCCTTCGCCAGCGCCTACTGGACGCTGCTGCCGCTGGTCGCGCGCAGCCAGGTGACGCAGGGACCGCAGTTCTATGGCGTCCTGATGGGCGCTCTGGGCGCCGGCGCCATCGCCGGTTCGTTCGCGCTGGGCCCGGTGAAGGCTCGATTCGGGCCCGATCTCGGCGTCGCGCTCGGCGCGCTCGCCACCGCGGCGGCGCTCGCGCTGTTCGGCGTCGCGCGCGGCCCGGCGGCGGCGATCGGCGCCTGTCTGCTCGCCGGCGCGTCGTGGACCGTCGTCCTCGCCAATCTCTATGTGTCGGCGCAGGTTGCGCTGCCCGACTGGGTTCGCGGACGCGGCCTGGCGATCCTGCTGACCGCCATATTCGGCGCGATGACCGTCGGCAGCCTGGCCTGGGGCCAGATCGCCAGCCTCGCCGGATTGTCGACGCCCCATTTCGTCGCCGCCGCAGGCGTCGCGCTCGCAATTCCCCTGACCTGGCGCTGGAAGCTCCAGACCGCCGCCGGACTCGATCTCGCCCCTTCGATGCACTGGCGCGCGCCGGTCGCGACGCAGCGGATCGAAAACGATCGAGGCCCGGTTCTGGTCACCGTCGAATACCGCCTCGTCGCCGAAAACCGCGCCGCCTTCGTGCGCGCGGTCGACGAACTGGGCCACGAGCGCAAGCGCGACGGCGCCTTCGCCTGGGGGCTGTTCGAGGATCCCGACGCACCCGGACGGTTTCTCGAGACGTTCCGGATGGATTCCTGGCTCGAACTCATGCATCAGCACGAACGGGTGACCAACGCCGACCGCATCGTCGAGGATCAGATTCGCCGGCTGCTCGCGGAAAAGCCGCGCCTCAGCCATCTCATCGCCGCGCGGCGCGGCCGCCGGAGCGCGGGCGCGGCGAAGCCGGAGCCTGACGACCGGCGGCGCTGACCGGATTGGCCGTCGCGCCGATCGTTCGCGAGCGGGCCGTCGCGCCGGGGCCCTGCGATTCCGGCCGCCCGCCGGTTATGCTGATTTTCAGAAAATCTGCTGGACATGGTCCAGCTGTCGGGATAGAGTTGACAGCGTTGGACGACGCGCGGCGGGATCGCCGCGATGGGCTGGACGGCGCTGCGCGCGGCGATGAATTTCCGGTCGCGCCAGACTATCTGTATCGTGTGCGGACCGCGCCGCCGGATTGTTCGCGCCCGGCTTGCGGGTCGCGCGCGTCCGCCCGAGCGCCGAGGAGGGGCGTTCCTTGTTCGTCACCCCGATCCCCGCCTCGGCGGGCCTGTTTCATCCCGCGGTCGCCGGCTGGTTCGGCGCCCGCTTCGGCGCGCCCACTTCGGCCCAGGCGCGGGCGTGGCCGGCGATCCAGACGGGACGCGACACGCTGGTCGCGGCGCCGACCGGCTCCGGCAAGACGCTCGCGGCGTTTCTGGCGGCGATCGATTCGCTCGTCCGGCAGGGGGTCGAGGGCCGCCTGCCCGAGGAGACGCAGGTCGTCTATGTCTCGCCGCTGAAGGCGCTTTCGAACGACGTCCAGCGCAATCTCGATCTCCCGCTGGCCGGCATCCGCCAGGAATTGCGCGCCCGCGGCCTGCCGGATTTCGAAATCCGCGCCTGGGTCCGCACCGGCGACACGCCGACCGCGGAGCGCGACCGCATGCGTCGCCGGCCGCCGCACATCGTCGTGACCACGCCGGAATCGCTCTACATCCTGCTCGGCTCGGAATCGGGCCGCCGGGCGCTCGCCACGACCCGGACATTGATCGTCGACGAGATCCACGCGCTGGCGCCCAACAAGCGCGGCGCCCATCTCGCCCTGTCGCTCGAGCGCCTGGATGCGCTGTGCGGCGGCCGCGTTCAGCGCATCGGCCTCTCCGCGACCCAAAAGCCGATCGAGACGGTCGCCCGGTTCCTCACCGGCGGCGCGTCCGACTGCGCGATCGTCGACGAGGGCCATGCGCGCGCGCGCGACCTCGCGCTCGAGCTCCCCGGCTCGCCGCTCGAAGCGGTGATGGCGGCCGAAGTGTGGGAGCAAGTCTACGACCGGATCGCCGGTCTCGCGGAGGCCCACCGCACGACGCTGGTGTTCGTCAACACCCGGCGGATGGTCGAGCGGGTCGCAAGGCAGCTTTCCGAGCGGCTCGGCGAGGAGAACGTCGCCGCCCATCACGGCAGCATGGCGAGGCATCTTCGGCTCGACGCCGAGCAGCGGCTGAAGCGGGGCGCGCTGAGGGCGCTGGTCGCGACCGCCTCGCTGGAGCTCGGCATCGACATCGGCGAGGTCGATCTGGTGTGCCAGATCGGGTCGCCGCGTTCGATCGCGACCTTCCTGCAGCGGGTCGGGCGTTCCGGCCATGCGGTCGGCGGCGTGTCAAAGGGCCGGCTGTTTCCGCTGTCGCGCGACGAACTCGTCGAATGCGCGGCGCTGCTCGACAGCGTGGATCGCGGCGAACTCGATCGGCTGCGGGTCCCCGAACAGCCGCTCGACGTTCTCGCCCAGCAGATCGTCGCCGAGGTCGCGGCGCAGGAATGGAACGAGGACGCGCTGTTCGCGCTGATCCGCCGCGCCTGGCCCTATCGCGCGCTGTCGGGCGAGGATTTCTCCGCCGTCGTCGCCATGCTCGGCGACGGCTTTTCGACCCGGCGCGGCCGGCGCGGCGCGCTGCTGCATCACGACGCGGTCAACCGCATGCTGCGCGGCCGGCGCGGCGCGCGGCTGACGGCGCTGACTTCGGGCGGCGCCATTCCCGACACCGCCGATTATCGGGTCGTGCTCGAGCCCGAGGATCAGGCGATCGGCTCGGTCAACGAGGACTTCGCGGTCGAGAGCATGGCCGGCGATATTTTCCAGCTCGGCAACAATTCCTATCGGATCAGGCGCGTCGAGCGCGGACTGGTGCGCGTCGAGGATGCGCGCGGCATGGCGCCGACGATCCCGTTCTGGCTCGGCGAGGCGCCGGGGCGCAGCGACGAGCTTTCGCGCTCGGTGTCGCGGCTGCGCGGCGCGGTCGCGGCCTGGCTGCGCGACGGCGTCGATCCCGGCGGGATCGTCGAGCGGCTGGCGGCGCGGCCGGGCGTCGGCGCGCCGGCCGCCGCGCAGCTCGCCGACTATCTGCTCGCCGGCCACGCCGCGCTCGGCTGCCTGCCGACCCAGGAGCAAATCGTCCTGGAGCGCTTCTTCGACGAGGCCGGCGGCATGCAGCTGGTGATCCACTCGCCGTACGGGAGCCGGATCAACCGCGCCTGGGGCCTCGCCCTGCGCAAGCGCTTCTGCCGCAAGTTCAATTTCGAGCTGCAGGCGGCCGCCACCGAGGACAATATCGTGCTGTCGCTGACGACGGCGCATAGTTTCGAGCTCGGCGACGCCGCCCGCTATCTGCATTCGGCGAGCGCGCGCGGCGTGCTGATCCAGGCGATGCTCGACGCGCCGATGTTCGCCACCCGCTGGCGCTGGGTCGCCGGCGTGTCGCTCGCGCTGCCGCGCATGCGCGGCGGCCGGAAGGTCCCCCCGCAGCTGGCGCGGATGGAAGCCGAGGATCTGATCGGCGCGGTGTTCCCCGATCAGATCGCCTGCGCCGAGAATCTGGTCGGCGAACGCGAGGTTCCCAGTCATCCGCTGGTCGATCAGACGATACGGGACTGCCTGACCGAGGCGATGGACATCGACGGCCTCGAGCGGCTGCTCGGGCGAATCGAGGCGGGCGAGGTCGGCGTGACCGCGCGCGACCTGACCGAGCCGTCGCCGCTGGCGCTCGAAGTCCTCTCGGCCAAGCCCTACGCCTTCCTCGACGACGCGCCGCTCGAGGAGCGGCGGACCCAGGCGGTGATGAGCCGGCGCTGGCTCGATCCGCAGAGCGCCGCCGATCTCGGCCGGCTCGATCCCGCGGCGATCGACCGCGTGCGCGCCGAAGCCTGGCCCGATCCGGTCAATGCCGACGAAGCGCATGATGGCCTCTCCTGGCTCGGCTTTCTCGCCGCGGGCGAAGCGGCGGGCTGGCGCGAATGGCTGGACGCGCTCGCCGGCCAGGGCAGGGCGATCCTCCTGCACGGGCCCGGCGCCGAAATCTGGATCGCCGCCGAACGCGCGGCGCAGTTTCGGGCGCTGTGGCCGACCGCGGGCGCCGAGCCGGCGGGGGAGCGCGATGCGGCGCTCGTCGAAATCCTGCGCGGGCGGCTCGAGGGCCTGGGTCCGGTGACGCCCGCCGCGCTCGCCGCGCCGCTCGGGCTCGGGCCCGACGCAATCGCCGCCGCGCTCGCCGCGTTGCAGGCCGAGGGCTTTGCGATGCGCGGACGATTCACCCCGGGCGTCGAGGCGGACGAATGGTGCGACCGGCGGCTGCTGGCGCGCATCCATCGCTATACCGTCAACCGCCTGCGCGCCGAGATCGAACCGGTCGCCGCGCGCGACTTCCTGCGCTTCCTGTTCGCCTGGCAGCATGTGACCGCCGAGACCCGGCTGGAGGGTCCCGATGCGCTCGGGGCGACGGTGCTGCAGCTCGAAGGGTTCGAGGCGCCGGCCGGCGCCTGGGAGAGCGAGATCCTGCCGGCGCGGGTCGCCGACTATGAGCCCGCCTGGCTCGACGACGCGTGCCTCGCCGGCCGCGTCTCCTGGGCCCGGCTGCGCCCGCGCGGAGCGCCCCAGGACGGCGTCGAGCGGACGGCGGCGCCCGTCCGCACGACCCCGATCGCGCTGCTGGCGCGCCGCCAGGCGCCGCTCTGGCGCGCGCTGTCGGCGGGCGGCGAGCCCGCTCGCCCCGGCGCCGGCGCGAAGATCGTCGCCGAATTCATCGGCGAGCACGGCGCGTCCTTCTTCGACGACATACTCGCCGGCGCCGGCCTGCTGCGCTCCCAGGTCGAGGATTCGCTGGCCGAACTGGTCGCGCTCGGCCTGGTGACTTCCGACAGTTTCGGCGGCCTGCGCGCATTGCTCGTGCCCTCGAGCCGGCGCAAGCCGAGCCCGGGGACGCGCCGCCGCCGCAGCGCCGTCGCCTATGGCATGGAAAGCGCCGGCCGCTGGGCGCTCGCCCGCGCCGTGGGGACCGGGCGCGAGCCGGGCGCCGAAGCGGTCGAGCATGTCGCGCGCACGCTGCTGCGCCGCTACGGCGTCGTGTTCTGGCGCGCGCTGGAGCGCGAGGCGGCCGGGCTGCCGCCCTGGCGCGACCTGCTGCGCGTCTATCGTCGGCTCGAAGCGCGCGGCGAAATCCGCGGCGGCCGGTTCGTCGCCGGCTTTTCCGGCGAGCAGTTCGCGCTGCCGGAGGCGATCGGTCTCCTGCGCGCGAGCCGGCGAAGCGACGGATCCGACGAATGGGTTTCGCTGTCGGGCGCCGATCCGCTGAACCTGATCGGCGTCCTCACGCCAGGACCGAAACTGCCCGCGCTCGCCGGCAATCGCGTGCTCTACCGCGACGGGTTGCTGGTCGCTTCGCTCGCCGGCGGGCAAACGCAATTTCACGCGACGCTCGACAGCGCCGGCGAATGGCGGGCGCGCAAGCTCCTGGCCCGCGGCTCGGCGCCCGCGCCGCCGGCGGAAATGCGCGCCGGCTGACCAGGCGGTCCGGGCCGCGTTGCGCCCGCGACTCTTGCGGGCCGCCGAGGGCGCAAGGTACGTCCGGCGTGACGGATTTCATGGCGCGACGCGGACCAGGATGTCGGGTGCGGTCCCGCGCCGCGCGTTGACGGCATTTGCCCGGACTGCTACGCCAATGCGGATCGTTCATCGACAGTCCGACCGCTCGCCGGGATGCCTGAGCCTTGGCGCCATCGATCTACCTGATCAATCCCGCCGAGCGATCTCCGGGCTACCATAGCCTGGACGTGCTGGAAGCGTGGGGCATAGCCAAGGCGGTCAATTTCGCCGATCTGTCGACGACGACGATTGCCGCGCTGGTTCCGCGCGATTGGGGCGTGGCGATCTGCGACGAGCGGATCGACAGCGTCGATCTCGAGACCGGGGCCGAGGTCATCGGCATCACCGGCAAGGTGTCGCAGCGCGACCGGATGATCGAACTGGCCGCCGCGTTCCGCCGCCGCGGCAAGCTCGTCGTGTTCGGCGGCCCCTACGTCACCCTGAACCCCGAGGATCTCCGGCCGCACGCGGACATCGTCGTGCGCGGCGAAATCGAGGGGATCGCCGAGCGGCTGTTCGCCGATATCGGCGCCGGCCGATGGGAGCGCGACTACGAAGGCGCCCGGCCCGATCTCGCCGGCAGCCCGATCCCGCGCTGGGACCTCTATCCGCGCCGCGCCGCGCTCACCGCGCAGATCCAGACCTCGCGCGGCTGTCCGTTCGAATGCGAGTTCTGCGACGTCATCCAGTACCTCGGCCGCAAGCAGCGCTGGAAGGAACCCGACCAGGTCCTCGGCGAGCTCGACGTCCTCTACCGGCTGGGCTACCGGGGCGTGTTCTTCGCCGACGACAACTTCACCGTGATGCGGCGTCGCACGCACGCCCTGCTCGGACGCGTCGCCGAATGGAACCGGACGCGGCCGGCGGGCCGCATGCGGTTTTCGACCCAGGCTTCGATCGATCTGGCGCGCGACGACGCGCTGCTCGACCTGTGCGCCGACGCCGGGCTTCGGATCGTGTTCGTCGGCGTCGAGACGCCCAATCAGGACAGCCTCGCCGAAACGCAGAAGCGGCAGAACATGCGCGTCGACCTCGCCGCCGAGGTCCGGAAAATCGTGCGCGCGGGCGTCATGGTGACCTGCGGCATCGTCGTCGGGTTCGATCACGACGACCTCGCGATCTTCGACCGCCAGGCCGCGTTCATCGAGACCCTGCCGGTCCCGGCGATATCGCTCAGCGTGCTCGTCGCGCCGTTCGCGACGCCGCTCTACGCGAGGATGCAGGCGGAGGGGCGCCTCGTCTCCCACGGTCGGGTCGGCGGGGGCGAATTCCTCGAGGCCAATTTCCGGCCGAAACTGATGACCGGGGCGCAGCTCACGCAAGGCGCGGCCTGGCTGCTCGACCGGATCTACGCGCCGCAGGCGTTCGGGCGCCGGCTCGAGGCCTTTGTCGAGGCGAGCCCGGAGCGCCGCGCCGACGCCGACGAGATCGGGTTCACCCGGCCGGAACTGCTGCTCGCCGAGCGCCTCGGCCGCTACGGCGCGGCCGAGGCCGATCTCGTCGGAACGTTCGGCGCGCTCGCCAGGACGCGTCCCGACCTGCGCGCGCAATTGCGCTACCTGCTGCTGTTCTACTGCCAGATCCGCTTCCTGCTCGAATATCACGGGATCGCCGGTTCCCGTCCGGCCGGCGCGCGCGCGCAGGCATGGGCCGCGTCCGGCGGCTAGTGGCGCGCACCGAGCGGGAGCGCCCTATGCAAACGTCCTCGACGGCGCGGGCGCCCAGTCGAAGCGGAGGATGCAGGACCCCCGCTGCACGATGCGCCCCTGGCTCGCCGCGCCGAGGTCGTCCCCGTGCGGGGCGACGCCGATCGCCAGCCGGTCGCCGCTCGGCCGACCGGCCGCCGCCCAGGATCGGACGAGGTCGCGCAGGCCGTGGGCGAGATCTCCGGCGTCCCCATAGCTGCGGCAAACCAGTTCGATCGAATCCTCCGCGCCCGGCCGTTCGCGCGCGCCGCCGCGAACCGGCGCGAGCACGGCGAGCCGGCCCCCGGCGAACAGGCCGATCGTCGCCGCGCCGGGTTCGCCGCCGCCCGCCAGGTCGTCGAACGCGGTCGGCCCGTGCGCGGCGGCGAACTGCAGCAGCGTGATGCAGCGTTCGTCCCTGGTCGCCAGCCAGGCGTAGAGTCCCGAGCCGATCTCCGCCGCGCGCGCCGCGACCCCCGTCGCGAGGTCCGACCATGGCGCGCCCAGACAAGCGCGCAGTTGCGCCGGATCGAGCGCGCGGTCGTCCGAGGCCGCCGAAAGTCCCCGGCCGGGGTCCAGCCTTATCCACGATCGGCTCCAGACGTCGTTTGCGCCTCGCTGCGGCACGAAGAAGCAGTCGACCACCGACGCCGAGCGCAGGGTCCGGCCGCCGGCCGGCACGAACGCGACCGACCTCTGGACATTGCCGCTGAGCACGATCGGCAGCTGCAGGCGGCCGTCCCCGGCGAGCTGCCGCCGCCAGTGCGGCGACACGCGATCGGAGGCGCAGGTCAGAACGATGCGGTCGTAGGGCGCGCGTTCGGCCCAGCCAAACTCGCCGTCGCCGCAGACGACATGGACGTTGTCGGCGCCGATCCCGGCGAGATGGCGCCGGGCGGCGTCGGCCAGCTGTCGGCTGATCTCGACGGTGACGACTTCCCCCGTCGGCCCGACGAGATCGGCCAGAAGCGCCGCGTGATAGCCGACTCCCGCGCCGATTTCGAGAACGCGCTGGCCGCGGCGCACCTCGAGCTGTTCGAGAAGCTGCGCGACGAGCGAGGGCGGCGTCAGGCAGCTGCCCTGCATCCGGGCGATGCGCCGGTCCCGATAGGCGTCGGCGATCGCGATGTCGGGCGCGAACAAATGACGCGGAACGTTGCGGAACGCGCGCTCGACGGCGTCGGTGCGGATGTGGCCCGCCTCGACGAGCCTGGTCGTCATGAGCTGGCGCATCGGCTCGGCGTAGCCGGAATCGCTCGTCATCGGGCGCCCCGTCACGTCGACGCCTCGTCCGGGGGACAGCCGAGCGCCAGCGCGAACAACTGACGCCGCGCCATCGAAGGGCCGAATATGTGGCGCGCCGCCGCCGGCTGGAACCCGGCGAACACGACGCCGGCCAGCCCCTCGTCGATCGCCGCGAGCCAGGCCGTTTGGCATGCGGCGCCGGCGCGCGCCAGCAGCAGGCGGTAGCCGTGATCGCCGTGGCGCGCGCAGGACGCCAGCAGGTTGCCGGAAGCCAGAACCAGCGCGGGGGCGGCCTGGAGGCCGCGCTGCAGCGTCACCGAACCGCGCGCGCCGCGCTCGGGCGGCTGCTTGAGGAACCGGAACGATTCGCCTTCGCGAACATAGACGCCCGGCTCGAGCCCATCGACCGACCAGGCGACCAGAACGAGCTCGAGGTCGACGCCGCCGGCGTTCTCCTCGGGCCACAATTCCCGGTCCGCGGCGATTGCCGCGTCGACGCTCGCGCCGATCGAGCCGGCCGGAACCGGGCGGGACGAAAAGCTCCGCACCGATTTGCGCGCCTGGAGCACGGCGTCGGCTTGCCCGGCCGACAGCGGCGCCGGCGCGCGCGCCGCCGAAACCGCGCCGAGCCGATGGCCGCGCAGCGCGGCGGGTATTTCCGCATGGGCAGGCTCGGCGGCGCCGATCCGGCTCGACTCCACGAGCTCGGCGACGAGGGCCATTCCGATCCGATTCTCGCTCATGCGACGGGCTCCGGGGCGAGCGCCGCGATCGCGGTGACCGGCTCGGCGCCGGGTTGCGCGCACAAGAGGTCGCCAATCCGATCCTCGTCCCAGCGGGCGGCGACGCTCGGGCGAAAGCCGAGCGCGCGCGCGACCAACCGCAGCTGCCCCAGCGCGCATCCCGCGTCCAGCCCCGCCAGGCGGTAGGCGTTCGCATGATATTTCCGGCTGACCCGGTTGAGCGCCGCGGTGAACAGGAGGAAGCCGACGGCGTGGTCGGAGAACCGCGGCGGCAGCGCGGCGAGGAAGCCGGCATAGGCCTCGGCGCCGCCGAGGATCGAGAACCGGTGCTGGGCGGCGCCGTAGAAATAGAGCCCCGTCTCGAGTCCCGCGATGTCGCGGACCGCCCAGTAGAGCTGGACCGATCCGAGATTGCCGCCGGTCGGCGCCCAGCGCGTCCCCTTGGCCTCGGCGGATTTGCGCAGCCCCGCGATCCGCTCCGAAATCAGCGCGACCTCGGCGAGCGACAGCCCCGGCCCGCCGGACCGCGACAGGCCCGGCGCGGCGGGCAGCGCGATCGTCGGCAGGGTCGGGCGCTGCTTTTCGACCCGCTGCAGCGCGATGTTCGAGGGAACGTAATGGATTCGATGCGCGCGCGGATTCAGCAGGTCGGGCGGCGCCGCTTCGACGAATTCCTCGTAGACGAGCGCCGCCGATCGCGGGGCCGACCAGGGTTCCGCCGACGGCAGCGGACAGCAGGTCGGGCAACCCGATTGGCGGGCGACGAATTCGGTTCGCGGACGCGGATCGCCGGCGGCGAATCGGCAGACGAACCGCAGCGCCGGGATCGCCCCGACCCGCGACAGGAAATGGACGACGTTGCCCGCCGCGAGGCCGAGAATGAGCGCATCGATTCCCGGTTCATCGGCCGGGGCTTCGGTCTCGTCCGCCGCCACGCCCGCCAGGCGCGCGCAGCGCCAGCAGGCGCCCGCCGCGCCGTGGAACACCGGCCCCAATTCCCGGCGCCCGCGCGAGACCCACATCCACGGCGCCTCGATCCGTCGGCAGAGGCGGTCGACCTCGAATGCGGCGCTTGCATCGAGAACCAGAACGAGCGCATTGGCGCCGTCGCCTGCGGTCCAGGACGCGAGAGACCGGATGGCGGGCGCCGGCGATTCCAGGGAACAATCCCCGACGCCGGAGCGGCGCAACAAGTCCCTGAGATCCGAGGCGAACCGACCCTCGCCGACGATGAGGACTTTCGATCGATCGAGCCGCGCCCTGGCTTCGGCGCCGTTCGCATTGACCGCTGTCGAATCCGTCGCGCGCGAGAAAAAGACGTCCGCTTCGTTCCGGGGCGGCGCGCCGCCGCCCTCCTCGAGCAGTCCGCGCGTGAAGAGCAGCGCCACGGCGGCCCGCACATGGTCCACCGGCGCGTCGATCCGGCGCGCGACGCCCTCGACATCCGCCCGCCCGTCGAGGGCGGGCAGCAGCCGCGGCAGCAAGTCGATGGCCGCGCGCCCGGTGAGATACTGACGCTCGGCGGCGCCTTCGATCAGCAGACCATCGCGCACCGTGACCAGACAGAGGCCTTCGCACAGTTTGGGCCGCGCCGGAGCTGCGATGTCCGGGTCGGTCGCGACGGCGCGCGCCATCGAATCGGCGGTGACGCGATCGGTCATTCGCGCCGCGCTTCCGCTTCCGCCGCGCCCGGTCCGTCCGTCGGCGCGAGGCAGGCGAGGATCGGATCGTTGGTTCGGCCCGCGGATGTCGTGTCGCACAGATTGCAGCCATGGACGCCGACGACGTGGTCGAGCGCAATCTCGTTGCGCAGGGTGTTGTAGAGCAGGACGGGCGAGCGCCGATCGCCGCTCGACGCCAGCTGGCCTTCGATCCAGGCCGTCAGGCCGGCGGCGATCGTCAGGTGATGCGGGAGATAGCCGCGCACGCCCTTCCCGAGGTCCTTCGCATAGGCCGCCTGCAAGGCGACGGAGAGTTTGGCGTTGCCGTCATGTTGCAGCCGCCGCAGCCCGAAACATTGGTAGCAGGGGGTCCGTCCCGGCGCGATCGCGGGCCCCACCCTGACCCAGGGATGCTCGGCGACGACGGCGATCCAGGGCCTGCCGGCCTCGTGGCACAGCGCGTCCAGCAGGCGGGCGACGTCCTGCCGCTCGCGCCAGGAGGCGAACAGGACGAGGCTGCTCTCGGACACCGTCGCCGCGAGGCTTGGCCTCAGGCCGGCGACGTCCGCGACCCCGTCGAGATCGACGGCGCTCCAGCCCTGGAGGACCGCCGCCATCGATCGCCCGAAATCGCCGCAGGTCAGAATGCTGCGCGTCATTTCATCCAACTCGACCTTCGCGACACGCGTTCCGCCCCGCGGCTCGTCCGCGCCCGTCGATCGGATTCCCGGCCGTCATGGAAACGGCTGCGGCCAGGGGTTCAGGTCGGACTCCGCATGAACGGCATGTCCCATCGCGGCGGGCGCGTCGAACAGGCGGGGATGGCCGCGATATTGCGCCAGCGGGCGGAACGTCAGCGGCTGCAATGCCGGAATGATCACCCGCACGACCGAAAGTCCGGCCGCCTCGGCTTCCCGGGTCGTGAGGTTGACCGCATAGGCGTTCATCCCGCGCCGCTCGAGCGTCGAACGCAGCGCGTCCAGCGCGTCTTCGGGGCGCTCGGCGAGCGCGCGGGGAATCGCCTTCGCCCGCGCGTCGACGCCCTCCAGCAGGAAATCGAGGGCGTGCCGACGCTCCGGCCGCGCCATATAGACCGCGCCGTCGAGGACGCTGGCGAAGTCGGCGATTTCGTCGGGAGGCGCGCCGGCGCCCTGAACCGCGATCCTGGCGACGCAGGATTCCGTGACCGCCTTGTCGACGGCGTCCTCGATGGTCGGGCTGGTCGAACAGCCGACGAGCTGGGCGATCCGCGGATCCGCCGGCGCGACCGTCACCGTGTAGACGGTGGGGACGCCGAGGTCGGAGGTGGCGTCGAACAGATGAGTTTGCACCCGATTGCGTTCGCACCACGCCATGATTTCGCGGGCGGCCGGGGGAACCGCGTCCGGATCGAGCGGCGGCAGGCGCAGCCGCTGAAGCCAGGTCAAGGCGACCGCGTCGCGTTCGATCACTTCGCAGATCGCTGCGGCGAGCGCGGCGCGAATGTCGGTGTGGGCGGCGCAACCGGTCGAAATCTGCAGCCAGAAGCGCTCGCCGGGAAGCGGATGCATGCGCATGAACGCCATCACGGCCGGCGCCCAGACCCGCCGGCCGGACCGCAGTTCGACGCTCTCCACCCAGCGCATCGGCGCGTGGCGATCGGGGGGCGGCACGCGGCAGCGTGGATTTTCCAGCTCGCGCGCGGAGCTGCGCGGGACGGCGTCGAGATCGATCGCGGCCGAGCCGAGCTCCGCCGCCGAGGCGGTGACGATTTCATGACCCGCATACATGCAGGTGGCGTAGCGCTCGATGGCCTCGGCGACGGCGATGCTGCGGGCGAGACGATCGTCGAACGACCGCCCGGTCGCGCTCGGACGCATTTCCTGATAGGCGCCATGGGTTCCGAGCAGTCGCCCGACGTCGCCCAGCAACGCCGAATAGACCTTCAGCCGGGGATGGCCGAACGGCGGCTCGAGGGCTCGCGTCGACGAGACCAGCCCACCCCGGCCGGAGACGACGCGGTCGACGCCTGACGGCCATGTCGGCGGCGCGGTCGACGCCCCGCCGTCCGCGCCTTCCTCATACACTCTCGCTGGCTCCGCCGTCCTCGCCGCCGTCGCCGCCGCCATCGTCGCCGTCATCGCCGCCGTCGTTCTGGGCGAGCGCGCCGTCGCTCGTTCCGTCGCTGTCGCCGCTGGCGACGCAACCGGCTTCGCACAGGCACGTATAGCACAGGCATCGGGTGCCGCCGCCGGCGTCGCAGACCGCCGTGCAGTCCCAGCAGGTGTAGCATTCCTCGCCCGGGGGAACCCCGCATTCGCAGAAACATTCCTCCGCGCCGACGACCTCGTCGCCGGCGGAAAGTTCATGAGCGACGAGGTCGAGTTCGGGTCCAGCCATCTTGCGTCTCCATCCCCTCAGACGGGTGATTCCTCGATCGGCTCTTCGGGTCTCGAAGAGCTACGGCGCCCTGCCGCGCCTGCCGCGCGCCTGGCGCGCGGCCGATGCGGCGCGTCGCCGGAGCTCGGCGAATTTGGCGATCAGATCGTTCTCGTTGGCGACCGGAAAGTAGTGCATCGGCACGAAACGGCGGATGGTCCGCAGCGGCGTCTCGCGGCCGCCGATCCTGATCGTGACTTCCGCGCCGCCGAGGCCGTCCTCGAGATCGGCGAAGCTGTTGATGGGAAATCCGATCGGCGAGACCTTGCGGACGACCTGCAGCATTTCCTCGGCGCCGGGATAGAAGCGCAGGATCTTTCGCAGATGGGCCAGATCGTCCGGGCCGATCGCCGAATGCTCCCGCGCGTGCGTTCGTCCAGTTCCACGGATTTCGTCGCTCACGTTGTTCCTCCGCTGTTCCCGATGGCCTTGCGGCCGCGAATCGCCGACGGCGCGCGCGCGCCGGAACGATTTCGGATCGTCGAGCCGGCTCGCCGTCTCCGCGACGAAGCCCCTGTAGGTGACGAGCGCGAGCTCGCCGCCGAGCCGCTCGATCGCGCCACGCATGCCCGCATTGGCCTCCATCACGATCGCCGACCATTGCGACAGACCGCGGCGCCTCGCCTCCTGAATCGAGGCGCCCAACAGCGCGCGCAGCACGCGGCCGCGCGAGAGCCGCGAGCCCAGGCTCGACGATCCCGGACCGGTCGGGCGCACGCACAGAACCTCGACGCTGCCGAAGCTCCGCTCGGACCAGATGGGATGGCGGCGGCACGAGACCAAGGCATAGCCGATGGGGATCGGGCCGGCCTCCGCCAGGACCAGGAACGAATTGTTCGAACCCAGCGCCCGCTCGCAAAATCTGCGCTGGGCCTGCCATGACGATTCCAGGTCGCGCAGGCTTCCGAGCGAGCGCGTCCGGCCTCGCGCCTGCAGCGTCGCGTGATGTTCGTGCAACGAGGCCCAGACCGGACGCAATTCGCTCAAACGGTCCGCCCCGACCAGCGAGGTCGACAGCGAACGCGAGTCTTGGCGACCAACAAGCCGGGTGTCCACTCTCACATCCCCGCCGCGCGCCCCGGAATGCCAGAGGCCGATTCGAGTCTCGGGCAGCGCCGCAAGCGCGGCTCACGGCGCCTCCGACGCGGGGCTCGTCTGTTCGCCTGCCGGTCCCGAACGAAGCTGACGAGGAAGAGAGTACGACCCCAGCCGTTCCACCCCGCCGCCACGGCCTCAAGCCTACAGACGGCTCGAATCGAAAGTCAATCCCCACGGGTGAATTCGCCGCGGCGTCCGATTCCCGGCCGGGCAGCGGGGGGAGCACCGGGCGCTCGCCGGCGGCGTCATGGGTCTCGTCGCGACGCCGCGGCCGCCGGCGCGACCTCGATCGCCGGGCGCAGATATGGCGACTGCGAATCGCCGAACGGGCCGACTGGAAGCTTGTCATAGTAATTGGTCTCGCCCGCGCGGCGGGAATATTCGAGGCTGAACCGCCCGACGGGGCGGCATCCCTCGAGCCCGCCGGCGAGCGCCTCGCGCAGCAGCCTCGGCGAGAGCAGCTTGACGCCGTGCAGAATCGCTCGCGGCGGCAGCCCTGCGACGGTCGTCCGCGGGCCGGCGGCGCGAAAGCAGGGATCGACGACGCAGACCGGATTGGACGCGTAAAGGCCCCGGTTGCGACAGTGCCACAGCGCCCGCTCGACGTCCCCGTCATTGGCCGGGAATCCCTCGCGCGGCGAGAGGACGAGATCGATGTCGGACCCCGGCCTGCCGGGTTGAACCCGCGAGCCGACCAGCCAGATTCGAAACGGCTCCAGTTCGGGAGCCGCCCGCAGCGCGCGCAGGAGACGCCACATCGCGGCGTCGGGGACCGGGCCGATCCGTCGGGCGCGCGGACCGAACAATTGCCGCTGCATGCGCAGCAGGACGGGGGTCGCGCGCCATCCGCGCCACGCCGCCTCCGCGCGGTCCGGTCGCATGAACGCAAGTCCCCGGACTGCCCTCCTATGCGGTCCGCCGCGAAGGGTAGAGGGCGCTGACGGTCATGCCGAGCGGGCCGCCGCGAACCTCGAAGCGCAATTCCGTCGGTCCGCGCATCCCCTCGATCACGACGCGTCCGGACGCCCCGCCGCCCGGCGCGAGGCGTTCGGTGAGGCGTTTCAGCCGTCCCGGCCGATCGATCGGAATCCCGTCGTAGCGCAGCAACACGTCGCCGCGCGCCATGCCGGCCTTCGCGGCCTGGCTGCCGGGACCGATATTGGTGACGATGACGCCGCCGGGACGGCGATCGCGGTCCGGACGCCGCACGGGACGCCGCGGCCCGGCTCTCCGGCCCGGATCGCGCTCGACCGGCGCGCGCAGCACCCGCGTCAGCGCGACGACGACGGGCACCAGTTCGCCCGGCACCTCGACGAGCGCGGACCTGCGCCGATCATGCGCCCGCGCTTCCTCGACGGTGCGGATCACGTTGACTCTCATCGGGACCTCCCCAGTTGCCCGGCGGGAAGTTCGCAAGACCCGCCTCGCGCGCCGCCTCGAGCGAAACCGAGCGGCGAGAGTGGAAATATGCGCTCAAAACGGAACGCGCAAAAGCGAAATTACCGGACCAGGGCGAGCCCGCGGCGGCGACGGGCAGGGGGGATCGCCGCCCCGGGCGGGCGCCGCTGGAATGCGGAGCAAAGCCGACCGGCGCGCTGCGGGATGGGATCGCACGGTTTCGACACGCACAGTTCGTATCGAACCGTTCGTTGACACACGCGCGCCTTTTTGATTTGATCACGGTCACGAGGCGGCTCTACGTCGACCTCGCTGCTAACAGAGAGAGGGTTTCGGCCCCCTCTCTGTCTTTCTCTTCCGCCGGCTGCTCTCGACCTCCCGCGCGTCGCGGGTCGTCCGACGCGCGCTCGGAACTGCCGGCCATCGGCCCCAATCGGTCCCAGATCGTGTCGAAATCCGCCGAGAATTGCGCGGCGAGCGCAGAATCGCCGCTGACGCGGATGCGATGCTCCGAGTGGCGCGCGCTGGCGTCGGTCGTCATGTTCGCGGTGCCGGTCAGCACCGTCGAGGATTCCGGAATCACGACATACTTCTGATGCATCATCCGGCCCGCCGTGCGAACCTCGATGGTCAGCTTTTCGAGCCGGCCGACCGCCGCGAGGCGGGCGACGACGTCCGATCCGACGGCCCGGTCGAGCAGCGCGAGCACGCGGACCCCGCGCCGCGCCGCGTCCAGCAGCGCATTATATTCGGCGACGCGCGCGGACAGCCCGTACATCGCGATCTTGAGGGTCTGTCCGGGCGCCGCGCGAAAAATCGTGTCGAGCGCCAGGTTGGTGATCGTCAGCGGAACGCGCTTGGCCTTGCCCGACGGCGTGTGGAGAAGAAAGCGCTGCGCGCGATTGCAGTCGGCGTAGCCGCGCCGACTTTTGGCCTCGTGCGGACCTCGGGCGCTGAATGCGATCTCGACCCGGGGCCGGCCCGGGCGGGCCGGCTCGTCCGGATTCTCCACGCATTCGCTCTCGTGACCCGTGGGAAATTCCCCGGGATCGAGACTCCGCAGCGGCGCCGCCCCGGCCCCCGCCACGCCCTGGATCGCGACCGGGGCGATCGACGCATCGCGGCGATAGGCCTCGAGGATCGCCTGGTAGTGTCGGTCCGCCTCCTCGGCCGAGAGCGTGTCGCCGCCGTCCGACCACAGCGCCTCGAACTCGAGTTCGACGCGCGCCATCAGGCGGCGCGGGCCCATCCGCTCCGGCGTGACGACGATGAGGTTCTCGTAGCTGCGCGCCGCGCTCGCGGTCCAGTTGAAACTGCCGCACGCCAGCCGCCAGGGGCGTCCGTTGGCGAGCACGCCGAGCGTCTTGTGGTGGAGGAGGCCGCGGCTGACGTTGTAGGACCAGCGCATGTGGCCGGCCGCCGCGTCCCAGAGGTAGGGCTGGTCCTTCTTGTAGCGGACGTCCAGATTGGGCAGGCCGAGCCGCATGAGGCGGCCGACCTGCTGGCCCCGCGCGCGGGTCCGCTGGCTCCAGTCGGCGATGATGCGGACGCTCAGCGACGGGCGGCGCGCCGCAGCCTCCGCCAGGGCTCGGGCGAGTTCCTCGTCGGTGAACGCGAAGGTCATGAGGTGGAGGTCGACAAGGTTCGTGGCGGCGAGCGCCGAAGCTTCGGCGACGAGAGCGAGCAATCGTCCGCGAAGGGCTTGGCCTCCGTGGAGGCTGGCGAACAAGGCTTCCATCCGCGCTCGCGCAAAGATGACGGTCGGGGCACTGTCGACCCGGGCGCGCGTCGAGGCAAGCGCCGCCGCCGCGACGGGCGAAGGGCTTGGCCGGCCCGGATCGGCGTCAAATCCCGCGCTCGGGGTCAAGCTTGATCGAGCGACGGCTTTGACGGAAGCTGCGCGCGGGGCGCCGAAGGCGCGCGACCAGGGGGGCGGCGGCTTGCGCGACGAGATCGTGGTCCTGGACGAATTCCTGCCGCCCGACGTCTACGCGAACCTGGCCGGACTCGTCGCAGGCCAATCCATGGCCTACGGCTCGCGCTCGAATTCCCAGACCGACCCGCACGGTCACTGGAGCCGGAAGTTCGTCGCGGCGGGCCGGCACAATCTGGCCGACGTCGCGCCCTTTCTCGACGCCAACGAGGCGCTCGAGGCGGTGAACGTCGCGTGGAAATTCCTGAACCTCACCCGTCTGAAGAACAGCGTGCTCATCCGCTGCTACCTGAACGGCTACACCTACGGCACCGACGGCTACTTCCACACCGATTCGAATCGCGCGGACGAGCATACGGCGATCCTGTTCATGAACGAGAGCTGGGACCCGGACTGGGCGGGCGAAACGGTGTTCCTCGACGAGCGCGGCGACATCGTCCGGGCGGTCCTGCCCAAGAGAAACCGCGCGGTCGTCTTTCCCGCCCACACGCGCCACGCCGGCCGCGGCGTCTCGAGGAAATGCACGGCGCTGCGCCAGACCCTGATCTTCAAGGCGAGGAAGCGCAGGAGCGGCAATTTCGAGAAGCTCAGCGGCTTTCTGACGCAGCGCGGCGCGGCCGCGATCGCCCACAAGGAGGGCTCGCTGCACGACCATCTGGTCCGCACGTTCGCGATCCTGGAAGCGCGCGGCTTTGCCGACCGGGTCTGTTTCGGCGGCGGCCTGCACGCGATCTACGGCACGAACGCATTCGCCCACGCGCTGATGTCGCCGGCCGACCGGGCGGCGATCGCAAGCCGGTTCGGCGCCGAAGCCGAGCGCCTCGCCTACCTCTTCTCGGTTCTCGACCGACCGGGCGCGCTGGAATCCGCGCCGGAACCCAAGCGAGACTCGGTTGTCGTCGAACAGCGGGACAAGCGAAAGGTCGAGCTTGCCCTGAAGACCTACGAGGATCTCAGGGCGATCGAATGCGCGAACCTGCTCGATCAGAAGGCCCTCGCCAAGCACCCGAATCTCGCGCGCATGTGGAACCGGCGCACGCAACCCGCCGAAGCGGGTCGCGGCGGGGCCTGAACGGCGATTGGTCGACCCTTCGAATGGCGCGCGGCGCGCCGGCCCGGGCTCGGAACGACGACGCGCCCGCGCCGGCGGCGCAGGCGCGCGCGGCTCCGGACTTCGATCAGGCCGGCGTCTTGCGCGGCCGCCCCCTGCCGGGCTTGCCCTTGGCGGGGCTCTCGATCTTGGCGACTTCCTCGCTCTTGCGAATCTGGCCGAGCCCCATCTTCTTGGCCAGCGCCGATCGCTCCGCCGCGTAATTGGGAGCCACCATCGGATAGTCCCCCGCCAGTTTCCATTTCGCCCGGTATTCTTCCGGCGTCATTCCGAGGATCGACAGATGTCGCCGAAGAGATTTGAATTTGAGGCCGTCGTCTAGACAGATGAGATAGTCCGGGGTGATCGACTTGCGGACCGGCACCGCCGGCGTCGGCGCCGCCGGTTCGGCCGCCTCGGGGGCGACCGCTCCGTTCGCCAGCCTCACGAACGCCGCATGCACCGACTGGATCAGCGCGGGCAGGTCGGCCGGCGGCAGAGAGTTGCGGGAGACGAAGGCCGATACGACATCGCCCGTCAAATCGAGCGGATCAGCAGATTCGGATGTGGATAGAGCCATCAAGTAATCCTCCAATATCGCCATATTTCGATACCCCGATAGATCGTTCGCTGCAAGCCTCGGCGTTGCATGCGGGCGTCGAACAAAGCAGATTGTGGTGCGCCGCCGACCAGCGCTGGCGAGCGGCCGCGCGATCATCCGGGGACGTCGCGGCGACCCCATGCGAGGGCGGCCGGCGGCGGGAAGATTGGCTGCGTGGCGATGAGAACATCCCGGGTTCGCCGGATCGAGCGTCGCCGGCCGTCGCGCCCGCCATCCCGCGACGCGACGAGGGATAGACTCGGAGGCCCCCGATTCCAGACCCGAGGGCTCTGCGGCCGGCGCGCGGCGGAGAGTCTTTTGTCCTCGACCGCGACATCGACTACTCTCGGCGCCGACGCAACGCCGCCGCGCAGCACCCTGGAGCGCTGGGAATGACCGAATCGCCGAGCTACACGCCGCCGAAAATCTGGAGATGGAACAAGGAGAACGGGGGTCGCTTCGCAAACATAAATCGCCCCGTCGCGGGACCGACGCACGAAAAGGCGCTGCCGGTCGGCCGGCATCCCCTGCAGCTCTATTCGCTCGCCACGCCAAACGGCGTGAAGGTCACGGTGATGCTGGAGGAATTGCTCGCGCTCGGAAATTCCGGCGCCGAATACGATGCGTGGCTGATCCGGATTTCAGATGGGGATCAGTTCGGCAGCGGGTTCGTCGAGGTCAATCCAAACTCCAAAATCCCGGCGCTGATGGATCGGAGCGGGCCGACGCCCGTCCGGGTGTTCGAATCCGGGGCGATCCTGCTGTATCTCGCCGAGAAATTCGGCGCGTTGCTGCCGACCGTCGGCGCGGCCCGCGCCGAATGTCTGTCCTGGCTGTTCTGGCAGATGGGCAGCGCGCCGTATCTCGGCGGCGGGTTCGGGCATTTCTACGCCTATGCGCCGACGAAGATCGAATACGCCATCGACCGGTTCGCGATGGAGGTGAAGCGACAGCTCGATGTGCTCGATCGGCGTCTGGCGGAATCCGAATATCTCGCCGGGCCCCAATATACGATCGCCGACATTGCCGTCTGGCCCTGGTACGGCGCGCTCGCGCAAGGCCGGGTCTATGGGGCCGGGGAATTCCTGCAGGTGCAGGATTACGCCCATGTCCAGCGATGGACCGACGCGATCGCGGCGCGCCCCGCCGTGCAACGCGGGCGCAAGGTCAATTGCGCCTTCGGCGAGCTTTCCGATCAATTGCACGAACGTCACGACGCCGGCGATTTCGAAACCAGGACGCAGGACAAGCTGCAAGCCGGAGCGGCCGCGGCCGGCAGCTGACCCGATCCCCTCCCGCGCGAGGCGACGGCCGAGAGCTTCGACGCCCTTGCCGAATCGGCGCCGAGGCAGGAAGGTGCGAACCCAGGGCGGCGCGCGAAGCCCGTCAAACCAGCGGCGTTCGGCCGCCTTCCCGGATCGACGCCGGCCGAGCGTCGGCGCCTGGCATTGCTGCAGGAGACGGCCTTGACGGGCGGAAGGATCGGACTCGGGGAGCTGCGGGACGTGCTGCGCGAGCGCAGCGCCGGCGGGCGCGTCATCGTCGCGCTGGCCGGCCCGCCCGGCTCCGGCAAATCCACTCTGGCCGACTCGCTCGTCGAGAGCCTCAACGCGGATGCGCCCGACAGCGCGGCCGTCCTGCCGATGGACGGGTTTCACTACGACGATCACTACCTGGTTCCCCGCGGCCTGCGGCCGCGCAAGGGCGCGCCCGACACGTTCGATGTCGGCGGCCTCAAGCATGTGTTGCTGCGATTGAGGGCCGCGGACGAAGCGAGCGTCGCCGTCCCGACATTCGATCGCGACCTCGAGATCGCGCGCGCCGGCGCCCGCGTCATCCCCAGAGCGACGCGCGTCATCGTGGTCGAGGGAAACTACCTTCTGATCCGCGGCGAGCCCTGGTCGGAGCTGTCGCGGCTGTTCGACGTCACCGTTCTGATCGAGACCTCGGCCGAGGTTCTTCGGGAACGGCTGACGGCGCGCTGGCGGCGCCACCGGCTCACCGAGAACCAGATCATCGAAAAGCTCGAAGGCAACGATCTGCCGAACGCCCGGCTGGTCATGTCGGAAAGCGCCGAACCGGATTTCCGCATCGCGAATGGGTGATCCCTCGCGAACGCCGAATAGCAGGCGCTGGGTCGATCGATCTCCGAGCCGCCTTTGACCGGCGTCCGGGCCGCGGACGGCGGTGACGCGATCGCCTGGTCGGCGGAGCCGGCGGCGCATGCTTCCCGCCCGACCCGGCGCCCGCGGCCCGCATCGGCGCTTTCAGGGCATGCGACGGCGTCGGGGCGCCCGGACCGGACGAAGGGCGGATTCCGGCCAGTTTTCCTCGAACCCGAGCGCCCGAATCCGCCATCGCGACCGGATCGGGTCGCGATTCCGGCGCCTTTGTGTTAGATCGTTCACCCTGATGTCATAGGGTCGGAATCGTTGGCGGCGCGCCGCCCGCCGGGTTTCGGAATTCCGCGCGCCTCTTGCGTCCCCTGGCGGGCGGCCGGCCCGAGCGGCGGCGCGCCGACGGACGATCGGATCGGAGGACCAAGCGGTGAACGTGCGTGACCCCGGTCTCTATGTCCTCGTGTCGATGCTCCGTTTCAACGGCATCGGCGCCGCGCCGGAGCAGATCTGGCACCGCTGCGGGGCGCTGCCGATCGACGCCTCGGCGATGTTGCGCTGCGCCAAGGAACTGGGGCTGAAAGCCCGGGCCGTCCGGACGGGCTGGGCGCGCCTCGTCGGGACCCCGCTGCCGGCGATCGCCGGCCTGAAGGACGGCGGCTTCCTGCTGGTCGCCAAGGCGGCCGACGACAAGCTGATCGTGCAGTCGCCGTCCGCCGCCGCGCCCGCGCTGATGACGCGCGCCGAGTTCGAGGCGATCTGGGACGGAAGCCTGCTCCTGATGACGCGGCGGGCCGGCCTCGCCGAACTCGGCCGGCGCTTCGACGTGACCTGGTTCCTCGGCGCGATCCACAAATACCGCCACATGCTCGGCGAGGTGCTGATCGCCTCGTTCTTCCTGCAGCTGTTCGCGCTGGTCTCGCCGCTGTTCTTCCAGGTCGTGATCGACAAGGTGCTGGTGCATCGCAGCCTCGGCACGCTCGACGTCATCGTCATCGGCCTCGTCGCGATCGCGGCTTTCGAGACCGTTCTGGGCGCCCTGCGCACCTATCTGTTCGCCCACACCACCAACCGGATCGACGTCGAGCTCGGCGCGCGCCTGTTCCGCCACTTGCTGGCCCTGCCGATCGCCTATTTCCAGGCGCGCCGGGTCGGCGATTCCGTCGCGCGCGTGCGCGAACTGGAGAACATCAGGAACTTCCTGACGAGTTCGGCTCTCACCCTCGTCATCGACCTGTTCTTCACCTTCGTCTTCCTGTTGGTGATGTTCCTCTATTCGCCGCTGCTGACCGCGATCGTGGTCGCGTCGTTCCCGTTCTACATCGGCATATCGGCCGGCGCGACGCCGCTGTTTCGCCGCCGGCTCGACGAGAAGTTCAGGCGCGGCGCGGAGAACCAGGCGTTCCTGGTCGAGAGCGTCACCGGCATCGAGACGCTGAAGGCGATGGCGGTCGAGCCGCAGATGCAGCGGCGCTGGGAAGAACAGCTCGCCGGCTACGTCACGGCGAGCTTCCGCGTCCAGCGGCTCGGCAATATCGCGAGCCAGGGCGTGCAATTCGTCAGCAAGATCGTCACCGCCGCCACGCTCTATGTCGGGGCGAAGCTCGTCATCGACGGTTCGCTGTCGGTCGGCGAGCTCGTCGCCTTCAACATGATGGCGGGCCGCGTCAGCGCGCCCGTGCTGCGGCTCGCCCAGATATGGCAGGACTTCCATCAGGCGCGCATTTCCGTGGCGCGGCTCGGCGACATTCTCAACACCGCGCCCGAGACCAGCGTCAGCCCCGGGCGCGCGGCCCTGCCGCCGATCCAGGGCGAAGTGATCTTCGAGCATGTCAAGTTCCGCTATCGGATCGACGGGCCGGAGGTGCTGAGCGACGTGAGCTTCCGCGCCGCTCCGGGCCAGATCATCGGGATCGTCGGACCGTCGGGCTCGGGCAAGAGCACGTTGACCAAGTTGGTGCAGCGCCTCTACGTGCCCGAGACGGGGCGCGTCCTCATCGACGGCGCCGATCTCGCCCTGGTCGACACCGCCTGGCTGCGCCGCCAGATCGGCGTGGTTCTGCAGGAGAACATCCTGTTCAACCGTTCGGTGCGCGAGAATATCGCGCTCGCCGATCCGAGCCTGCCGATGGAGAACGTCATCGCGGCGGCCAAGCTCGCCGGGGCGCACAGCTTCATCATGGAGCTGCCCGAGGGCTATGATTCGATCGTCGGCGAGCGCGGCAGCTCGCTCTCGGGCGGCCAGCGCCAGCGCGTCGCCATCGCCAGGGCGCTGATCACCGATCCGCGCATCCTGATCTTCGACGAAGCGACCAGCGCGCTCGACTACGAGAGCGAGCGCATCATCCAGGACGGCATGCAGGAAATCGCCAGGGGGCGGACGGTCTTCATCATCGCCCACAGGCTGTCGACGGTTCGGCGCACCGACCGCATCCTGACCATCGAGCGTGGCCGTCTGGTCGAGGACGGCAGCCACGACGAACTCATCAACACGGGCGGCCGCTACGCCTCGCTCTACCGAATCCAGTCGGGGATCCATGACGTCATCTAGCAAGGTCGTTCCGCTGCGCAAGCCGTCCGACCGGATCGGGCGGGAGGAGCGCGAATTCCTGCCTGCGGCGCTCGAGATCGTCGAGACGCCGCCCTCGCCGACCGGGCGCGCGACCGCCTACACCATCGCCGCGCTGTTCTGTCTCGCCCTGGTCTGGGCCTGGTTCGGGACGATCGACATCGTCGCTTCCGCGACCGGCAAGATCGTGCCGGGCGGCCGCAGCAAGGTCCTGCAGCCGTTCGAGACCGGGGTCGTCAGCGCCATTCACGTGCATGACGGCCAGAGCGTGAGGGCCGGCGACATTCTCGTCGAACTCGACACCAGCCTCAACGAAGCCGAACGGCGCCGTCAGCAGGGCGACCTCGTCGCCGCCGAACTCGAGGCCGCCCGGCTCACCGCGGCGCTGACGGCGGGGGCGGACCCGCTCGCCGCCTTCCGGCCGCCCGAGGGCGCTACGGCGGCGCAGGTCGCCGCGCAGCGGCAATTGCTGATCCAGCAGATCGAGGAGCATCGCGCCAAGCTCGCCGCGCTCGACCGGCAGAAGACCGAGAAGGAAGCCGAGCGCGCGACGGCGGCGGCGACCGAGGAGAAGCTCGAAGCGATCCTCCCCATCCTCCAGGAGCGCGTCGACATCCGCAAGACGCTGTTCGCTCACGACACCGGCTCGAAGGCAAACTATCTCGAATTGTACCAGACGCTGACGGAATCCCAGAAGGATCTCGCGGTCCAGAAGAGCCGCTCGCGCGAGGCCGACGCCGCGATCGCGGCGATCGTCGAGCAGCGCGCGCAGGCCGAGGCGGAATATCGGCGCACCCTGTCGGCCGAGGCGGTGGAGGCCGAGCGCAAGGCGGCCGAATTCCGCCAGGACGTGATCAAGGCCGAGCAGAAGATCGAACTCCAGCGCCTGCGGGCGCCGGTCGACGGCACCGTGCAGCAGCTCGCCGTCCACACGATCGGCGGCGTCGTGACCCCCGCGCAGTCGCTGCTCGTGCTCGTGCCGGCCGACAGCCCGATCGAGATCGAGGCGATGCTGTCCAACCGCGACGTCGGTTTCGTCTATGTCGGCCAGGACGCCCAGATCAAGGTCGACACGTTCAATTTCACCAAATACGGCCTGTTGCACGGCAAGGTGATGAGCGTCTCGCAGGATGCGATCGCCCGCGACCGATCGCGCGATCCCTCGGCCGCCAGGACGCAAGGGGAGCTGGACGGCTCGAGCGAGCCGGCCGGCCAGGAACTGGTCTACGCCGCCCGCATCTCGCTCGACCGCGCGCAGATGCAGGTCGAGGACAAGCTGGTCAACCTCGCGCCAGGCATGGCGGTCACGGTCGAGATCGAGACGGGGTCGCGCCGGCTGATCGAATATCTGCTGTCGCCGCTGCTGCGCTACCGGCAATCGGCGATGCGGGAGCGATGAGCGAAGGGGTCGCAGGCGGCCTCACGCGCCGGCCGGGCAGCGGATGACGCCTCACCGGCGTCGTCCGGGCCGGGCAGGGCTGTCCGGGGAACCGACTCGAGGGATTTCGAATGACTCGAGCAGCCGGCGCCGCGCCTGCCCGATCCCGTCGCGTCGGCGCCCGCCCCGCCCGTGCCGAACGCCGCCCGGCTTTCTCCTTTACAGAAATATTGCTTGACTCCAGCCCTTGTCCGGTCCAGGATCACAGTGCGGATCGGTCGCCGGTCCGAGCCAGGCGAACCCAAGGAGAGTCACCGCCGCCCGGAGAACCGCCCAGGACCCCCCACGGCGCGCAACTCCCAAGCAGACCCTGGCCTGTTCGTGATGCGATTGCCACTGGTTCCATCGCCAAGCCCTACCTGCGCCTTCGACATCTAAGAGCGCGGGAGCCGGGGTCAAAAAAGCTTCCGGCCTCTCGCAAGCTCTTGAAATATAAAACAGATGCCATGGAGAACCAGGAAATAAAAGATTTCCAGAGGGCTTCCAAGAGGCTTCCAAGAGGCTTCCAAGAGGCTTCCAAGGATTTCCAAAAATTCCGCGGCTCTCGGCCCCGGGGTGAACGCGGAGGGATGGCGGGCCTACTGCGGCGATTGGCTTGGCGGCGCCATTCGGCTTTGTTCCTTCGTACCGCCGCCCGCCCCCTTGGGCGCCCCAGCAAGGGCGGCTTGGGAGTTACGGTTGTCGTCTCATGACGCCAATCGCCTGGAAACACTCTGGCCTTTTCCCCCGGCCAAATCCGCGGGCTGGGCGGCGGAGCGGCG
>JBEKZS010000036.1:0-31464 GCA_049509635.1 Roseiarcus sp.
AGCGGAAGCTGATCGAGTTTGGGAAAGCTGTCGTATTCCTTGATCTGGGTCTTGCCACGAAGACTGGGAACAGGAGTATATCCGTCGAGCCAAATATACTCGAGCTTGTACTTTGTCATTGCGACCTCTCACGGTTTTTTTCGATCTGGATCCGGGTCTTCCATGATTGCCTATTGTCGCCAACGGCTGCCGGTTCGCAGCATTTTTTATGCCAGCGGGGGTCGGGTGGGCGGTCGATCGCCCTGGCGACGAGCGTGGCGTCGAAGATCCTCCGCGTCGGCTGCGACGGCGCGCCGAGGGGCGCCCGTCGGTCGGCGGGAGGGCCGGCGCCAGGCAGACATGGCGGAGGCGCCGATGGCGACGGGTCCGACTTCGACGGTCTTTTGAAGGATTTCGCCTTCGTCGATCCGCATTCGGCTGCGAAGGCGCCGCTGCAAAAGGCAAAGGCATATTTGCCTATATTTTGGTCATTACGTGATTTTATTTGAAGCGCTTCGCGCGAATCGCAGGCAAGTCTGCTATTGTGGAACCCCATTGGTCGAGCGCACTTTCATTTCCACGGGACTTGCCCGCCATCAATTAGGAGAACGTCATATGCAGACGAACGAGCGCCCCCCCACGGCGAAGATCTATCAGTTTCCCCGCAAGACCGCCGCGAGCACGGGCTCGGCGGTGCGCGATCCGCGGGCGGCGACCGACCATCGGCTGCGGGCGCTGCCGAGCGTGGAATTCGGCAGCGGCTGGTATCACGAGGCCGCCGTCCAGGCGGAATGGCCGCGCAAGTCCTGACCCCGCCGAACGATCTGAACGGGCGGTCGCGCTCCGGCCGGCGCCGCCTGGCGTCATTCCCCGAAAATCGACCATCCCGTCCGTTTGGCGAGCGCTTCCAGCGCGATCCGGCCGAGATGCGAATTTCCCGCCCGGTCGAGGCCGGGCGACCAGACCGCGATCGAGGCCCTGCCGGGAGCGATCGCCAGAATACCGCCGCCGACACCGCTTTTGCCGGGCAGGCCGACCCGATAGGCGAATTCGCCCGAACCGTCGTAATGGCCGCAGGTCATCATCAGCGCATTGATGCGCCGCGCCCGTTCGGGCGAGACGACCGACAGGCGGGTGGCCGGGTCGCGGCCGGAATGGGCAAGGTAGCGCCCCGCCGTGGCGAGCTGCCGGCACGACATCGCGATCGCGCAATGGTGGAAATAGACGCCGAGGACATGGTCCACCGGGCTCTCGATGACGCCGAAGGATTTCATGTAATTGGCGAGCGCCGTGTTGCGGAAGCCGGTGCGCTTCTCCGAGGCCGCGACCGCCCGGTCGATCACGATCGACGGGTCCTGGGCGAGGAACTGGACGAAGCGGAGGATCTCGCCGAGCGATTCGCGCGGCTGGCGGAGGGCGAGGATCACGTCGGTGACCGCGATCGCGCCGGCGTTGATGAACGGATTGCGCGGCACGCCGCGCTCCCGCTCGAGCTGGACGATCGAGTTGAACGGATTGCCGGAGGGCTCGCGCCCGACCCGCCGCCAAAGCCGGTCGCCGACCCGCCCGAGCGCGAGGGTCAGAGTGAACACCTTGGAAATGCTCTGGATCGAGAATGGCGCGTCGCAATCGCCGGCGGCCGCGACCTTGCCGTCGCGGTCGACGACGGCGAGGCCGAACGCGCCGGCGTCGACATCGGCGAGCTCGGGAATATAGTTCGCCACTGCGCCGCGGTCGGTCCGCCGCTTCATGTCATCGGCGATGTCGTTCACGATGATGTCGAGTTCGCCACTTGGGTCGCTCATTCCGGCTCCGTCGCTGTCGATTCCGGCGCGGCGCCGTCGCGCCGTCGCGTCCGGCCGTCCCTTTGCAAATTCCGTTCTAACGGGCTCGGCGCGGCCCGCCGCCCCGGTCAAGGTTGCCGCCGTTCCCGCAAGACCGCGGCAAAGGCTCGGCCACGCCGACTTTTTTCCCGCTATCGGCGAAGCCGCGGATGGTGTTCGATGCGCCGACCCGATCCGGCGCGCCGCGTGTCGCTGCGCCGGCCGGCAAGCGGGAGGGCATGCGATGACCATCTACAGCGGCCCCGTGTTTCAGATGGCGCGCGACCAGTTCCACGTCATCGCCGACCATCTCGACATTCCGCTCGACGAGCGCGACCGGTTGCTGCTGCCCAAGCGCGCGATCACCGTCTCCTGCCCGATCCACATGGACGACGGACGCACCGCGGTGTTTCAGGGCTACCGGGTCCAGCATCATCTGACGCTCGGCCCGGCCAAGGGCGGCACGCGGTTCGCGGCCAATGTCGACATCGGCGAGGTCGCCGCGCTGGCGATCTGGATGAGCTGGAAATGCGCGCTCGCGCAATTGCCCTATGGCGGCGGCAAGGGCGGAATCACGGTCGATCCGCGCGCGCTGTCGATGCGCGAGCTCGAGAATCTCTCGCGCCGCTACATGCAGGAGATGATCCCGTTCGTCGGCCCGCGCGTCGACGTCATGGCGCCCGACATGGGCACCAACGAACAGGTGATGGCTTGGTTCATGGACACCTATTCCATGTACCAGGGCGTCACCGTGCCCGAGATCGTCACCGGCAAGCCGGTCGGGTCGGGCGGCACGCTCGGCCGCCGCGAGGCGACCGGCCACGGCGTCGCCTTCCTCGCCTTCCGCGCGATGGAGAAACTCCGGATCGCCCCGCTCGGCTCGACCGCGATCGTCCAGGGCTTCGGCAATGTCGGCGCCCATGCGGCGATGGGCCTCGCCGAGCGCGGCGTGCGGATCGTCGGCGTCTCCGACCATACGATCGCCTATTACGATCCAAGGGGTTTCGACATCGGCGCGGTCAACGCCCATGTCGCGGCGCAAGGCGTGCTGAGGGGATTTTCGACCGAGGCGACGATCGATGCGCAGGCGCTGCTGACCCAGCCCTGCGACGTGCTGGCGCCCTGCGCGGTCGAGCGGGTGATCGACGCGGGCAATGCCGCGAGGCTGCGCTGCCGGATCATCGCCGAGGGCGCCAACGGGCCGACCACGCCCGAGGCGGACCTCGTCCTGCGCCAGCGCAACGAGGAGATTTTCGTCATACCCGACATACTCTGCAACGCCGGCGGCGTCATCGTCAGCTATTTCGAATGGGTGCAGGACCTCCAGCAGTATTTCTGGCGCAAGGACGAGGTGATGAACCGCCTCGAGGAGGCGCTCGACCGCTCCTGGGCGATCGTCGTCCAGCGCGCCGAACACGACGGCGTCCCGACGCGCACCGCGGCGATGGCGATCGGCGTCGAGCGCGTGCGCCAGGCCAAGCAGGCGCGCGGGCTGTTTCCGTGACGGGAGGGCTGGGGTTTGCCCAATCCCGTGGCGGCCGAGGCCCGCACGATCATCGCTACGTCCGCGCTGGAAATTCGCAGCCGACGATGACGCGCCCATCGGTCGGGCGAGCATTCCTGTCGATCGCGAAGCTCCGCCTCGCGCCCGGCGGCGAGCGTTCGGCGCGCGCTCGTCGGGGCGTCCGATGGATGCGGCGGCGCGGCCGGCGATTGCGGCGACGGACCCAGGTCACTGTTGCCGTTCCGCCACCTGCGCTTTCGGCTCCTCGCCGGCAACCTGTACGAGATCGCCGGTTTCGACCGATTCCAGGGGATTGTCGATCAACCGATCGGACAACGACAGGCCGGATTCGATCTCGACCCGATTTCCGAGATTGCGGCCGATCGTCACCGGCTTCAACGCGACCCTGTCGTTGGCGTCGACCGTCGCGACGCGCATGCCCTGCGCGCCGAAGACGAGCGCGGTGGCGGGAATGCGCAAGCCATCGGGATCGGAGGGAATATGGAACTGCACCTCCGTGAACGCGCCGGGCCAGAGCTTGCCGTCCGGATTGTCCGCCTGCAGCTCGACCAGCGCGGTGCGCGAGGTTTCGCTGAGCGCGTTCGAGGTCGATACAAGCTCGGCCGCGAATGTATCCTTCTGACCCGGCAGGCGCAGGGTCGCTAAAATACCCGGCTTCAACTGGGTGAGGAAGGCCTGCGGAACGTTCACGTAGACTCGCATGCGGTGGACGTCGGCGACCTGGAACAACGCCCGTCCGGTCGTGCCGCCGGCGTTGACGAGGTCGCCGACATCGACATTGCGCGCGGTCACGACGCCATCGAAGGGCGCCCTGATCTGTTCGAAGCTCGCGAGCTCCTGGAGCCGCCCCACCGCCGCCTGTTGCGCCGTGACATTGGCTTTGGCCACCGCCAGCGCCGCCGTCCGCGAGGCCGCGGTGAGGCGGTCCGTGTCGCCCTGCTCCGCGCTCGACCAGCCTTGCGCGACCAGCCGCGCAGTGCGCTCGTCGGTCGCCTTGCCGAGGTCGGCGGTCGCCTGCGCCTGCGCGACCGCGGCCTGCAATTGGACCAGTTGCGCTTTCGCCTCCTCGAGCTGCTGATCGAGATCGGGCGCCGAAATGGTCGCGAGCGCGTCGCCCTTCGTCACCCGGGCGCCGATGTCCTTGCGCCAGGCGGTCACATAGCCGCTGGCGCGGGCGAACAGCGCGCTGCTGTTGAACGCGCTCAGATTGCCCGGCAGGACGAGCTCCTCCTCCTGCGGGCCGCGTTCTGGCTGAACGACGCGGACTGTCGGAACCGCCAGCCTGTCGGTCCAGGCCGCGACTTCCTGCGTGCTCCTCGCGCGATCCATGATCCCTGAGGCCGCAAGACCGATCGCGCCGGCTGCAACGGCGCAGAGGAACAGCAGGACGCGGCGCGGCTCGGGGGGACGAATCGATGAATCGTGAGGCATGATCGCTCCTTGGGGTCAGTCGCGTGACGGGAGGCCGCAGGCCGGCTCCGCCGCCCCGGCGGGGGTCGATCTGCGTCCATGCGCGACACTGAACAGAGTGGGCACGAGCATCAGCGTTGCGACGGTCGCGAACATGAGGCCGCCGACGACCGCGCGGCCGAGCGGCGAGTTCGGCCCGGGTTCGATCGCCATCGGCGCCATGCCGATGATCATCGCGAGCGCGGTCATCAGCACCGGCCGGAAGCGCGTGGCGCCCGCCTCCAGCGCGGCGGTGAGCACGTCCTTGCCTACGGCGAGCTGTTCGCGCGCGAAACTCACCACCAGAATGCTGTTGGCGGTCGCCACGCCCATGCACATGATCGCGCCGGTGAGAGCGGGCACCGAGAGACCGGTGCGGGTGACGAACAGCATCCAGACGATGCCGGCCAGCGCCGCCGGCAGCGCCATGATGATCACCAGCGGATCGAGCCAGGATTGAAAGTTGACCACGATCAGCAGGTAGATCAGCACGATGGAAAAGCCCAGGCCGACGAGCAGCTGCCGATAGGCGCTGTTCATCGTCGCCACCTGGCCGCGGATGGCGACGGTGGAGCCCCTGGGAAGCTCGGCGCGCGCTTCGTCGAGGATTTTCTGGATGTCGGCGGCGACGCCGCCGAGATCGCGCCCTTGGGTCGTCGCATAGATATTCACGGCGTCCTGGACATTGTAATGCGACACGATCGCGTCGAGAGGCTCGGGCGAGAGCGTCGCCAGGCCGCCGAGCAACTGCGTCGATTGCGCGGCGGCCAGCGGCAGATTGCTCAGTGCGCCGAGCGAGTCGATGTCATATTGCGGCGTCTGGATGGAGACCGGGTAGGACACGCCATTGCTCGGGTTGAGCCAATAGGTCGGCGCCGTCTGGGTGCTGCCCGACAAGGTCGCCTGAACGCTCGTCGCGGCGTCGCCTTCGGTCAGGCCGACGACGCCGGCGAGTTCGCGATTGAAGTCGACTTTCAGGGAGGGGTTCTGGAACTGCTCCTGGATCCTCGGGTCCGCAACCCCTGGAACATGGCGTATCTTCGCCAGCAGTCGGTTTGCGAAGGTTCGGCTGGCGTTGAGATTCGGGCCGACGATCTGCACATCGAGCGGCGCCGGCGAGCCGAAATTGAGGATCTGGCTGACGATATCGGGCGGCAGAAACGAGAACGTCGCGCCGGGAAACGCTTTGGGTAGCTGTTCGCGCAGCGCCTTCACGTAGGCGTCGGTAGACGCCGGCCCCTCATTCAGCGTGACCAGCATGTCGCCATCGAAATCCCCGATGGTTCCAGAATTTCCGTAGGAAATGTTGATGCCGCTGATCGGCAAGCCGATGTTGTCGACGATGCTCGCGATATGCTCCGCCGGGATGATCGCGCGAATTTTCTTTTCGACCTCATCGGCCAGCCGGGTGGTTTCTTCGATTCTCGTTCCGGTCGGCGCACGCAGATGGATTCTGATCGCGCCAGCGTCGACTGAGGGGAAGAAATCCTCGCCCAGATAGGGCGCAAGGCCCAGCGACAGCAAGGCGACGCACAGGAAGCCGCCGGCGACCCAGAACCGATGATGCAGCGCGAGCTGCAGCAGGCCGACATAGCCGCGCCGCAGCCGCTCGAATTGCCGTTCGAAGCCGCGCTGAAAGCGCGCGAACAATCCGGGCCGGTGCGGCTCGGCGGACCCCGCGCCGGCGGAATGACGATGCTGGTTGCGCAACAGGAAATGCGCCATCGTCGGCACGAGCGTGTAGGTGAGGATGTAGGACGCCACCATCGCGAACACGACCGCCATCGCCAGCGGCCGGAACAGGTAGCCGGCGACCCCTCCGAGCGAAAGCAGCGGGACGAAGGCGATGCAGATGCAAAGCAGGGCGATCGTCGCCGGCGGCATGATTTCGTGCGCGCCGCGGGTGATCGCGGTCAGAATGTCCTCGCCGTGCTCCTCCACATGGCGATTGATGTTCTCGATGGTGACCGTCGCGTCGTCGACGAGGATGCCGACCGCGAGCGCCAATCCGCCGAGGGTCATGACATTGATGGTCTCACCCAGAATGGAGAGCGCGGTCAGTGAAGCGAGCACGGCCAGCGGTATCGACACCGTGATGATCAGAGTCGAGCGCCAGCTGCCGAGAAACACCAGGATCATGAAGCCGGTCAGGGCAGCTGCGATCAGACCCTCGCGCACCACCGCGGCGACCGAGGATTTGACGAAGCCGGACTGGTCGCCGACGTATCTCAGCGTGACCCCCGGCGGCAGGGTCGCCTGGATGCCCGGCAGGCGCGCCTTGACGCCGGCGATGATGTCGAGCGTCGACGCCGAGCCGATCTTCAACACCGAAATCAACACGCCCTTGTGGCCGTCGAGCTGCACGACATTGGTCTGCGGCGGCGAACCGTCGTGGACGTACGCGACGTCGCGCATGAACACGACCGCGCCGTCGACCACCTTCACCGGCAGGTTGTTGAAGTCTTGCAGGACCTTCGGCGAATCGTTGAGATCTATCGTATATTCGTAGGCGCCGATCTTTTCGGTGCCCACCGGAGTGATCAGGTTCTGGCGCGCGAGCGCGTTGCCGACGTCGGTCGCCGAAAGATCGTGGGCGTGCAGCGCCTTCTGGTCGAGATCGATCTGCACTTGCCGGGTCGCACCGCCATAGGCGTAAGGCAACTGGGCGCCCGGAACCGTAGCGAGCGCCAGCCGGATGAAATTCTGGGCGAGGTCGAACAGCTCGGTCTGCGAGAGCCGGTCGCTCGACAGCGCAAGCTGGATGATCGGAACGCTCGATGCGTCATAGACGATGATCAGCGGCGGGGTGACGCCCTGCGGGAGCTGCTTCAGCATGGTCTGGGAAATCGAGGCGACCTGCGCCTGGGCGGCGCTGATGTCGACGTTCGGCTGGAAGTAGATCTTGACGATGCCGTTGCCGGGGAGGGATTGCGACTCGATGTGCTCGATATCGTTGACCGTGGTCGTCAGCGATCGTTCGTAAACCGCGATGATGCGGCCGGACATGTCGTCGGGCGGCAGGCCGGTATAGCTCCAAACGACCGAAATGACCGGAATCCCGATGTTCGGGAAGATATCGGTCGGCGTCCGGACCGCGGAGAGGCCGCCGAAGATCAAGACCAGAATCGCCATGACGACGAACGTATAGGGACGTGAAAGAGCTATTCGAACGATGGCCGTCATGGACCCGATCCCTGGGCTTGGACAGCTTCGCCTCTCGCCGTCGACAGCGCGAAGGTAACTGCAAAGGCTGCGTCGCCTTCGGTCATCGGGTTCGGCGCGGCGGTCTGCGGCTCCAAGATCGCGTAGCGTGAGCTTGCAGCCGACGGGTCCTGGGCCGTGGCTTGAGCGTTCGCAGCGCCGAGGTCGAAAACGACCGCCCTCGTTCCAAGCAACCGGATGTTGCGCATGATGTTCTCCTCGGATCATCGATGCGTCGTTTCGCCGGGAGGCGCGACGACATCCGTGCATTTGGGGCGGCGGCGGCGGCCCCGATATTCCCCTTTGGGTTGGCGCAGGCAGGATGTTGGTCTGCGACGATAACCCTTTGGTTTGGATCGATCGGGACAAGCTCCCGGATGGCGGTTGCGGCGAGATCGCTTGCCGATGGACCTTCGCCGAAGCGCGACGCTTCGCGCCGTCCCGCGCTCTGCGCTCGAGGGGGACGCCGACATCGCCGGACTATCGACCCGGGATCGCGCTCGCGGCTCGGACGCGCGCCGCGCGGAAAGCCGCGAGATCGCCTTGAGCCACCAGGATCAGCCGAGCGTGGCTGCACCCCCGCAAAGCGGGTCCTCTCGTGCGGGCTGGATGGCTCGGCGGCCTCGAATTCGACGCCGCGTTCGACCAGCGCTACGCTGGCGCGATGCATTGGTTCGAGGACAGTTTGCAGCGACGGCGCGACAAGATATCTCGCGCCGTCGCGCTTGTTCCGTCGCGATCGCGAAACGCGAGGAATGCCCGGCAGTGACCACTTCGTTCTCGCGCGGTTCGGCGATCGCGCTGCTCGTCGCCGGCGCGTTTTTCATGGAGAATCTGGACGGCGCCGTCATCGTCACGGCTCTGCCCCAAATGGCGGCTTCGTTCGGCGTTCATCCGGTCGATCTCAGCATAGGCGTCTCTTCCTATGTGCTGACCCTCGCGATCCTCATTCCCGCCAGCGGCTGGGTGGCCGACCGGTTTGGCGCCCGTCCGGTCTTCGCCGTCGCGATCGCGGTCTTTACCCTTGCTTCGATCCTATGCGGCTTCTGCGAAAGCCTCCCTGCCTTCACGATCGCGCGCATCCTCCAGGGCGCCGGCGGCGCCATGATGGTGCCGGTCGGCCGGCTGACCGTGCTGCGCACGACGGAGAAGCACGACCTGATGAACGCCATCGCCACGATCACCTGGCCCGGCCTCGCGGCGCCCATTCTCGGGCCGCCGCTCGGCGGCTTCATCACGACCTACGCCTCCTGGCGGTGGATTTTCCTTCTCAACGTCCCGCTCGGACTTGTCGCGCTGGTTCTGGCCCTGCGCCTAATCCCGAAGCGCAAGCCGGAAGAGACGAGGCCATTCGACTGGATCGGTTTTCTCCTCATCGGCGTCGGCTGCTTCGTGTTCATGCTGGGGCTCGATTTGGTCGGTCGCGAGGCGACATCGTGGTCGGTTGCCGGTTTCAGCCTGATCGGGGGCCTCGCAATCGGCGTGATCGCGGCGTTGCATGCGAAACGTCGGGCTCATCCGCTGGTCGATTTCGGAGCGCTGAACGTCCCCAGCTACGCGGTGACGATCTGGGGCGGTTCGCTGTTCCGGATTGCGATCGGCTCCATTCCCTTCCTTTTGCCGCTCCTGTTCCAGTTGGGCTTCGGCCTCGACGCTTTTGCGTCTGGGCTGCTGGTGCTCGCGCTCTTTGCCGGCAACCTTCTGATAAAGCCGTTCACGACGCCGATCCTCCGCCGTTTCAGCTTCCGCCGGGTTCTGATCGTCAATGGCCTTCTGAATGCGGCGGGGATCTTCGCTTGCGCCCTGCTCGCGCCGTCGACGCCCGCCGTCGTCATAGTCGGGCTGCTGTTCGTCAGCGGAATGACTCGCTCGATGCAATTCACGGCGCTCGGCGCGCTCGCCTTCGCCGATATTCCGGCGGACATGATGAACGGCGCGAACACTCTGTTCAACGTCGCCCAGCAGCTCGCGATGGGCATGGGCATCGCGCTTGGCGCCGTAGCTCTGAGGATCGCCAGGCTCGTTGACGCAAGCGCCGCGGGCGCCATCCCGATCGCCAGCTTCCGCATCGCGTTCGTCATCGTCGGCGCGATCGCGCTCGTCGGCGTGATCGACGCCTGGGGCCTTCATCCCAATGCCGGAGACGAGGTCCGACGCCCGAGGTCGACGCTGGGACGCCAGGACAGCGACGCTTCGCCGGCGTGAATCATGGCCGGCGGCCAAATGGCGGACGCGCCGAGCGTCATGAGGAGGTTTGCGTCTTGGAATAGTCGCCTCGATGCAGTTCGAGGACTTCGGCGGCCCTGACGAGGTCGGCCAGCGATCGCACGCCCATCTTCCTCATGACGTGACCGCGATGGATCTTGACCGTCACCTCACTGAGGCCGAGTTGCGCCGCAACCTGCTTGTTCATCAGTCCGGTCGTGACCAGCGCCATGATCTCCCGTTCGCGCGTCGTCAGCGACTCGAACACGTCCCGCAATGCAGAGCGCGACTTGTCGGTTTCGCGTCGCTTCCGGTCCCGTTCGATCGCTTGCGCGACCGCATCGAGCATGTCCTGATCGCGAAACGGCTTCGTAAGGAAATCGACCGCTCCTGCTTTCATCGCCCTGACGGACATCGGGATGTCGCCGTGGCCCGTCATCATGATGATGGGGACGTGGATGTTCGCCTTCGCCAGCTGGGTCTGGAAGTCGAGGCCGCTCACCCCGGGCAGTCTGATATCGAGCACGAGACAGCACGGCGCCTCCGGAAGCTTGTGCTGCAACAATTCCGCCGCCGACGAGAACAACCTCGGGGTGAGGCCGACCGACCGAAACAGGCTGCTGAGCGCTTCGCGAATCGCTTCATCGTCATCGACGACGAGGACGATCGGCGTCTCGGGAAGCGCGCCAGTCTGCCCGAACGGCCTTCGCTGCGTCACGAAAACTCCTTCCCGGGCCAAGCTTCGACCATCGACATCGCGGCGCCGCCGCCGTCCCGATCGGTCGCGAATACGACATTGATCCTGGCGCAAGTCGACCTTACCGGCAACGGCTCGGCTGTTCCAGCGCGACGCCCGGGGGATCATGGCGACACCGGTTCTTCGAGTCCCTGAGACGCCCAAGGCCATCGATGGCCGAACAATCGCCAGTCCAAAGCCGGCCATATCGGGCGCGCCCAACGTGGAAATCGAGCGGCCCTGAGACGGGCGCCGGCGAGCGTCGGTCGATCCGGCCAGGCGAGATGCTGGTCGCCTTCACCGTTTGGCGTATTGCACCGCGACCCGACCGATCCGCTCGCGCGCGACTATCAGTTTCATGATGCCGGCGGTGCCGTCGCCGATCTCCAGGCCCATCACGTCGCGCATTCTCTGCTGATGCGGAAGATCCAGGGACCAGCCGTAGTGCCCGAAGGTCAGAAGGCACTGATGGATGACGTCAAACGCAGTCTTCGGGCCGAGCCACTTGACCATCGCCGCCTCGGCGGTATGCGGCTTTCCGGCGTCGCGCAGCTCCAGGGCGTGATAGGAGAGTTGACGCACCGCGGCAATGTTGGTTTCGCCTTCGACGAGCGGAAACGTGACGCCCTGATACTGGGCGATGGGGGCGCCGAAGGCGGTCCGTGTCTTGGTGTATTCCCAGGCTTCGTCGAGCGAGGCTTGCGCGCTGCCGACGCATTCGAGCGCGATCAGGGCGCGGCTGTAGTCGAAGCCGCGCATGACATGGGTGAAGCCCTGATTCTCCTCGCCCAGGCGGTTCTCGACGGGAACCCTGACGCCTTCGAAAAACACCGACCCTCGGCCAGTGATGCGGCTGCCGACGTCGTTGAAGCGCGTCCGCGCGACGCCGGGCGTGTCAGCGTCCACGATCATCGCGGTGATCCCCGCCGCGCCGCTTTCGCGGCTTCCCGTTCGTGCGAACACGATGAAGGCATCGGCGCAGTCGGCGAAGGTTATCGAGGTTTTTTCGCCATCGAGCACATACGAATCGCCGTCGCGGTGGCACCGAAGCATCATATTCGCCGCGTCTGAGCCGCCGCTCGGCTCGGTCAGGCAGATTCCTAGCAGCGCCTCGCCGCTGATCATGCGCGGAACCCAGAGTTCGGCGATCGCCGGCGCTGCGCTGCTCATGATGATCGCGCCGAGCAGGGAGACGCCGACGGGGACTTCGCTGATGTTGAAATCGCCATAGGCGAGTTCCTCGGCGATGATGCCCGCGGTCACACCGGAGGCGCCGAGGCCGCCGAACGCTTCGGGCAGGTCGGCGCCCAGCAGGCCGAGCCCGCCCATTTCGCGCAGCAGTCCGCGATCGAGGACGCCGGACGTCTCACGCGCCTGATAGTGCGGCGCGAGACGTTCCCGCGCGAAGCGGCGCGCGAGATCGCGGATCGCGAGTTGATCGTCGTTCGGAATCATGGGCGTCCCGTCCTGTCGAGGCGTTCGCGCGGGTCAGCGGCCGGCGAACGTCGGCTTCTGCTTGCTCAGGACCGCGCGCATCGCGTTCCAGGCGTCCTCGGTGCGGGTGATCCGCGCCATCGCGCGCGCTTCGTTTTCGAGCTGTCCCTCCAGGCTCTCGGTTGCGCTCGAGATCAGGAGGTTCTTCAACTCGCCAAACGCCAACGTCGGCCCTTGCGCCAGACGAGTCGCCAGCGCCCAGCTTTCGGCGGCGAGTGCATCAGCCTCGACGACCCGGTCGATGAGGCCGGCCGTCGCAGCCTCGTCGGCGCTCAGCGTCTCGTTCAGCATAAGAAACTGGGCCGCGCGTCGTGGACCCATGCGCCGCGGCAGATAGTAGGATCCCCCGCTGTCGCTGATGACGCCGATTCCGGAAAACGCCGAGTAGAATTTCGCCGCCGGCGCGGCAAGCGCAAAATCGGCCCCCGCGACCAGCGCGACGGCGCCCCCGGCGGCAAGGGCGTGGATCGCAACGACGACCGGCGCGTTCATTCTGGCGAATCGCGCAATCGCCATGTGGAGATCGGAAGTGGCGCCCGAAACGAACCGCGCCAATTGGTCGCGGTCCGCCGTCAAGGCGTTCAAGTCGCCGCCGACGCTGAAGAAGCGTCCTTTGGCGTCGATGAGAACGGAGCGAACCGCCGGGTTGACGGAGCATTCCGTCGCCAGTTCGTTGAGCTCGCGAGCGAACCGACGATCGAATGGATTGCCACGCTCGGCCTGATCGAGCGTGATATGCCCGACGCCATTCTTGATCTCGAAAGCGAACGAGGTCAGCTCCATGTTCGATGTCCTCCGCCCGAGGCAGCAACGACGTCGCCGAGGGGTCCATCCGAACGCCCGATCGCCGTCGCCGCTTCATTGCCCCCTCCCGTCGATCGCGCGCCGGCGGCCCGCGCCTTCGGTCTTTGCTCCTCGTGGGGTAAAAGTCGTAAACATGCATACCGTAGCGAAGCTTGCGCTGTCCACTGGAATGTGGTTCGTCGGGTTCGACGACTGCCGGCGCTCGGTTTCGAATATCATCGGTCCTGGTGGATTACCGAGGCAAGGTTGATGCGCTAGTGTATCATTGAATTGGCCGGCCGCCAGCGCGGTCGTGGTCGGCCGCGCCCGATCTGACGCCGGCGCTCCGACATCTTTCGAGTCCGCCGCAGATCGTCGGCATTGACCCGGTGAGTCCTCGCAATGAACAATTTCAACACCCTGCTCGTCGAGCGGCGCGGACCGATCGAGATCGTCTCCCTCAACCGTCCCGACGCGCTGAACGCCGTCGACCCGACGATGATACTCGAAGCCTCCGCCTATTTCGGCGGACTGAAAGAACGCCTCGATGTCCGCGTCGTCGTCCTGCGGGCCAACGGCCGCGCGTTCTGCGCGGGCGCCGAACTCGGGTCCGACGCTTTCGCCGCGCCGGGGGCGGGGCGGCCGCAGCGCCAGATGCTGATGCAGAAGCGCTATTCCGGCCTGATAAGATCGATGCGGGCCTGTCCGCAACCGATCATCGGTCTGCTGCACGGCGCCGCTTGCGGCGCCGGCTTCTCGCTCGCGCTGGCCTGCGACGTCCGCTATGCCGCGCCGAACGTCCGGCTCAACGCCGCCTACCTCCGGGTGGGGCTGGGCGGCTGCGACATGGGCGCCGGCTACCTGCTGCCGCGCCTGATCGGATTGTCGGTTGCGTCCGAACTCCTGATGAGCGGGCGCTTCATCCATGCCGATCGCGCGAAGGCTGTTGGCCTCGTCAGCGAAATCGTCGCCGAGGACAAGCTCCTCGAGGTCGGCCTGGAGCTTGCCGCCGATATGCTGAACGCCTCGCCAATGGGCCTGCGCATGACCAAGGAGACGCTTAATGCGGAGATCGACGCGCCCAGCCTCGAGGCGGCGCTGACGCTCGAAGACCGTCAGCAGGTGATGCTGCTGGAGACGGACGACCACCGCGAGGCCGTCGCCGCGTTCAAGGCGCGCCGTCCACCAGCCTATCGGGATCGCTGACGCCGACGGCGTCGGTCGGCCGCGTTCAGGCGGCCCATCGCGGATCAGAGGCGGATGAGGCGCTTGCCGTTGTTTTCGCCACGATAGAGACCGGCGAGCGCATCGGGGCACGATTCCAGCCCGTCCAGAATGTCTTCCCGATACCGCAACTGGCCCGCGCGGACCCAACCGGCCAGTTGCGCCACCGAGGCTTCGTAGCGGTCCATGTGATCGAACAGCACAAAGCCCTGCATCCGCGCGCGCTTGACCAAGAGGTGACGTTCGACCCGCGGGCCGGTCGGCCACGGATCCCAAGCCGAAATCGAGGCCGTGCCGCAGATCACGACGCGCGCGCCGACGGCGAGCCGCGGATGGACCGCGTCGCTGATCGCGCCGCCGGTGTTGTCGAAATACACTTGGACGCCGTCAGGGCAAGCGGCGTCGAGCGCCTCGGCGATTCCGCCCGCCTTGTAGTCGATCGCCGCGTCATAGCCGAACAGGTCGCGGCACTGGGCGGCCTTCGCCGGCCCGCCCGTGATGCCGACCGTCCGGCAGCCCATGATGCGGGCGATCTGCCCGACCGCCGAACCGACCGCCCCCGCGGCCGTCGAAACGACCACGGTATCGCCGGCTCTGGGTTCTCCGATCCTTGTCAGCGCGAGCAGCGCGGTGACCCCGTTGAGTCCGAGCACGCCGAGCGCGAGCGACGGCGGCAGATCGGTTTCGGTCACCTTGCGCACGATTGCGGCGGCGCCGACGGTCGCCATCTCCTGCCAGCCGAACCAGCCGGTGACGATGTCGCCGGGCCGGCAGTCCGGACGGCGGGACTCGATGACTTCGCCGACGGCGAGCGCGCGCATCACCGAGCCGATCGCGACCGGCGCGGAATAATTTCCGGCGTCGGCGATCCAGCCGCGCATCGCCGGTTCGACCGACAGGAAGAGGTTGCGCACGAGGATCTGCCCCTCCTCCGGGGCCTGCGCGAGCGTCTCGACGATCGCGAAATGCTCGGCCTGAGCGACGCCGCTGGGCCGCGCGGCGAGGACGACCTGATGGTTGATCATGCCTGCGGCATTCCCATTTCACGCCTCGCCGCGAGATAGTCGGCGGCGAGCCATTCGACATAAGCCCCGGCCGGACCCGACGACTTGACCGCGCCGATGCCCTGACCGGCGCTCCAAATGTCGCGCCACGCCTTGGCGTTCGATCCGCCGCCGGAAATGTCGACCCCGGAACCCTCGGCGCGAACGAGCGCCTTCGGATCGAGCCCGTTCGCCAGGATTGACGGGCGCAGGAAAGAGGCGTTGACGCCGGTGAAGCCGTTGGTGACCATGATGTCCTTGGCGGCGCCGTCGACGATCATCCGTTTGAATTCCGGCGGCGTGTTGGCCTCGGTGGCCGCAAGGAAGGGTGAGCCGATATAGGCGAGGTCCGCGCCGAGAACCTCGGCCGCGAGTATGGCGCGGCCGGTCGCGATGCTGCCGGACAGAATCAGCAATCCGCCCCACCATTCCCGGATTTCGGCCGCCAGCGCGAAAGGCGAGATGCTGCCGGTATGCCCGCCAGCGCCGCTCGCGATCGCGATGATTCCGTCGACGCCGGCGTCGGCGCATTTGCGCGCGTGATGATCGCTGATGACGTCGTTGAAGACCAGCCCGCCATAGGCGTGAACGGAATCGACGACCGCCGCGCTCGCCGCCAGCGCGACGACGACGATCGGGACTCGATGCTCGACGATGACGGCGAGATCGGCCGCGAGGCGCTCGTTCGTCCGATGTGCGACCAGATTGATCGCGTAGGGGACGGGATGACCCGCAAGTTCGCGTTTGATCCGCGCGATGTCGCGATCGAGGTCGGCGGTGGTTCGCGGGTTGAGCGCCGGCATCGACCCGATGATCCCCGACCTGCATTGCGCGATCAGCAGGTCCGCCGTCGAGGCGATGAACATCGGACCAGCCATGACGGGAAGGCGCAGCGAGTCTCGCAGCCTGCGCGCCAGGATGGAGCGGTCATTCATGTTTCACCTGCAAACGCCACGAGAACCTGATCGAGACCCCTCTCGTCGCCGACGAATCTTGGGCTAGGCCGAGCCCCGGCGCGGGGAGGATCGCGTCACGCCGCTCGTAGCTGCGCCGGATTTCCGCGGAGCGATGGTTCAGCAGGCGTTTGGCCTGGATCGGCATGGCGTCAGACCGGGTCCCATGTGAACACTTCACCTGAGCGGTGGAGCGGATAGACGTCGTTGGCGAACATCGGAAAGACCCGTTCGGCGATCGTCTGCGCCGTCCATCCGTCCGAGCTATGCGCTGTCCGGATCGGGCGCGGCTGAGAAAAGAGATAGATCTCGTTGTTGCGAACGCCGAAGATCTGGCCGGTGACCGCGGCCCCGGCGTCGCCGAGCAGCGCCGTCACGAGGGGCGCGATCTTCTCCGGCACGAGCTTCTTCAGACCTTCGACGCGACGCTGCTGCTCCGGTGTGCCGGTCGGAATCGAATCGATCATCCGGGTCCAGGCGAATGGCGCCACCGCGTTCGAGCGCACGTTGAAACGCTGCATGTCGAGCGCGATGGATTTCGACAGGCCGACGATCCCGAGCTTCGCCGCCGCATAATTCGCCTGGCCGAAATTGCCGATCAGGCCCGACGTCGAGGTCATATGGACGTAGGCGCCGGACCCCTGACCCTTGAAGAACGGCGCGGCGGCGCGACTGACGTTGAAGCTTCCCTTGAGATGGACCGCGACGACCGAGTCGAATTCGTCCTCGGTCATCTTGTGGAACAGACTGTCGCGCAGATTGCCGGCGTTGTTGACGACCGCGTCGATGCGCCCGAACGCATCGACGGCGGCCTGAACCATCGCCTGGGCGCCGTCCCACCTGGCGACGTTTTCGGCGTTGGCGATCGCGCGCCCGCCCGCGGCGATGATCTCGTCGACGACCCCCGCGGCGAGTGACGGCTCGCCCGCCTCGCCGGCGAGCGACGCGCCGAGATCGTTGACGACGACCGCCGCTCCCGCTCTCGCGAGATCGAGCGCGACGCCGCGCCCGACGCCGCGCCCGGCCCCCGTCACCAGCGCGACTTTGCCCGACATCACGCCCATTGTTTCGACCTCAGTAGCTCTTGGGGAGGCCGAGCACCTTCTCGGCGATGAAGCACATGATGAGCTGCTCGGTGATCGGCGCCAGCCGCGTGAGCGAGGCTTCGCGATAGAGGCGCTCGACGTGGTATTCCCTGGCGTAGCCGAAGCCGCCATGCGTCGCGACCGCCTGCCAGGCCGCCTCGTGGCCGGCGCGGGCGCCGAGGAATTTGGCGCTGTTGGCCTCCGCGCCGCATGGCAGGCCGGAATCGTAGAGTTCGGCGGCCTTCATCGTCGTCAGCCACGCCGCCTCGAGATACATCCACTTTTCCGCGAGGGGATGCTGGATGCCCTGGTTCTGGCCGATCGGGCGGTCGAAGACCACGCGCTCCTTGGCGTAGCGCGTCGCCCGACGAAGGGCGTCCTGCCCGATCCCGATCGCTTCGGCGGCGACCAGCACGCGCTCGGGGTTCAGACTATGGAGGATGTAGGAAAACCCCTTGCCCTCGTCGCCGATCCGGTCCGCCTCGGGGATGAACAGCCCGTCGATGAAGATCGCGTTGGAATCGACCGCCTTCCGGCCCATCTTGGGAATCCGGCGCACGTCGATCTTGGCGCGATCGAGATCCGTGTAGAAGACCGTGATCCCGTCGGTGGGCTGCGCGCAATCCTCGAATTTCGTCGTCCGCGCAAGCAGCATGATCTTGTTGGCGACCTGCGCCGTCGAGGTCCAGACCTTCTGGCCATGCACGACATAGCCGCCATCGACCTTCTCGGCGAAGGTCTTGATCCGCGTCGTGTTGAGGCCGGCGTCAGGCTCGGTGACGCCGAAGCAGCATTGGTCCTTGCCAGAAATCAGCCTCGGCACCCAGCGCGCCTTCTGCTCCGACGTGCCCTTCACCACGATCGGGTGCGGGCCGAAGAGATTGATGTGAACCGTCGAGGCGGCGGTCATCGCGCCGCCGTGGCTGGCGACTTCATGCATCATGATCGCGGCTTCGGTGACGCCGAGCCCGGCGCCGCCGTATTCCTCCGGCATGGTGATTCCGAGCCAACCGGCCTCGGCCATCGCCTGGTGGAACTCGTGCGGGAACTTGCCGTCGTCATCGCGTTCGAGCCAGTAGGCGTCGCCAAATCGGCTGACCACGGCGCGCACGCCCTCGCGAATGGCGTTGCGTTCTTCGTCGGTCGGCGGCGGTCTTCCATGCTTCATGGCGCGGTCGCTCGCGAGAGCCCTCCCTGTCAAGCCGAGGCCAGCGTCCTGCGCGCGGCCTTCAGATGAGGAATGTCGAACATCTTTCCGTCGATTCCGAGCGTGCCGGCGTCTGGATTGGCCGCGAAGGCGGCGACGATTTTCCTGGCCTGTTCGAGTTCCGCCTCGGACGGCGCATAGCAGCGGTTGATCGTGGCGATCTGATCCGGGTGAATCGCGATCCGTCCGGAAAATCCGTCGCGGCGCGACTCCCGGCAATCCCGCTCGAGGCCTTCGTCGTCCTTGAAATTTGCGTAGAGCGTGTCGATCGGGGCGACTTCGGCGGCGCTGGCGGCGAACAGGCATTGCGCGCGCGCGAGCCGGTACGGGAAGGTCCAGCTGCCGTCCGGCTCCTTATTGTTCGTCGCGCCGATCGCGGCCCCGAGATCCTCGGCGCCCCAGGTCAGGCCGACGAGCCGGGAATGCGGCGGCGCATAGGAGCCGAGGGCGAACATCGCGCGCGGGGTCTCCGTCGCAACCACCGCGAGCTTGACGGCGCCTTGCGTCATTCCCGCCTTGGCTTCCAGGGCGTCGAGATAATGGCCGACGCGCTCGATGTCGGCCGCGCCGTTCGCCTTGGGGATCAGCAGCGCGTCAAGCCCCGGCTTGACCACCGCGGCGAGGTCGTCGAGCGCCATGCCCGTGTCGAGTGCGTTGACCCGCACGAACAACGCCCACGGGCGGGCCGATTGCGCGCCGACGAGACCGGCGACATGGGTGCGCGCTGCGGGCTTTTGGCTCGGCGCGACCGCGTCTTCGAGATCGAGGATCAACGCGTCGGCGCCCGATTGCGAGGCGCGCGCGAATTTGCGTTCGCTGTCGCCCGGCACGAACAGGAGCGAGCGCAGTCTCATGTCGGGCGCCTCAGCATGAGCGCGACGCGGCGGCAGGTCGCGACGACTTCGTCGCGCTGATTGAACCCGCGATGCTCGAAGGTGACGATGCCCTGGGTCGGCCTCGATTTGCTCGCGCGCAGCGCCACGACCCTGGTCTCGGCGCGGATCGTATCGCCGGCGAACACCGGCTTCGGGAAGACGACCTCTTCCCAGCCGAGATTGCCCACCGTCGTCCCCAACGTCGTGTCCTGGATGGACAGACCGACGATCAGCCCCAGGGTGAAAATCGAATTGATCAGCGGACGGCCAAACTCGGTCGTCTTGGCATATTCGTGATCGATGTGGATCGCCGCCGGATTGTAAGTCAGGGCGGAGAACAGAATGTTGTCCATATCCGTCACGGTGCGGCGGATCTCATGCACGAAGATCTGGCCGAGCTCGAACTGTTCGAAAAACCTTCCGGCCATGGCGCTGGTCCCTTCAGTTCAAGCGGCCGAGGATCGAAACCGCGGCGACGCTGTTGAACGGCGCGCCGCCGAGGTTATGGATCAACCCCAGATTGACGTTTTCCCGCTGGCGCGCGCCGGCCCTTCCGAGCAACTGCGTGTACACTTCGTACGCCATGCGCAGACCAGAAGCGCCGACCGGGTGTCCGAAACACTTCAGTCCGCCATCGATCTGGCAGGGCTGCGCGCCGCCGCGGTCGAAGCGTCCGTCGAGAATGTCGAATGGCGCGCGACCGTCGTCGGCGAGGCCGAGATCCTCCATGGTGACGAGTTCGGTGATCGAGAAGCAGTCGTGCACTTCGGTCAGCGCGAGTTCGGCGCGCGGGTTGCTGACCCGCGCTTCGGCATAGGCGCGGCCGGCGGCCTGCCGGGTATTGGCGACGAAGCTGCCGTCCCAGGCTCGGTATTGCGCTTCCCAGCCGTGACTGGCGCACAATTGGACCGCTTTCACCGTGACGGGGTTTACGACGCCGAGTCCGCGCGCGATATCGGGCGTCGTGACGATCGCGCAGGCGGCGCCGTCGGAAACCCCGCAACAATCGAACAGCCCCAAGGGATCGGCGATCATCGGCGCCTCGAGAATGGTCGCCATGTCGACAGGCTTGCGCAGATGCGCCTTGGGGTTGAGCGCGCCGTTCTGATGGCTCTTCCAACTCACGTGCGCCATCGACCGTTTGAGATCGGCGCCGGCGATCCCGTGGCGCGCCGCGTAGGCGCCGGCCAATTGGGCGAACGACCCCGGCGCGGAGCCGTACGGCATCCACAGATCGTTGGCGAGGCCCTTTGTTCGCAGCGGCAGGCCGCCATATCCGGTGTCCTTGAGCTTTTCGACGCCGAGCGCGAGCGCGATATCCACGGCGCCCGCCGCGACGGCGTAAGCGGCGGCGCGCAAGGCCTCCGAACCTGTTGCGCACATGTTTTCGACCCGCGAGACCGGGATGTTCTTGAGCCGCAATGCATGGGCGAGCGGCAACGCGCTGTTGCCGACGTTGATGTCGTCGAGCGCATTGCCCATCCATGCGGCTTCGATCTGGCGGCGCTCAATTCCGGCGTCGGCCAGCGCCTCCTCGAACGCGTCGACCATGAGATCTTCGGGACCCTGGTCCCAGCGTTCGCCGAACGCCGTGCAGCCCATGCCGATGATGGCGACCTTGTCTCGGATGCCGCTGGCCATCGGTTCAGCTTTCGATCCGCGGGCGCTGCGTGGGCGCTGCCTTCCAGAAGTAGGTTCTGAAGCCGCGCCGACGATCGTGCGATTTGATGCGCAGGCGCATCCTCACCGGGTCGCCCACGGCGAAACCCCCGGGGCCGCCGTCGGTGAATTCCATCATCACCCGCGCGCCATTTTCGAATTGCACGAGCCCGAACCAGAAGGGTGGATCGGGCGTGAAGTTCAGGCGGTCCGCGGTGACCGCGACGATCCGCGCGGGCACGTCGGCGAGCCTGACGTCCTCCATCGGCTCGGGTCCGACGGCGTCCGGGCGGACCGGGACGCGGCTCTTGGGGAACTGGACGTTTCCCGTTTTGTCGCGTCCGCCGATGAAACCGATCATGTCGCGCCCGTACCGCTCGAGCGCGGTGGCCTGCGCCTTCTGCTCGAACTCTGCGCGAACGCCCCAGTCGAGATCGATCGCTCCGGTCAGGCTGAGGAAGCGAACATAATCGTCGAAGGCGAGACCCGAATCGAGCGCCGATGCGGCTTGCTTCGCCCCCGGCATCGTGCCCGTCATTTCAAACACCAGAGCGTCGCACCCACTCCCGAATCCCGCCAGCAGAATCCGGTCCCCCGGTCGGGCCTTGTCGCAGGCCATCGCGAATGCGAACAGCGCATGGGCGGCGCCGAGGTCGCCGACGCCCAGCGCGAGATCGCCGGCGAGGTTCGGCGCGGTCATGCCGGTGAGGCGGGCGACGTCGCGCCAGCACCCGGTCAGCGGCTCATGCACGGCGGCAAAAGCGATCGAGGAAGGCGCAACGTCGGCCATCGCGCAGGCGGCCTCGATGGCGGGCGCGAGAATACGGCCGACGGCCGTCTCGCGGGCGAACCGTTCCTCAGAGGCATAGGGTTCGGGATGTTCGTGCGACGCGTAGACGTCGATCAGGTCATGCGAGGCGCTGGAATAGCCGATCAGCTTCGCGGCGCCGGAATCGGCGATCCGGGCCGCGGCGCCGCCGTCGCCATAGGCGAGGTGCTGGGCGCCGCCCGCGCTCGCGCGTCGATTTTCGCCTGCCGCAATGAGCGTCTCGCCCCTGCCCAGCAGCGCGTCGAGCAGGGCCGAGACCGCACAACGGCGCGAGCCCGAGACGTCGTTCGTTCGCGTGCCGGAGCCCAGCGCCAGAGCTTCGGCGAGCAGCGTCGCGTGCGATCGCTCGATGAAGGGGGCCGACGTCGATGCGAAAATCGCCGTGTCCGGCGCGCCGGCGATCCCGCGCGCCGCTTCGACGGCCAATGTCAGCGCGTCCTCGTCCCATCCGGCGACGGCGCGGCGGCCCGCGGCTCTGCCGCCCAGTCCGGAAAACCGCAAAGCCTTTGCCGCGGCCTGCCGATCCATGCGCAGCAGCGGCGCATATGCGCCCGTCGCAGCGACGAACCGGTTGCCGATGTCTTGCGCTCTGCTTCCAGGCAAGTTCATCACCCTTCCCCCGGAGACGGTTCTTGACAGCTTTTGGCAAAGTTGTAAATAGGTTTACGACTTTCGTCCCGTTTCCCCCTCGCCGAACGCCAAGGGCGCGCGCCGACATGAGCATGGACATATTCCGTACCGATGCGCTGGCCGGAAAGTCAATTCTGGTGACCGGCGGCGGCAGCGGGCTCGGCAAGGAAATCTGCAAGGCGCTGGTCGCCAAGGGGGCGGCGGTTCACATCTGCGGGCGCCGGGCCGGCGTGCTCGATGAAGCACTGAGTGAGATCGCCGCCTGCGGGGCGGCGCCGGTGTTCAGCCACGTCTGCGACATCCGCGACCCGGATCATGTCGAGGCGATGATGGCGGCGGTCTGGAAGGCCCGACCGCTGACCGGACTCGTCAACAATGCCGCCGCCAACTTCATCGCGCCGACGAAGGACCTCAGTTCGCGCGGATTTCGGGCGATCACTTCGACCGTCATGGATGGCAGCTTCTACGTGACCTCGGCTGCCGGCAAACGCTGGATCGCCGGCGGACTGAAGGGATCGGTGGTCAGCAATCTCGTCACCTGGGTCTGGTCGGGTTCGGCGTTCGTCGTGCCTTCGGCGATGGCCAAGACGGCGTTGCATGCGATGACGATGTCGCTGGCGGTGGAATGGGGGCCATACGGCATTCGGCTCAATGCGACGGCGCCGGGTCCGTTCCCGACCGACGGCGCATGGGAGAGGCTCAATCCGATCCCGGACGCGCGGTCGAGCGCCACGAATGCCGACACCGTGCCGTTGCGACGCTACGGCCGGATGCAGGAGCTGCAGAATCTCATCGTCTTCCTGCTGTCCGACGGATGCGACTACCTGACCGGGCAGACCATCGCAATCGACGGCGGCCAGCACCTGGCGGGGCCCGGCACGTTCGCCGACCTCGCCGCGATGACCGACGCGCAGTGGCGCGCGGCGCGCGCGGCGATCCAGGAATCGACGCAACGCGAAAAAGCGCAGCGGGCGCCGGGCTCGTGACCGGACCGCGCGGGCAGGACACGCGATGATCGAACGGTCCCTCTTTCGCGAAGAGCACGAGATCTGGCGCACGACCGTCCGTCGTTTCGTGGACAGCGAAATCGTGCCTTTCCACGCGCAATGGGAGCGGGACGGCATCGTCCCGCGCGAACTCTGGCTGAAGGCCGGCGAACATGGGATGCTCTGCTGCACCGTGCCCGAACAATATGGTGGTCTTGGTCTCGACTATCTCTTCGATGTGGTCGTGTTCGAGGAATTGTGGCGGGTGGGCGCGAGCGGTCCCGGCTTTCTCATTCACACCGATCTCGTCGCCACCTACCTGCTGACGTTCGGGACCGAGCGGCAGAAACAGGAATGGCTGCCAAAAATGGTGAAGGGCCAGGCGATCGGCTCGCTCGGCATGACCGAACCGCATGCCGGCAGCGACCTCAAGGCGGTTCGCACTCAGGCGATCCGCGACGGCGACGAGTTCGTGATCAACGGACAGAAGGTCTTCATCTCCAACGGCCAGCTTTGCGACCTCGTCGTCGTCGCGACGAAGACCGACAGCGGCGCCGGCGCCAAGGGGATCACCCTGTTTCTCGTCGAGTCGAGGCGCGAGGGCTTCAACCGCGGCCGCAATCTCGAAAAGCTCGGCATGAAGGCGCAGGACACATCCGAACTGTTCTTCGACAACGTGCGCGTGCCCGCCTCCAACCTGCTGGGGACGGAGGGGCGGGGCTTTTCGCAAATGATGACCAAGCTCGCGCAGGAGCGTCTGGCCCAGGCGATCCGCTCGGCGACCGTCACCGAAACCGTCATCGAATGGACGGTCGACTATACGGCCGAGCGGAAGGCGTTCGGCCAGACCATCGCCGATTTCCAGAACACGCAATTCGTGCTCGCCGATCTCAAGGCGCGCGCGACGATGGCGCGGGTATTCACCGACAAATGCATCGAATTGTTCATGCAGGGCAAGCTCGACCCGGTCGACGCGGCGATGGCGAAACTGACGACCTCGGAACTGCATTGCGAAGCTGTCGACAAGTGCCTGCAATTGTTCGGCGGGTGGGGTTACATGTGGGAATATCCGATCTGCAGGGCCTATGCCGACGCGCGCGTCGTGAAGATCGCGGGCGGATCGATCGAAGTGATGAAGACGATCATCGCTCGCGACATGTTCAAGAATCGCCCGCTGATGAGGGGAAGGCAAGAGCAGGGCTAGGCCGGGCGCCGCGCTTCGCTCGCTCGGTTCGCGATCGGAATCGGCGGCTCGAAATTGGCAGTCCAGGGGATCGGTTTGGCGAGAGACCTCAACACGAGCTTGCGCTTCGGCTTTCTCATCCATGACGTGTCGCGTCTGCGTCGCGTCGTCGTCGACCGCGCGCTGAAGCCGCTCGGCATCACGCGATCGCAGTGGTGGGTGCTGGCGTTTCTGTCGCGGCGCGACGGCATGACCCAAACCGCGCTCGCGGCCGACCTCGACCTCACCAAAGTGGCGATCGGCGGCCTGCTCGATCGGATGGAGAGCGCCGGCTTTGTCGAGCGTCGCGCCGATCCGAGCGACGGCCGCGCGCGCCGCGTCCACCTGACGCGGGCGGGCGCCAGGATGGTCAGCGTCATCCGCGAGAGCGTCGAGACGATCGAGTTGGAAATCCTCGATCGGATTCCCGAGGACGCCCTCGCGCAGGCGGCGCAGACGCTGAAGACCCTGAAGGATACGCTGCTGGAAATGGCCGGCGCCGAGGCCGAGGAGGCGGAGGACGGCGAATTGAACCTGATCGACTGACGCAGTCGACGAACAATCGGGAGGAGTCCAGATGCGCGGACTGAGCGGCAAAGTTGCGATCGTCACCGGCGGCGGGCAGGGCATCGGCCGCGCCTTGAGTCTTCGACTGGCGCAAGAGGGATGCAAGGTCGCGATCTTCGAACTGAGGCCCGAGACGGGCGAGGAGACGGCGAGGCTCGCCGGCGACGCCATCGTCAAGACCTATGAAGTCGACGTCGGCGACTACGCCGCGGTCAAGGGCGCGGTCGGGCAGGTCGAAGCGGAACTCGGCCCGATCTGGGCGCTGGTCAACAACGCGGGTTGGGATCGCCCGCTGCCGTTCCTGATGACCGATCCGTCGTTATGGGACAGGATCATCCGGATCAATCTCTACGGCCCGCTCAACACGCATCATGTGGTCGCTCCGCTGATGGCGGAGCGGCGCGCCGGACGGATCATCAACATCGCTTCGGACGCCGCGCGCGTCGGCACGAGCAACGAGGCGGTCTATTCGGCGTGCAAGGGCGGGCTGATCAGCTTCACCAAATCCCTAGCGCGCGAACTCGCCGGCAAGGGGGTCCTGCTCAACGCCGTCTGTCCGGGACCCACCAACACCCCGATGATGGCGTCGGTGCTCGGCGAAGGCGAACAGGCGGTCAAATGGAAGGACGCGATGGTGCGCGGCATTCCCCTGAAGCGCATGGGCGAGCCCGAGGACTATTCCGGCATCGTGGCGTTTCTGGCTTCGGAGGACGCCGGGTTCATGACCGGCCAGACGATTTCCGTCGCCGGCGGGATGAACATGATCTGAACGCGCAGGGGTCGCGAGCGGCCGCGATCGTCGGTCGACGCGCCGACGCAACCGGAGGAGACATCGTGAGCAGTTCCGTCGCATTCGAAGACATCCTGTATGAGGTGCGCGAGCGCGCCGCCTGGATCATCATCAACCGGCCCAAGCTCTACAACGCGTTCCGCGCCCGGACGATCGAAGAGCTGATCAAGGCGTTTCAATTGGCGGGCGACGACAAGGGCGTGTCGAGCCTCGTTCTGACGGGCGCGGGCGACAAGGCCTTTTGCACGGGCGGCGATCAAAGCGCCCATGAAGGTCAGTACGACGGGCGCGGCATCGTCGGTCTGCCGATCGACGAATTTCAATCGATCATTCGCGACACGCCCAAGCCGGTCATCGCGCGCGTGAACGGCTTTGCGATCGGCGGCGGCAATGTCTTTGCGACGCTGTGCGACCTCACCATCGCCGCCGACAGCGCGAAATTCGGTCAGGTCGGCCCGAAAGTCGGCTCGGTCGACGCCGGCTGGGGCACGGCGCTGCTCGCTCGTCACATCGGCGACAAGCGCGCCCGGGAAATGTGGTTCCTCAACGAGATGTACACCGCCCAGCAAGCCTGCGAAATGGGCCTCGTCAACAAGGTCGTGCCCGCCGCCGAGCTGGACGCCGCGGTCAGGGCGTGGACCGACATTCTCGCCGAACGTTCCCCGACCGCGCTGGCGCTCGCCAAGCGCTCGTTCAACGCCGACAGCGAGAATATCCGCGGCATCGGCCTGCTGTCGCTCAGCGCGGTCAAGATGTTCTACGACAGCGAGGAATCCAAGGAGGGGGTCCGCGCCTTCAAGGAAAAGCGCAAGCCCGACTTCCACAGATATGTGAAGTAGCGACGCGGCGGCCGGAATGAGCCCCGCGCGCATCGAACCGGGCGACATCGCCGCTGTCCTGCCGCGCGGCGGCCGCACGCTGGTGCTCGCCTGCTCGGGCGAGTCGCTGCTGCTCGCGGACGCGGTGATGCGCGCCGGGCAAAGTCTGGGGGCGATGACGTTCACCGGGATCTTCGTGCCCGGTCTCAACACCCGCACCTATCTCGCCAATCCGTCCTGCCGGGTCGAGACGTTTTTCCTGACTCCGGAGCTGAAGGCGGCCGGCGCGGCGGTGACGTTCCTGCCGCTCTGCTACCATGACATTCTCGTGCGGCTGCGGGCCGTTCCTATCGACGCGGCGCTGTTCATGGCGAGCGCGCCTGATCCGAGCGGCGTCTGCGGCTTTGGGCCGGTCGTGGATTTTCTCGCCGAGCTCTGGCCTCGCATCCCGGTTCGCGTCGCCCATCTCAATCCGGCGGTTCCGCGCGTCGGCGGCGGCGCCGGGATTCCGTTTGCCGAAATCAGCGCCTATGTCGTGCAGGATCAGCCGTTGCTGGGATTGAAAGACGCGGGCGCGGACAGCGTCACGGACGCGATCGCGCAGAATGTCGCGCGCTGGATCCCGGACGGCGCCGCGTTGCAGACGGGCCTCGGCAAGGTTCCGACCGCCGTGCTTCGCGCCCTCAGTGGCCGACGCGGTCTGCGCGTTCATTCCGGGTTGATCGGCGAAGCGGTCGTCGATCTCCAAGAGGCCGGCGCGCTGGCCCCGGGAGTCGCCGTGACCGGCGGCGTCGCCATCGGGTCGCCGCGGCTCTACGAGGCCGTCGCTGGCCCCGGTTACCAATTTCTGCCGGTTTCGCATACGCATGCGCCGCGCGTCATTGCCGGCCTCGAGAATTTCGTCTCGATCAATTCGGCGATGGAGGTGGACCTGTTCGGACAGGCCTATGCCGAAATGGGGCCGGGCGGGTTGATGTCGGGCCCGGGCGGCGCTTCGGACTTCGCGCGCGGGGCGTGGTGCGGCGGCGGCCTGCGCATCGTTGCGCTGCCGGCCTCGGCGGCGGGGGGCGCGGTCAGCCGCATCGTGGAGCCGAACGCCGGCGCTGGTCCGATCTCGCTCGGCCGAATGGACACCGACATCGTCGTGACGGAATTCGGCGCGGCGGATCTGCGCGGCCGAGGCCACCAGGCCCGCGCCGAAGCCCTGATCGGAATCGCCTCGCCCGGCCACCGCGCGGCGCTCGGCAAGTCGTGGGCGGCCTTCGCCGCCAAGTTCTAGAAAGATGCGGCGTCGAGCGCCGTGCGGGCGCGGCGCTCAAATCCCGAACGGCTCGAAGGATGCGCGACGATGAGATCACAGACGCCGGTACTCGAGCAGTTTCGACTCGAATTCAAGGACAACGGACTCGTTCATCTCGTCTTCGACGCGCCGGGTCGGACGATGAACGTATTTTCGAACGCGGCGATTCAGGAGCTCGGCCTGTTCGGCCGATGGCTGGCCCGGAGCGAGGCTCGCGGCGTCGTCGTCCGGTCGGGCAAGGACACGGGGTTCTGCGCCGGCGCCGATCTCGCCGAAATCGCCGTCGCCTGCGACATGGTTGCGCAGACGCCGCCGGACGCGCGATTCAATACCGTCTTCGACCATTTCTTTCGATTGAGCCTCGCGATCCGCGCGCTCGAGACGTCGGGCAAGCCGGTCGCCGCGGCGATCGCCGGCCTTGCGCTGGGCGGCGGCTGCGAGCTCGCCCTCGGCGCGCACCGCCGCGTGCTCGTCGACCACCCGCGCGCCTCGCTGGGCCTTCCCGAATCGCTGGTCGGATTGTTGCCTGGAGCGGGCGGCACCCAGCGATTGCCGCGGTTGATCGGCATCGAAGCCGCGCTGCCGATCCTGCTCGAGGGCGCGCGATTGTCGGGTCAAGCCGCGCTGAAGGCGGGCCTCGTCGACGAACTCGTCCAGCCCGGCGGGGAAGTCGCGGCCGCGGAGGCATGGCTGCTGACGGCGAGGACGCCGGTCCAGCCATGGGATCGCGTCGATTGGCGAGCGCCGTCTCCGCCTGATGTCAGCGGCGCGTTGAGCGCGGTGCGCAGGGACATACTTGCGCGGACGCTCGGGCACGAACCGGCGCCGCTGGCGATTCTCGATTGCATCGAATTCGGCATCGTCCAATGTTTCGATGGCGCGATCCGCAGCGAGATGGCGATCTTCTCGCATCTGATTCAGCGCGCGGAGCCGCGCAACATGATCGCAACCCTGTTCCTGGGCAAGACCGAGTTCGAACGCCTGAAGCGGCGGAATGCGACGCCCGGCTTTGTCGAGGAGGTCGTCGCGGCCGCTCGGGCGGTCGTCGAGCGAGCGAGCGACGCGGCGGAGGCGCTGGCGGCGGCGGGGTTCGTCAACGCCGCCGGTTCGCGCGCGGCGCCGGTCCGCGACCGCGCCGCGCCCGGCTACTGGATCGACGGCGCGCCCGACGACCCGCGCCGAGCCGAGGCGCTCGCGGTCCTCGACCGCATCGCCGAGGCGGTGGCGCCCTGGGCCGCCGGCCGGACCACGGCCGAATTGCGGGTCGCCGACTACGCCGTCGTCAGCCAGACGGGCTACCCCGCCTATCTCGGCGGTCCCTTTGCATTCGGCGCGTCCGGAGCGAACAGAAGGTCGACGCCGCGATGACTGGCCTCGCGCCCGCGGACCGGCGGATCGACGAAGACGTCGAGATCGACGTCGCGCCGTGGCGCTCGTCGCCTCGATCAGGGACTCGAGCGCAATGGTCCCGAACCGGGCCGTTCCGCCGTCATCGAACGTGTCGGCCCGGATCGAGTCGCCGCAAGGCGCAGGCGCCACCAGCCGCGCCGCCGCCTCGGCGCCCTGCCTGTTCCGCGCTCGGATGCGTGCTCATCGCCCCTCGGGAGCGCGGCCGCCATGTCGTAAACACATTCACCAGATGGCTTCGGGAGACCGCTTGCCGACGCGCGCCGATCGGTCGCCGGCGGCCAGCCGGCGCCCGCGCGCGGCGCGCGGAATCGTCCAGAGCACCGACAAATGCTGAGGTTCATGATCGCACTCGCGCGGCCATTCCCTTGACTCTCAGGGGTCTGCATCCTATGGATGACACTCATACACTAGCAAACAAGGCGCGGTCACACGGTGTCCGCGGCGCGCGGGGAGGGAATGGATGAGTGGAACGCGGTTCGATCCCGTCGCCCACGCCCGCGCAATGCGCGCCGAGGGCTTTTGGCTCGACCAGAGCTACGACACATTCCTTCAGCAGACGATCGCGGCCAACCCGGAAAAGCTCGCGCTGTTGGCGGACCGGTCCGACCGCGCGGAGCCGCGTCGGTTCTCCTATGGCGAGTTCGGCGATCTCATATCGCGCGCCGCGGCGGGGCTCGAGCGTCTCGGCCTCGGACGCGGCGATGTCGTGTCGGTGCAATTGCCGAACTGGTGGGAATTCGCGGTGATCGCGCTCGCCGCCTTCCGTATCGGCGCCGTCGTCAATCCGTTGATGCCGATCTTTCGCGAGCGGGAACTCAGCCACATGCTCGCCTTCGCCGGAACGAAACTGCTGATCGTCCCGAGGCTGTTCCGCAATTTCGATCACGAGGCGATGGCGCGCTCCCTGGCGCCGTCGTTGCCCGGACTCGAACATGTGGTCGTCGTCGACGGCGAAGGTCCAGACAATTTCGACCAGGCTCTGCTTTCGGGCGTCGCGCGTCTGGGGCCGCCTCCGGTCGGCGAGATCGGCGCGCTGGCCGCCGATGAAATGGCGGTCCTGATGTTCACCTCGGGCACGACCGGATCGCCAAAGGGCGTGATGCATTGCCTCAATACGTTGATGGCGTGCAACATCGCGCTTGCCGGACGCTTCGGTCTCGACGCGAGCGACACGATGCTGGTGTGTTCGCCGCTGGGTCATATGACCGGGTTTGCGGCGGGCATGCTGCTCGGCTTCAAGATCGGGGCATCGGTCGTCTTCCAGGACATATGGGAGCCCAAGCGCGGGGTCGCGATCCTGGCCAGGGAAGGCGTCACCTATTCGGCCGGCGCCGCCACTTTCCTCGCCGACATGTGCGAGGCCGTCGCTTCCGGCGCGTCGCGGCCGATGCGCCTGCAGAAGTTCCTTTGCGCTGGCGCGCCGATCCCGCCGGCGCTGATCGATCGGGTCTATCGCGAACTCGGATTCAAGGTCTGCTCGCTGTGGGGCATGACGGAGTCGCTGGCGAGCACACTGACCGAACCGGAGCGCGCGCTGGAGAAATCGTCGAAGACCGATGGCCGGCCGCTCGAAGGCGTGGCGGTGCAGGTGCTTCGCTTCGACGGCAGCGCGGCGCCGGTCGGCGAGACGGGATTGCTCAAAGTCCGCGGCGCGCAGATGTGCCTGGGCTA
>JBEKZS010000037.1:0-30690 GCA_049509635.1 Roseiarcus sp.
CCATCTCAGACGCGTCCACGATGATTTCTACCGGGCCGATCTGACGAGCCGGATCCGGCTCCACAAGCTGGGCGCCGGCGCCTTCGAAATCGAGATCGACGGCGTCACGAATTTCGAACGCCAGGCGCTCGCCGACATGCTGCCGTTCCTGAAGCGAGCCTTCGCGCTCGACGAAATCTGAACCCGGACGCTTGCGGGCGCCGGCGCCGACCGCATCCGCCGCGCCGAGCCGCGTTTCCGCTTTGGGGCCTGAGCCGACGAGGTCGCGCGTTCGACGGCAATCGGGCGAAACGAGGGGCTCGAAGTGCGTCTCCCGGCGCCCTGGCGATGACGCGGTGGAGATCGTTAGCCATATCCGCGTCAAGAAAGCCGCGCCTTGGCGCGCATCGGCGGGGCGGGCAAAGATGTTTTACTCCCATTAAGAATTGGCTCTTACACATTCCTGCATTGAGTTCGAACCGGATAATTAAAACGTTCGGATAGAAGTCAAAATCAAAGACTATTACTATCTTGTTTCAGCCTGAGGAGCTAAAAGCCATGTCGAAGTTTATTGGCGCGATCGCTGTTCTTGTAGTTCTGGCCGCCACGCCGGCCGTCGCGTTTCAAGGTCATGGCCATGCGCCGGCTCACAGCAATACGACGTCGGGCGACGGCAAGACGCCCCGCTGAAACGATGGCGCTGGATGCTGGTTGCTGGTTGCTTCCAGTCGACCTTCGCCGAGAAAAAGCCCTGGCCCTCCGGCCGGGGCTTTTTTCTCTACGGCGGCGGCGCTCCCGTCTTTCCCTTTTGATTGCGCCCGCGACTTGCATTCCATCCGATGATGCCCGCGCGCAGGATCAGCGATTGAGCGGCCGCGTCGGCTCGGCGCGCCACGCCGCCGGATCGGGCGTCGCCTGCGCGCCGACGTTGCGGCGCGGGGTGCGCCGCCTGTAGACGCGGGCGCCGACCGCGTCCGGCGCGCCGCGCGCGTATTCCCTTTGCGGTCGCGGGCTGACAGGGGGACGCAGGCGACGACCGCGTTTACAAGCCGCACGGCGCGAAACCTCACCCCCTACCCAACCGCCACCCGCTCCCCGCGCTCGTCGAACACATGCAGATCCCGCTCCGCCGCCGCCAGCCGGATCGCCCCGCCCGCGCTCGGCGCGTCGCGGCCGCGCGTCTCGGCGACCAGGGTCACGCCCTCCGCCGCGCGCACATAGGCATAGGACGTCTCGCCGAGCCGCTCGACCAGCTCGACCGCGCCCGCCACCCGGAACCCGCCCGCGCCATCGGCCGCGGCGGCGAGATGTTCGGGCCTGACCCCGATCGTCACCTCGGCGCCGACGGCGGGCGCGAGGGCGCCCGCGGGGAGCTCGAATGCGGCGACGCCGGGGCCGGAAAGCGTCACGCCGCCGGCTCTCCTCGCCTGCACCTTCGCCTTGAAGAAATTCATCGCAGGCGAGCCGATGAAGCCGGCGACGAACAGGTTGGCGGGCTGGTAGTAGAGGTCGAGCGGCTTGCCGACCTGGGCGACGCGACCCTGGTTCATCACCACGATGCGGTCGGCCAGCGTCATCGCCTCGATCTGGTCGTGGGTGACATAGACCATGGTCGCGCCGAGCAGGCGGTGCAGCTTGGCGATTTCCACGCGGGTCGAGACGCGCAGCGCGGCGTCGAGATTGGACAGCGGCTCGTCGAACAGGAACACGTCGGGCTCGCGCACGATCGCGCGGCCGATCGCGACCCGCTGGCGCTGGCCGCCCGAGAGATCGCGCGGGCGGCGCTCGAGTAGCGGCTCGAGCCGCAGCATGCGCGCGGCCTCGGCGACCCGGCGGTCCATCTCGGCCTGCGCCATGCCGGCGAATTTCAGCCCGAAGGTCATGTTCTTCTTCACGTTCATGTGCGGATAGAGCGCGTAGGACTGGAACACCATCGCGATTTTCCGCTGCGCCGGCTCGAGATCGTTGACCCGCCGGTCGCCGATGAAAATGTCGCCCGAAGTGACGCCGTCGAGGCCGGCGATCATCCGCAGCAGCGTCGACTTGCCGCAGCCCGAAGGTCCGACCAGCACCACGAATTCGCCTTGCGCGATCGCCAGGTCGATGTCGCGCAGGATCGCCGCCTCGCCATAGGACTTGTTGAGCTTCTCGATCCGCAGGGTCGCCATTTCGCCTCAGCTCCCCTTCACTTGACCGCGCCGGCGGTGAGGCCGCTGATCAACTGCCTGGAGAATACGACGTAGATCGCCACCACCGGCAGGATCGCGAGCGACAGCGCCGACAGCACGCTGTTCCAGTCGGTGATGTACTGGCCGAGGAACTGCTGCACGCCGAGCGTGATCGTATGCGTGCTCTCGCTCGAGGTGAGGATCAGCGGGAACCAGAGGTCGTTCCAGATCGGCACGATGGTGAACACCGCCACGGTGGCGATCGCCGGCCGCAGCAGCGGGGCGATCACCTCGAAGAAGATGCGCGTCTCCGGCACGCCGTCGCAGCGCGCGGCGTCGCGCAGGTCCTTGGGGATCTGGGCGATGAATTCGGACAGGATGAAGATCGCCATCGGCAGCCCCTGCGCGACATAGACGAGGATCAGCGCGGCCAGCGTGTCGTTGAGGCCGGACTTGCGCATCATCGTGACGATCGCGACCGAGCCGAGCCGGATCGGCACCATGATGCCGATCGCCAGATACAGCCCGAGGAGGGTCGCGCCGCGGAACCGGTATTCGGTCAGCGCCCAGGCCGCCATCGCGCCGAACAGCAGCACCAGCGCCATGCTGCCGAGGGTGACGATCATCGAATTGGTGAAATAGGTGAAGACATGGGCGTTGCCGAGCACCTTGGCGTAGCCGATCAGCGAGAAGGTCTGCGCATCGGGCGGCGCCAGCGGCGCGCCGAAGATCGCATTGCGGGTCTTGAACGAATTCATCACGACGAGCAGGATCGGAAGCACCGCCAGCAGCGTGTAGGCGATCAGGACGGCGTGGACGCCGAGGATCGAAAATCGCAACCGCATCCGCGAGCCCCCCGGCGGTCAGAACGTGTAGCGCTGCATGCGCCGCTGGACGAGAAACAGATAGACGCAGACGCCGGCGAGGATGACGAGGAACATCACGCTCGCCACCGTCGCGCCCATGGTGGGATCGCCGACCTGCAGCTGGTTGCCGAAGAAGGTGCGGTAGAAGAAGGTGCCGAGAATGTCGCTGGCGAAATTGGGGCCGGCGAGCGCGCCCTTGACCGAATAGATGAGATCGAAGGCGTTGAAATTGGCGACGAAGGTGAGGATCGAGACGATGCCGATGGTCGGCAGGATCAGCGGCAGCTTGACATGGGTGAAGATGCGCAGCTGGCCGAGTCCGTCGACGCGCGCCGCGTCGATCAGCTCGTCGGGGATGTTGAGCAGCGCGGCGTAGATCAGCATCATCGGGATGCCGACGAACTGCCAGACCGACATCAGCGACAGGGTGACCAGCGCGGTTCCGGGCAGGCCGAGCCAGGGGCGGAACCAGGCGCCGAGCCCGACCGATTTCAGCAACCCTTCGGCGACGCCCCACAGCGGCGAGAGGATGAGCTGCCAGGTGAAGCCGACGATGACCACCGACAGCATGGTCGGCAGGAAGATCAGCGTGCGGTAGGTCGCGCGCAGCCGCAGCTTCGGCAGGCTGAGCAGCGCGGCGAGCGCGACGCCGATCGGGTTCTGCACCAGCATGTGGACGCAGAAGAAGACGAGATTGTTGAGGCAGGCGTTCCAGAACGGCTTCGACCAGACGGAGTCGGTCAGCAGTTTGACGAAATTGGCGAGGCCGGCGAAGGAATAGCCGCCGCTCTGGTCGGTCGTGTAGGTCGAAAGCGCCATCGTCGCGACCAGCGGATAGATCGAGAAGGCGCTGTAGACGATCACCGCCGGGCCGAGGAACAGAACCATCAGCCGCGCGAGCCTCGCGCGCGGCATGGAGACGACGACCTGGGAGGAGGCGGCCATGGGCGCGGGGCATCCGGTCGGAGGAGATCTGCCTCTCCCGCTTTGCGGGAAAGGGTCGGGGTGAGGGCCTCGGGGCGGGCGCGGACTTGCTTGGCCCGCGCATCCCGAAGGCCCTCATCCGGCGCTTCGCGCCACCTTCTCCCGCTGCGCGGGAGAAGGGAAGGGCGCTGCTACTTCGCCGGCTTGTACCACTTGTCGAGGCCGGCCTGCAGCTGCGCGGCGCCGGCGTCGGGCGTCAAAGCGCCGTTGATCACCTGGGCCGAGACGTTCCACAGCTCGTTCTCGAGGTTGGGCGTGCCGCGCGACAGGATCTGGTAGGAGTTGCGGATCGTCGACTTGCAGTCCTTGCGCCAGCCGACCATCGTGGCGGCGAGATCGTCGTCGATCTTCACCGCGTCCTTCGACAGCGGGAAGAAACCTGGCAGGGCGTTGGCGTAGAGCGCCGCAAACTCCGGGGTGGCGAGCCATTCGAGGAATTTCTTGGCGTCGTCCTTGTTCTTGGAGGCGGCGTTGAGGCCCATCGCAATGTCGGTGTGGTCGGAAATGTAGCATTGCTTGTCGCCGGCCGGCAGCGGCGGCGGGAACGCGCCCATCGGGAACTTGGCCGATGCGCGGAAGGTCGAAATGTCCCAGGAGCCGGCGGGATAGATCGCGCCCTTGCCGAGCGAGAACAGGTTCTGGCTGTCGGGATAGGTCTGCGCCTGGTAGCCATTGCCCATATAGGGCGCCCAGCTCGCGATCTCCTTCAGCACCGCGACATATTGCGGGTCGGTGAACTTCTCCTTGCCCGCGATCAGCGCGGCGCGGCCCGCCTCGCCGCCCCAATAGTCCGGGCCGATGTTCTGGAAGCCCATGGTCGCGGCCTCCCACTGGTCGGCGGTGCCGAGCACGATCGGCGTATAGGTTCCGTCCTTCTTCAGCTTGTCGAGCAGCGCGTGGAATTCCGCCGTCGTCTTCGGCGGTTCGGCGCCGACCTTGGCGAGCGCGTCCTTGTTGTAGATGAAGCCGTGGATGACGGAGGCCATCGGCACGCAGAAGGTGGTCTTGCCGTCGTCGGTCGACCAGGCGGCCTTGGCGACGTCGGAGAAGTTCGCCATCCCGGCGAGGTCGTCGAGCCCGTCGAGGTTCTTCTTGTTGTAGAGGTCGAGCGAGGCGTCGAAGGGGCGGCAGGCGATGAGATCGCCCGCGGCGCCGCCGGCGAGGCGCGCGTTGAGCGCGGCGTTGTATTCCTTCGGCGCGGAGGGCGAGAATTCGACCTTGATGTCGGGATAGTGCTTGTTGAAGGCGGGAATGATCTTCGAATTCCAGATGTCGGCGTCGTCGTTGCGCCAGCTCTCGATCTTCAGCGAGCCCGCCTGCGCGGCGCCGAGGCCGGCGAGCAGCGCGCCGAGCGCCGCCCCGACGCCGAGGATGGATTTACGCCTGTTCGTCATTTCGCTCTCCCAGTGATCGGGCCGCGGCCCGGTGCCAACAATTCGCCGCGCGCGGATGCGGGCGCGCCGGCGAGCAGGCCGATCAGCCCCGAGCCGGCCGCCTGCCGGCGGCGGCGCGGCAAGCCCGCCCTCCGGCCGGCCCAGACGCCTTCCTCGTTCGCCTCGGCCATTCCCCCTCCCGCCAGACTGCAAGAGCGCCGGGCTCGCCCCGAACGCGTGATAAAGAACCAGTGGTTCCTACCTCTTGTCTTAAACGTTAACCAATCGTATACCTCTTGTCCAGCGACGTTTGATCGGTGATGCGCGTCGCGGCGGATCGGCGTGGGAGGCGGGTCCTGGCGGCGGTGGACGAGCGGTTCTTCCTCGGCATCGACGGCGGCGCGACGCGTTGCCGCGCCCGGCTGCGCGATTGCGCCGGCGCCATGCTCGCGCAGGCGGTCGGCCCGGCCGCCAACATCTATCTCGACTATGCGGGCGCGCTCGCGGTCGTGCATTCCACGATCATCGACGCGTTGCAGCAGGCGGGCCTCGAGCGCGCCGCGCCGCGCCTCGTCCTGGGACTCGGCCTCGCCGGCCTCTCGACCGGCGCCGATGCGGCGCGCATCGTCGCCGACCTGGCCGCGCTCGACGGCGTCGAGGCCGTCCGCGCCGCCAATGACGCGGTCACCGCTTGTCTGGGCGCCCACGCCGGCGCCGACGGCGGCATCGTCATCGCCGGCACCGGGTCGGCGGGAATCGCGCGGCTCGGCGGGCGCGAGATCGTGATCGGCGGGCGCGGCTTCCTGCTCGGCGACGACGGTTCGGCGGCGCGCATCGGCGCCGACGCCCTGCGCGCGGCGCTGCGCGCCTGCGACGGCCTGGGGCCGGCGACGCCGCTGACCAAGGCTCTGATGTGGCAGTTCGCCGACGATCCCCATGTCGCGCTCCAATGGGCGCTGACGGCCAAACCGAGCGACTACGGCGCCTTTGCGCCGGCCGTGCTCGAGGCGGCCGGCAAGGGCGATGCGGTCGGACGGGCAATCGTCGGGGCCGCGGCCGCGGCGCTCGCCGCGCTCGCCGGCGCGGTGCGCGAACTCGGCGCGCAGCGGGTCGCGCTGGTCGGCGGCCTCGCCGAAAGCATCCGTCCGCATCTTCCTCCCGATTTGAACGCAGAGCTGCTGCGGCCGCGATTCGACGCGACCGACGGCGCGATCCTGCTCGCCGGCGGCGTCCTGCCCGACGCGCCGGACGGGAGCGCGCGATGAGCCTCGCCGAGGCGGCGCCGGCGCGATCGCCGCTCTACCGCGCGGTGGTCTCGACGCTGAAGCGCGAGATCACGGGCGGGCGCTTCGCCGACACCGAAATCCTGCCCGGCGAGCGCGAGCTCTGCGTGCTGCTCGACGTCTCGCGCACGACGCTACGCCGCGCGATCGTCGAACTCGTCGCCGAAGGCGTGCTCTATCATCGCCACGGCGCCGGCACGTTCATCCGCCGCGCGCTGCCGCGCGTCGACCAGCCCATGTCGCGGTTGACCGGCTTCACCGAGGACATGCGGCTGCGCGGGCTCGTCGCCGGTTCGCGCGAGCTCGAGCGCGGCCTGTACCTGCCGACGCCCGAGGAGGCGATGATGCTGGGCGTCGGCCCCAGCGAGCGCATCTTCCGCCTGTCGCGGCTGCGGCTCGCCAGCGACGTGCCGATGGCGATCGAGCACGCCGTGGTGCCGCAGCGCTATATCGGCGAGCCCCAGGCGATCGGCGCCTCGCTCTATGACGCGCTGGAGGCGCGCCATTTCAAGCCGGTGCGCGGGCTGCAGCGGCTGCGCGCCACCCTGCTCGACGATTCCGACGCCGCGCTGCTCGGCGTCGCGCCGAAGAGCCCGGCGCTGTTCATCCAGCGCATCGCCTATCTCGGCGACGGGCGCTGCGTCGAATTCACCCGCTCGCTGTACCGCGCCGACACCTATGACTTCGTCTCCGAACTGACGCTGTCGCCCGCCGCCCGCAAGAACCGAAGCTAGAGGCCGCCCGTGCGCGCTCGTTCCTCGCTGATGGCCAGGGAAATCGCGCAGACGGGACCGATCCTCGCGCGCCAGCTCGCCGCCAATTCCGCGGCGACCGCAAAGATCGCCGCGCTGCTGCGCGCGCGCGACCCGCGCGTCGTGGTGACGATCGCGCGCGGCAGTTCCGACCACGCCGCGCTCTATCTGAAATATCTCGTCGAGGTCGCGCTCGGCGTTCCCTGCGCCTCGATCGGTCCCTCGATCGCCTCGCTCTACGACGCGCCGCTGCGACTCGACGGCGCGTTGGCGATTACGATCTCGCAATCGGGCCGCAGCCCCGACATCGTCGCGCTGCAGGCGGCGGCGGGTCGCGCCGGCGCGCTGACGGTCGCGCTGGTCAACGAGGTGGATTCCCCCGTCGCGGCGGGCGCGAGCCTGCTGCTGCCGCTGCACGCGGGGCCGGAGCGATCGGTGGCGGCGACCAAGTCGATGATCGCCGCGCTGGTCGCCGGCGCGGCGCTGGTCGCGGGCTGGGCCGGCGACCCGTCGCTGGCGGCGGCGCTCGCGGCGCTGCCGGCGGCGCTCGGCGACCGCAACCCGCCGCCGCCGCCCGCCCTGGTCGCCGAAATCGCCGCCGCGCGTTCGGCGTTTGTGATCGGGCGCGGCGCGACTTTCGCGATCGCCGCCGAGGCCGCGCTGAAGCTCAAGGAGACCTGCGCGATCCACGCCGAGGCCTTTTCCTCGGCCGAAGTGCTCCACGGCCCCGCCGGGGTGATCGCGCCCGGCTTTCCCGTCATCGCCTTCGCGCCGCAGGACGCGGCGCGCGACGGCTTCGCCGAGACGCTGGCGCGGCTCGCCGGCATGGGCGCGCGCGTGCTGCGGATCGACGCCGATCCCGCGCCGGGCGCGGCGCTCGCCGTTCCAGCCGCCGGCCATCCCGTATTGACGCCGATCGTCATGCTGCACCGTTTCTACGGAATCGTCGAAGCCGCCGCCCGCGCTCTCGGCCGCGACCCCGACAACCCGCCGCACCTGCGCAAGGTGACGCAGACGACCTGAGACGGGCCGGCGTCCGGCTTCGACGGACGTCCGGCGGCGCGACCGTCATGGGACGCTCTGCTATGTTCGGATCCGCGGGCCGCGCGCTCCGGGCGTCTCGAATTTCGCGCGCCAGGCGCGGGGCGCGGCGGGGAGCCTGGGCTCGCATCGGCGCGCGCCGATCGCGACCAGAAATGACCGGAAGGGGGCGAGATCATGGATCGCTGGACCACCGATCGGGGCCCGCGCGGCGGGTGGCGATCATCGCCGGAGGTCCTCTGGCGGGCGATGGGTCCGCTCGCCGCCTCCGAGCTTTCGTCGGAGGAAGCGGCCTCGACCCTGTTCCGCTTCTTTCGCTCCCGGCACCTCGCCGACGTCCAGGTGATCTTCCGGATGGCGCGGCTGCTGCTCGTGGTTTCCGTTCCGATCGTGCTGATCATCGCGTCGGTGACCGCCTTCGAGCAATTCTATGAGCCGTGCCCCGGCGGCGTCGCCCAGTGCGGCTCGCATCGCGCCGCCAGGGCGGTCCATTTCTTTCTCAACAATCTCGGCTATCTCGGCACGATCGCGACGCTGTGCGGCGCCGCGATCGCCTGGGCCTATCAGACCGGCAGCGCCCGGCTCGGCGTCGTCGACCTGTTCGCCGGCGAGATCAGCACGCTGTGCCGCGTCGGCACGATCTTCGACATCGGCAAGCGCTACGTCGATCAGTTCCAGTCCCCGCCCGTCGAAGGCGCCGCCACGGCGGACGGCGCGCGCGCCTCGGGCGCCGCCGGCTTCGTCTCCAGCGAGGACTATTTCCCGGTCTTCCAGAGCAATGCGCGCGACCTGCAGGTGCTCGAGGCTTCGGTCGTCAACAACATCACGGAATTTTACACCTACATGAAGGCGCTGCGCGATGCGCAGCGCAGGCTCGCGATCCTGGCGCCGCCGCGCCCGGGCGTCCCGCCGCCCGACGACGACGCCGAACCGGACCCCTGGCGCGGCGCGCTGATCAACGCGATCTACCTGCTCTACCTTTCCTACGAGAGCGCGCGCAAGGCGGTCGACGACCTCGTCGAGTTCGATCCCACCCGGGCCGAGCACAAGATCGTGATCCTCATCACCGAGCTCAAATGCTACCCGTTCCTGCTGAGGCGGTTCGGGGTCGAAAACATCCGGCGCCAGCGTCTGGCGCTGCGCGAAATTCATTATCTGCACGAAGTGCCGAGGCTGTACTTTGAAGTCATGGCCCATTCCGACGACGAGACCGAATGGCTCCCCGCCAAGCGCAGCGCCGCGACGCTGGCGGAGCGCTACCAGGAGGCGTTCGGGAGGTCGCTGGACGCGGGTGCGTGAACGAGCGGCGCGCCTCGACGCCGGCCGGGCGCGAGCGCCCGCGGCGGCGGCGGCGCCGCGGACCGGGACAGTTGCGCTCGGATCGATTCCGTTGTTCTTGGGCGACGCCCCAGTCCGGAAGCCAGAGGAAGCCATGACCGAGTTGACGGCCAGCGCCGCGGTCGCCGCCGCCTCCGGCGTCGGCATCGACGGCGTCTTCCGGCGCGCCTTCGCGCTGTTCGCCGACCGCGTCGCGGTGACTTCAGAGGACGAGACGATCACCTACGCCGAGTTGCGCGACCGGGCTTGGCGGCTCGCCGATGCGCTCGCGGGTCTGGGCCTGCGGCGCGGCGACCGGATCGCGATCCTCTCGGAGACGCGGCCGGAATATGTCGTCGCCTATGCGGCCGTCGCCGCGCTCGGCGTCACCGCCGTGACGCTCAACATCCGGCTGCATGTGGACGAACTGCGCCATTGCCTCGGCGTCGGACGCGTTTCCGCCGTCCTCGTCTCCGGTCCGATGGCCCCGATCGCCCGGAGAATCCGCGAGGCCACGCCCGGGATCGCCCACTGGATCGGCTTCGACGCGAGCGAGGATTTCACCTCGTGGCTGGACCTTCTCGCCGGCGCTTCGTCGGCTGAGCCGCCGTGGGTCGCCGAGCCCGAGGACATCCACAACGTGCTGTTCACGAGCGGCACCACCGGCCGGCCGAAAGGCGCGATGATCAGCCAGCGCGCGGCGGCGGTCCGTGGCCTGCGGCTCGCGCAATGGTTCGGCCTCGATGCGCGCGACGGCTTCGTCGGTTGGCTGCCGCTGTACCATTGCGGCGGCGACGAGTCGCTCTACGCGACGCTGATCTCGGGCGGGATATTCGCGACGCTGCGCCGCGCCGACGTCGAGACGATGTTCCGGATGATCGCGCGCGACCGGCTCACCTGGACGCTGCTGCTGCCGGGCGTGCTCACCGATTTCCTGAACCACCCCCGGCGCGGCGACTACGATCTGTCGAGCCTGCGCTTCGCGATCGGCTATGCGAACATGATGCCCGGTATCGTCGCGCAGCTCGCCTCGGCTTGCGACATCGCCTTCTACGACGCGTTCGGCCAGAGCGAGGCGAGCTATCTGCTCGCGCACGGACTCGTCCGCCCCGGCGAGACGCCGAGCCTGCGCAAGCGTCCCGCGCCGCTGATGGACGTGCGCATCGTCGACGAGGCGATGAACGAGGCCCCCGACGGAGTTCCCGGCGAATGCGTCGTTCGCGGCCCGAGCGTGATGTCGGGCTATCTGGAAGACGAAGCGGCGACCGCCGAGGCGTTCCGGGGCGGCTGGCTGCACACCGGCGACCTGCTGCGCCGGGAGGCGGACGGGACGCTCGTGTTCGTCGATCGGAAGAAATATCTGATCAAGACCGGCGGTGAGAACGTCTATCCCGCCGAGGTCGAGGCCGCGATCGCCGGGCATCCCGCGGTCCAGGAGGTCTGCGTGTTCGGCGTGCCGGATCCGCATTGGGGCGAGACCATCAAGGCCGCGATCGCGTTGCGCCCCGATCACTCGGTCGACGCCGCGGAGATCGTCGCCTGGTGCCGCGACCGCCTCGCCGGCTACAAGCGCCCGCGATACGTCCAATTTCTCGCCGCCCGCGACCTCCCGCGCAGCGCGACCGGCAAACTGCAACGCCACCTGCTCGCGGCGATGCCGATCGACGACGGGCAGCGGGCGTGACGTGCCGGGTCGGGCTGTGAAATTGCGGCGGATCAGCGACGCTTGCGATCGATCAAGGTCCATCGCGTCCGCTTCGTCTTTGGTGTTCCGCAACATCTGCCGGGGGGCGCGGCGCGCATCCCCGTGAACCTGCGAGACGGACCGCCCCGCTCCGGGCGTCGCCGCGCGCGAGAGGACGCCGATGAGCCGGACAGGACCCCTCGACGCCGCCGGGCAGGGCGAGGTTTTCGCCTTCCTCGCCGACCCCGCCGGCTTTGCGCGCGGCGCGCCGGTTCGGCGCATCGACACCCATGGGGCGGTGGTGTTCCTCGCCGGCGAGGAGGCGTACAAAGTCAAGCGCGCGGTGCGCTTTTCCTTCATGGATTTCTCGACCCTCGAGCGGCGCCGCATCGCCTGCGAACACGAACTCGTGGTCAATCGCGACAATGCGCCGGGCGTCTATCTCGGCGTCGTTCCGATCGTGCGCGGACCGCAGGGCCTCGCGCTCGGCGGCGCGGGGGACGCGGTCGAATGGGCCGTCCACATGCGCCGGTTCGACGAGGAGGCGACGTTCGACCGGCTGGCCGACCGCGGCGCGCTGCGGCAGGCGCTGATCGAGCGGCTCGCGGGCGCGATCCTCGCGTCGCACCGGCGCGCGCCGCCGCGCGACGGCGAGGCGGCGACCCGCGCGCTCGAATCCTATCTCGACCAGAACGAGGCCGCGTTCGCGCGCGATCCCGGCTTGTTCGAGCCCGGGCGGGCGCGGCGCCTCGCGGTCGACGCGCGCGCGAATCTGGCGAGCGTGCGCGATCTGCTGGTCGCGCGCGGGCGCGCGGGCTGGGTGCGCCGCTGCCACGGCGACCTGCATCTGGGCAATATCGCGCTGATCGACGGCGAGCCCGTGCTGTTCGACGCGATCGAATTCGACGATTCGATCGCCAGCGGCGACGTGCTCTACGATCTGGCCTTCCTGCTGATGGACCTCGAGGAGCGCGGCCTGCGCCGCGCCGCCAATCTCGTCCTCAACCGCTACCTCGCCGCGAGCGACCCGGCGCAGCTTTCCGGCCTCGCCGCGCTGCCGATCTTTCTTTCCATCCGTTCGGCGATCCGCGCCAAGGTCGTCGCGGCCGGCCTGGCGCATCTCCAGGGCGCCGCGCGCGACCGCGCGGCGGCGGCCGCGCGCCGCTATTTCTGGTTCGCCGAGGAATTTCTCGCGCCGGCGCCCGTCCACCTGGTCGCGTTCGGCGGCCTCTCCGGCGCCGGCAAGAGCCGGCTCGCGGCGGAACTCGCCCCGGAACTCGGCCGCGCGCCGGGCGCGGCGCTGCTGCGCAGCGACCTCGAACGCAAGCGGCTGTTCGGCGTGGCGGAGACTCGGCGACTGCCGGGCGCCGCCTATGGCGCCGGCGTCAGTGCGCAAGTCTATGGGCGCCTCTGGCGCGAGGCGACGCTCGCATTGCGGGCGGGCCAGAGCGTCGTGCTCGACGCCGTGCAGGCGCGCGCCGACGAACGCCTGGCGAGCGAGCGCGCCGCGCGGGAGGCCGGCGCCGCGTTCATCGGCCTGTGGCTCGATGCGCCGCTGTCGGTCCGCCGCGATCGGGTGGGCGCGCGGCGCGGCGACGCTTCCGACGCCGACGCCGCGGTCGTCGAAGCGCAGGAGGCGATGGCGAGCGAGGCGGTCGGCTGGATCAGGCTGGATGCGTCGGGCGATCCGGACTCGACGGTTTCGGCCGCGCGGACGTTGATGCCCGCGCCGCGCGGGCCGCCGCCCGGCCTCTGACGATCGCCGCCCATCCGATCGCGCCAGCTCACGCCGAGGTCTTCTGCGCCTGCTCGTCCTCGGCCGACAGCAGATAGGCGCCTGTGTTCGGCTCCACCCAGAACATATGGTCGTGGATCGCGGTCACTCCCGGCGTGTTCTCGACGATGACCTTGATCGCGTCGCGCTGCCGGGTGTCGGAAAGCGCCCCGCGCAGCTCGGCGACGCCTTCGCGGATGTCGACCTGGATCGAGGCGATCGGCGCCCAGGGCTGCCGTTGCAACTGGGCCACGATCTCGGCGCGGATGTCGGCGTCGGCGCCCTTGCCGGTCCGCGCCGGCAGCAGCGCGGCGAGCGCGCGCAGCAGGTCGGCGCGCGCGAGGACCCCGACGACGAAGCCATTGGCCATGACCGGCAGGCGCTTGACGCGGTGCCGGTTCATGAGATCCACCGCCTCTTCGAGCGTCCCGGTTTCCGCGATCGTCACCACCTCGCGCGTCATCACTTCGTCGACCTTGCGGCCGTGGGCGTGGACGTAGTCGGCCGCGAACCGGCCGGGGCCGAGCACGAATTCCAGCCAGCGCGGGCGCTCCCGACTCGTGCCGAGCTCGGCGCGCCGCAGCAGGTCGCCCTCGCTGAGGATGCCGACCAGGGAACCCTTGGCGTCGAACACCGGCAGGGCGCTGATCCGCGATCTCAGCATGATCTCGATCGCCTGGTCGATGCTGGCCTCCGCCTGAATCCCGACGACATGGTTCGTCATCGCGTGCTTGACCTGCATAACGTCCTCCGGTCGATCGGGCCGACATGGATTCGCATGGGCTTGATATCCCGTCTCGCCCCGCCGCGCCTTGATTCAGATCATGATCGGGCCGGCGGCGGCCGGAAGCGACGGCCGCGAGGCGCTGGCGCCGGGATTGCATTGATTTTACGCTGCAACCGGCCTTCGGCTCTCGAAGTCGCCCCCGCCCGGACCCGCCGCGCCGCCGAACCCGAGGTGACCCTGACATGACGTCAGATTTCGCGACGCCGGCGCCGATCCGGCGTCTCATGGTCGCCAATCGCAGCGAAATCGCAATTCGCGTCTTTCGCGCCGCGGCCGAGCTCGGCATCCACACGATCGCGATCTACGCGGAGGAGGACAAGCTCTCGCTGCACCGCTTCAAGGCGGACGAGGCCTATCAGGTGGGGCGCGGCGCTTCGGGCGAGTTGCGGCTCGGACCGCTCGAGGCCTATCTTTCGATCGCCGAGGTGATCCGCGTCGCGGTCGCCGCCAAGGCCGATGCGATCCACCCAGGCTACGGCTTCCTGTCGGAGAGCCCGGAATTCGCCGAGGCCTGCGCCGCCGCCGGGATCGTCTTCGTCGGGCCGCAGCCGCATACGATGCGCACGCTCGGCAACAAAGTCGCCGCGCGCAATCTCGCCGTCTCGGTCGGCGCGCCGGTCATGCCGGCGACCGGGCCGCTGCCCGACGACGACGAGGCGATCAAGCGCCTCGCCCTCGAGGTCGGCTATCCCGTGATGCTGAAGGCGTCGTGGGGCGGCGGCGGGCGCGGCATGCGCCCGATCGCCGAGGAATCCAAGCTGCTGGACGCCGTGCGTTCGGCGAGGCGGGAGGCGAAGGCCGCCTTCGGCAAGGATGAAGTCTATCTGGAGAAGCTCGTCCAGCGGGCGCGCCATATCGAGGTCCAGCTGCTCGGCGACACCCACGGCAATCTCGTCCACCTCTTCGAGCGCGACTGCTCGATCCAGCGGCGCAACCAGAAGGTCATCGAGCGCGCGCCTGCGCCCTATCTGGGCGAGGAGACGCGCGGGAAGCTTTGCGACGCCGCGCTCGCGATCGGCCGCGCGACCGCCTATGTCGGCGCCGGAACGGTCGAGTTCCTCATGGACGCCGACACCGGCGCCTTCTACTTCATCGAGGTCAACCCGCGCATTCAGGTGGAGCACACCGTCACCGAACAGGTGACCGGGCTCGACATCGTCAAGGCGCAGATCAGGATTCTCGAGGGCGGCCGCCTCGGCCGGCTCGAGGAGACCGGCATTCCGGCGCAAGCCCTCATCGGGCTCAACGGCCACGCCCTGCAGTGCCGCATCACGACCGAAAATCCCGAAAACAGCTTCATTCCCGACTACGGCCGGATCACCGCCTATCGCGGCGCCTTCGGCTTCGGCATCCGGGTCGACGGCGGCACCGCCTATTCGGGGGCGGTCGTCACGCGGTTCTACGATCCGCTGCTCGAGAAGGTGACGGCCTGGGCGCCGTCGCCCGAGGAGGTCATCGCGCGGATGGATCGCGCCCTGCGCGAATATCGGATCCGCGGCGTCGCGACCAATCTGATCTTCCTCGAGGCGCTGCTGAACCATCCAAGATTCCGCGCCGGCGACTACACCACGCGGTTCATCGACGAGACGCCGGAACTGTTCGCCGCCAAGAAGCGACGCGACCGCGCGACCAAGCTGCTGACCTACATCGCCGACGTCACCGTCAACGGCCATCCCGAGACCAGGGGCCGGGCGAGGCCGCCCGCCCAGGCCCGCAAGCCCGAGCCGCCCGCCTTCGCCGGCGCCGCGGCGCCCCCGGGGACCAGGCAGCGCCTCGCCTGGATCGGTCCCGAGAAGTTCGCGGCCTGGATGCGCGAGCAGAAGCGCGTCCTCGTCACCGACACGACGATGCGCGACGCGCATCAGTCCCTGCTCGCCACCCGGATGCGGACCCATGACCTCGTCGCGATCGCCGGCGCCTATGCGGCGGCCCTGCCGCAACTGCTTTCGCTGGAATGCTGGGGCGGGGCGACTTTCGACGTCGCCATGCGCTTCCTCACCGAGGACCCCTGGGAGCGCCTCGCGCTGTTGCGCGAGCGGGTCCCCAACCTCCTCACCCAGATGCTGCTGCGTGGCGCCAACGGCGTCGGCTACACCAACTATCCCGACAATGTCGTGCGCCACTTCGTCGCCCAGGCCGCGGAGGCGGGCATGGACCTGTTCCGCATCTTCGATTGCCTCAACTGGGTCGAGAACATGCGCGTCTCGATCGACGCGGTGCGCGAGGCGGGCAAACTCGCCGAAGGCGCCGTCTGCTACACCGGCGACATCCTCGATCCCGACCGCGCGAAATACTCGCTGACCTATTACGTCGGCCTCGCCAGGCAGTTGGAGAAGGCGGGCTGCCACATCCTCGGCCTCAAGGACATGGCCGGCCTGCTGAAGCCCGCCGCCGCGCGGGTCCTGGTCAAGGCGCTGCGGGAGGAGGTCGGGCTGCCGATCCACCTGCACACCCACGACACCTCGGGGATCTCGAGCGCGAGCGTGCTCGCCGCGGTGGACGCCGGCGTCGACGCGATCGACGCGGCGATGGACGCCATGTCGGGCACGACATCGCAGCCCTGCCTCGGCTCGCTCGTCGAAGCGCTCAGGCACACCGAGCGCGACAGCGGGCTCGACCCCGAGGCGATTCGCCGGATCAGCTTCTACTGGGAGGCCGTGCGCACGCAGTACGCGGCCTTCGAGAGCGATCTGAAGTCGGGCGCCTCAGAAGTCTATCTCCACGAAATGCCCGGCGGCCAGTTCACCAATCTCAAGGAACAGGCGCGCTCGCTCGGCATCGAGGCGCGCTGGCACGACATCGCCAAGGCCTATCGCGACGCCAACGAGCTGTTCGGCGACATCGTCAAGGTGACGCCGTCTTCCAAGGTGGTCGGGGATCTCGCGTTGATGATGGTCGCGCAGGAGCTGACGCCGGCCGACGTGCTTGATCCCGCGCGCGAGATCGCCTTTCCCGGCTCGGTCGTCGAAATGTTGCGGGGCGATCTCGGCCAGCCTCCGGGCGGCTGGCCGGAGCCGCTGCAGAGGAAGGCGCTGAAGGGCGAGGACGCCTCGACCGCGCGCCCGGGCGCATTGCTGAGCGATGCGGATCTCCCGGCCCAGCGGGCGGAGGCGGAGAAGCGCCTGGGGCGGCGCATCGACGAGCGCGAGCTGTCGTCCCATCTGCTCTATCCCAAGGTGTTCGCGGATTTCGCGGGCGCGGAGCGCAGATACGGCCCGGTCTCGGCGCTGCCGACGCCGATCTACTTCTACGGCATGCAGGTCGGCGACGAGACGAGCTTCGCGATCGAAAAGGGCAAGTCGCTGGTCGTGCGGCTTCAGGCGGTGGGCGACGCCGACGAGGAGGGTCAGGTGCGCGTCTTCTTCGAACTCAATGGCCAGCCGCGCATGGTCAAGGTGCCCAACCGCGCCGCCATGTCCGCGCTGCCGGCCCGGCGCAAGGCGGAGGAGGGCAACGAGGCCCATGTCGCCGCGCCGATGCCCGGCGCGGTTTCGACGCTCGCGATCAAGCCGGGCCAGCGGGTCAAGGCGGGCGATCTGCTGCTGACGATGGAGGCGATGAAAATGGAGACCGCGCTTCATGCGCCGCGCGACGGCACGGTCAGCCAGGTGTTCGTCGCGGCCGGCCAGCCGGTCGACGCCAAGGACCTGCTGGCGGTCATCGATGGGTGAGACGATCGCAGGCGGCGCCGCGCGCGACGAGTTCCGCCGCGAGGGGCGCCCGGAACCCGGGGCGGGCGCCCGCGTTTTGGGCACGCCGTTGCGGAGGGAGGACACAGGATGGCGAAATTGACCTGGCACGCCTTCTATTTCGACAGGATCGACAGATCCGGGCCGGCGGCGCGGACGGCGATCATCGAAGCCGAGACCGAGGATGACGCGGGCAGGATCGCCGTCGCCCAGATGGGCCGTTGCATGCGCGTCGACGTCACCCGCCCGGTCTGGCGCGAACCCGCCGCCGCGGCGCGCGGCCCCGGAAAGGCGCCCGCCTCGGCCACAGGCGCGGCCTGACCCCTCGAGACCTTGCGACGCGCGCCGGAGCGCCCGATAATCGGCGAGGTTATCGGTGCGGCGACCGGCAGGTGGCGGTCCGCGGTCGTCGCCGTGCGGAGACGAAGCGCGCAAGGGTGGAGGTTTGCGATGATTCCTGTTCTTGTTCTGGCGGCCTTGGCCGCATTCCCGCCGACGACCGACCCGCAAAGGATCTGCCAGAGCGCGCGCGACGCCGCGTTGCCCGAGGAGCGGGCGGGCGCGTTCCAGAGCTGCGTGAATGACGAGGCGTCGGCGCGCGACGAACTGAAGCGGCGCTGGACGACGTTTTCGGCCGAGGCCCGCACGACCTGCGCCGAGCCGAAGGGGCTCGAGGCGAGCTATGTCGAGATGCTGACCTGCCTGGAGATGGAGAGCGGCAGCAATTTCGAAGCCGGTCCGCAACCCGCCGCCGGGGCCGGCGCTCCCTCCGCCACGCCGAAGCCATGAGCGCAGCCCGGCCCGCCGCTATTTCTTCTTCGGCATGTAGAGGTCGGTAAGCGTCCCGGCGAAGGCTTCGGCCGACATGGCGAAGGTCTCCGAAAGGGTCGGATGCGGGTGGATCGTGAGGCCGACGTCCTCCGCGTCGGCGCCCATCTCGATCGCCAGCGTCGCTTCGGCGATGATGTCGCCGGCCTGCGGCCCGACGATGCCGCAGCCGATCAGCCGGCCGCTCTCCTCGTCCCAAATCGTCTTGGTCTGGCCCTCGTCGCGTCCGAGCGCGAGCGAGCGGCCGCTCGCCGCCCAGGGGAAGATCGCCTTGCCGAACCTGAGGCCCTTCGCCTTCGCCTCGTTCTCGGTGACGCCGACCCAGGCGATTTCCGGGTCGGTGTAGGCGACGGAGGGAATCGCCTTGGCGTCGAACGAGCTCTTGTGGCCGCTCGCCACTTCCGCGGCGACCTTGCCCTCGTGGGTCGCCTTGTGCGCGAGCATCGGCTGACCCACAACGTCGCCGATCGCGAATATGTGGCCGACATTGGTGCGCATCTGCTTGTCGACGGCGATGAAGCCGCGCTCGTCGACCGCCACGCCCGCCGCCTGCGCGCCGATCGAACCGCCGTTCGGCCGGCGCCCGACCGACACCAGCATCGCATCGAACACGTCGCTCGTCTTGCCGCCTTCGCCTTCCAGGGTCACATGCAACCCGTCGGGCCTCGCCTCGACCGCGGTCACTTTCGTCTTCAGCAGGATCTTCTCGTAGAGCTTGCCGATCCGCTTGGCGAGCGGGGCGACGACGTCGCGATCGGCGCCGGGGATCAACTGGTCCATCAGCTCGACGACGGTGATCCTCGAGCCCAGCGCATGATAGACCGTCGCCATTTCGAGCCCGATGATGCCGCCCCCCAGCACCAGCAACCGTTTGGGAATCGTCGAGATTTCGAGAGCGCTGGTCGAGTCCCAGATGCGCGGATCCCTGGGGATGAATCCGGGCGCCGCCGGCTCGGAACCCACCGCGATGATCGCATTCTTGAACGCGATCGTCTTGTCGCCCTCCGGCGTGGCGACGACGAGCATATCGGGCGAACTGAACTTTCCCTCGCCGGAGACCACGGTGACCTTGCGCTGGCGCGCGAGCGCCGTCAGGCCGCCGGTCAGGCGCTTGACGACGCCGTCCTTCCAGCCGCGCAGCTTGTCCGCGTCGATCCTAGGCGCGCCGAAGGCGAGGCCATGGTCGGCGAAGGCGCTCGCGTCGTCGATCACCTTGGCCGCATGGAGCAGCGCCTTGGACGGAATGCAGCCGATGTTGAGGCACACGCCGCCGAGCGTCGGGCGCCGGTCGACGATCGCGACCTTCCGGCCGAGATCGGCCGCCCGGAAAGCGGCGGTGTAGCCGCCTGGGCCGGCGCCGAGCACGACGACGTCGCATTCGATGTCGGCCTTGGCCGTCGGGGTCGGCGCGGGGGCGGGGGCGGGCGCGGGCTTCGAGGCGGCTGGCGTCGCCGCCGCTGCGGGCGCGTCGGCCGCGGCTGCGCCCTCGAGCGTCGCGAGCAGCGCGCCCTCGCTGACCCGGTCGCCGACCTTCACCTTCACCGCGCCGATCACGCCGGCCTCGGGCGAGGGAACGTCGAGCGTCGCCTTGTCGGATTCGAGCGTGAGGATCACCTCTTCCTTGGCGACGGTCTGGCCGGGCCGGATGTGGATTTCGATGATCGGCACATCCTTGAAGTCGCCGATGTCGGGCAGTCTGATGTCACGCGCCATTGCAGCCGTCTTTCCCTTGCCGCGCCGGCCCGCTCAGAGGAGGACGCGGCGCATGTCCTCGAGGATCGCGACGAGATGGCGCGAAAAACGCGCCGCCGCCGCGCCGTCGATGACGCGATGATCGTACGACAGGCACAATGGCAGCATCAGGCGCGGAACGAAGGCCTTGCCGTCCCAGACCGGCGCCGTCTTCGACCGCACGACGCCGAGGATCGCCACCTCGGGCGCGTTGACGATCGGCGTGAACGCCGTGCCGCCGATGCCGCCGAGCGAGGAGATGGTGAAGCTCGCGCCCTGCATCTCGGCCGGCGACAGCTTGCCCTCGCGCGCCTTGGCGGAGAGCGCGCCGAGTTCGCGGGCGAGTTCGATCACGCCTTTCTTGTCGACGTCGCGCACGACGGCGACGACGAGCCCGTCCGGCGTGTCGACGGCGACGCCGATGTGCCAATAGTTCTTCAGGACCAGCGCGTCCTTGGCCGGCGTCAGCGAGGCGTTGAAGATCGGGAACGCCTTCAGCGCCGGCACCGCCGCCTTCATGAGGAGCGGCAGCAGCGAGACGCGGTAGGGCGCCTTCTTGTCCGCCTTCGCCTCGTCGTCGAGGCCCTTGCGGAAGGCGTCGAGATCGGTGATGTCGGCGTCGTCGCTGTGGGTGACATGGGGAATGTTGACCCAGGACGCGTGCAGCCGCGGCCCTGAAATGCGCTTGATGCGCGAAAGCGGCTTGGTCTCGACCGGTCCGAATTTGGCGAAATCGACCGCGGGGATTTCCGGCAGCCCCGTCCCGCCGGAGCCGCCGCCCGCCCCGCCGCCGGACAGCGCCGCCTTGACGTCGTCGCGGGTGATGCGGCCCTTCTCGCCGGTGCCGCGCAGACCGGCCAGGTCGATGTCGAGTTCGCGCGCCAGCCGGCGCACCGCCGGCCCCGCATTGACGCCGGAGAAATCGGCGAGCGCCGGTCCGGCGGCCTTCTCGGGCGCGGCGGGCGTCGCGGCCACCGGCGCGGCGGGCGTCGCCGCCACCGGCGGGGCGGCCGCCGGCGTTGCCGGCGTCGGCGCGGGCGCCGCGGCCGGCGCCGGCTTCGACGCGGCCGGTCCGGCGGCGCCGTTCGCCTCCTCGAGGCGCAGGATCAGCGAGCCCATCGCGACCTTGTCGCCGATCCGGGCGAGGATCTCGCGCACCGTTCCCGCCTTGGGCGCGGGCACGTCCATCGTCGCCTTGTCGGATTCGAGCGTCACCAGCGAGGCGTCGGCTTTGACGAAATCGCCGGGCTTGACGAGGATTTCGATGATCGGCACGTCCTTGTAGTCGCCGATGTCGGGAACCGTCACGTCGATGGTGTTGGCCACGGGCGCTTCTCCTTGCGCGATCGTCTCGGGAAAACTGGGGCGCGGTCAGCTCAGCGCCGGGCTCGCCCGCTCCGGGTCGATCTTGTAGCGCTTGATCGCCTCCGTCACCGTCCTCGACGGCAGCATCTGGTCGTCGGCGAGCGATTTCAGCGCGGCGACGGCGACGTGATGTCGGTCCACTTCGAAGAAGGAGCGCAGGCGGCGCCGGTAGTCCGAGCGTCCGAACCCGTCGGTGCCGAGCGCCTTGAAGCGCGCGGGGACGAAGGGCCGGACGCCGTCGGGGATCGCCTTCATGTAGTCGGTCGCCGCGACGACCGGCCCGACGCCCTTGCCGAGGCATTTCTCGACATGGGAGATGCGCGGCTCGGCCTCGGGATGCAGCATGTTCCAGCGTTCGACCTCGAGACCCTCGCGGCGCAATTGGGTGAAGCTCGTCACGCTCCAGATCTCGCTCGACACGCCGAAATCATCGGCGAGCAGCGCCGCCGCGGCCTCGACCTCGCGCAGGATCGCCCCGGAGCCGAGCAGCCGCAGGCGCGGCCCCTTCTTCTGCGCCTCGACGCTGCGCAGGAGATACATGCCGGCGAGGATGCCGGCCTCGGCGCCCTCGGGCATGGCGGGATGGGCGTAATTCTCATTGAGCGTCGTGATGTAGAAATAGACGTCCTCGTTGTCGGCGTACATCCGCTTCAGGCCGGACTGGACGATGACCGCCAGTTCGTAGGCGTAGGTCGGGTCGTAGCTGATGCAATTGGGGATGGTCGAGGCGAGCACGTGACTGTGGCCGTCCTCGTGCTGGAGTCCCTCGCCGTTCAGCGTCGTGCGGCCCGAGGTGCCGCCGATGAGAAAGCCGCGCGCGCGCATGTCGCCGGCCGCCCAGCAGAGGTCGCCGACGCGCTGGAAGCCGAACATGGAATAGTAGATATAGAACGGGATCATCGGGCAGTTCGAAGTCGAATAGGAGGTGCCCGCGGCGATGAACGAGGCCATCGCGCCGGGCTCGTTGATGCCCTCCTGGAGGATCTGGCCCTTGGGGTCCTCGCGGTAATACATCAGCTGGTCGGCGTCCTGCGGCCGGTAGAGCTGGCCGACCTGGCTGAATATGCCGATCTGCCGGAACAGGCCCTCCATGCCGAAGGTGCGGCTCTCGTCGGGCACGATCGGCACGATGCGCTGGCCGATCGCCTTGTCGCGCAACAGCGTCGTCATGATGCGCACGAAGGCCATGGTCGTCGAAATCTCGCGCCCCTCGGCGGTCGCCTTCAACAGCGCGTCGAAGGCCGCCAGCGGCGGAATCTCCAGCGGCGCGCTCGCGCGGCGGCGCGCGGGCAGGTAGCCGCCGAGCGCCTCGCGATGCGCGCGCATGTATCTCATTTCCTCGCTGTCCTCGGGAAAGCGGAGGAACGGGACCTTGCCGAGATCCTCGTCGGCGATCGGCACGTGGAAGCGGTCGCGGAACGCGCGCAGCGCGTGATCGCCGAGCTTCTTCTGCTGATGGGCGATCATCTGACCCTCGCCCGCCTCGCCCATGCCGTAACCCTTGACGGTCTTGGCGAGGATGACGGTCGGCTGGCCCCTGTGCTCGACCGCCGCCTTGTAGGCGGCGTAGACCTTGACCGGATCGTGGCCGCCGCGGGTCAGCGCCCAGATCTGGTCGTCGGTCCAGTCGGCGACCATCGCGGCGGTCTCCGGATAGCGGCCGAAGAACTTCTCCCTGATGTAGGCGCCGTTCTTGGACTTGAAATCCTGGTATTCGCCGTCGACGCATTCCTCCATCAGCTGGCGCAGCTTGCCGGACCGGTCGCGCGCCAGCAGCTGGTCCCACCCCGAGCCCCACAGGCATTTGATGACGTTCCAGCCCGCGCCGCGGAAATCGGCCTCGAGCTCCTGGACGATCTTGCCGTTGCCGCGCACCGGCCCGTCGAGCCGCTGCAGGTTGCAGTTGATGACGAAGATGAGGTTGTCGAGCTTCTCGCGTCCGGCGAGCGAGATCGCCCCGAGCGATTCCGGCTCGTCCATCTCGCCGTCGCCGCAGAAGGCCCAGACCTTGCGGTCGGCGGTGTCGGCGATTTCGCGGCCGTGCAGATAGCGCAGGAAACGGGCCTGGTAGATCGCCATGAGGGGGCCGAGACCCATGGAGACGGTCGGGAACTGCCAGAAGTCGGGCATCAGCCAGGGATGGGGATAGGAGGACAGCCCCTTGCCCTCGACCTCCTGGCGGAAGTTCAGCAATTGCTCCTCGCTGAGGCGGCCCTCGAGAAAGGCGCGCGCGTAGATCCCCGGCGAAATATGGCCCTGGAAATAGACGAGGTCGCCGCCGTGCGTCTCGCTCGCCGCCCGCCAGACATGGGTGAAGCCGGTGTCGTAGAGCGTCGCGGCCGATTGGTAGCTGGCGATATGGCCGCCGAGTTCGGACGATTCCTTGTTGGCCTTGATGACGATGGCGACGGCGTTCCAGCGAATCGCGTGGCGGATCGCCGATTCCATCCTGCGGTCGCCGGGGTAGGGCGGCTGGTCCTGCGGATGGATCGTGTTGACATAGGCGGTGTTGGCGGCGAACGGCAGCCGCGCGCCCTTGCGCCGCGCCGAGGTGACGACCGCTTCGAGCAGTTCGTCCGCGCGGTCCATCCCCTCGAACGCCTCGACCGAATCGAGCGCATCGAGCCATTCGCGCAATTCGGCGCTGTCGCCCCGTTCGGCCTCGGTCATGCTCGCTCCCCCTGCCTTCCGGCGCGCCGAATTTTCCAGCGCGGTCCTCATGTCACGGGCCAGTCAATATGGCAATCTTGCCCATGGCGGTCCAGCCATGCCGGCGGCGCAGGCGGCGCGGCTTTCCTCGGCCGCGGCGGCGTTCTATGGTCGCCTGTCCGTCTGAGGGGAAAGCGATGGCCGGGCTCTCGACCCATGTTCTCGACACGGTGCGCGGCGGGCCGGCCGAAGGGGTCGCCATCGAATTATGGGCGATCGAGGGCGACGGCGCCCGGCGCGAAATCCTGCGCACGACGACCAACGCCGACGGGCGCACGGACGCGCCGCTGATCGGCGCGGCGGCGGCGCAGGTCGGGACGTTCGAACTCGTCTTCCGCGTCGGCGACTATTTCCGCCGTTCCGGGGCCGGGACCGCCGAGCCGCCGTTCCTCGACGCGATCCCGATCCGGTTCTCGGTCGCCGACCCGAAGGCGCATTACCACGTGCCCCTGCTCGTCGGCCCGTGGGCCTATTCGACCTATCGGGGCAGTTGACGCGCCGGCCGGGTCGGTCGCGGCCCGACCACCGGGGATCGGGGCGCCGGATTGCCGCCCTCTTCATTCTTCCTTATCATGTGGCTGCTTATCAACAGTCTGTCATGTTGCAGCGCATCGGAGCCCATGCCCCTCAGTCCCGCCCGCGAGTTCGGCTTTGCGGTCCACGATGTCGCGCGCCTGCTGCGCACCTATTCGGACCAGCGCGCGCGCGAACTCAACATGACGCGCGCCCAATGGGCGGTGCTCGCGCGGCTGCAGCGCTTCGAGGGCGTCAAGCAGAGTGAACTGGCCGAAATGCTCGACCTCCAGCCGATCACCCTGGCCCGGCTGATCGACAAGCTGTGCGGGCTCGGGCTGGTCGAACGGCGCGACGACGCCAAGGACCGGCGCGCCAACCGGCTCTTCCTCACCCAAAAGGCCGCCCCGACGCTCGAGCGGCTCGGAACGCTCGGCGAGGAAATGATGCGGTCGGTTCTGGCGGGCTTCGATCCCGCGGTGATCGCCGAGATGACCGAGCGGATGAACCGGATCAAGAGCAATCTCAAGAACGAACTGAACTGCAAAGGCTGAATCTTGTCGCAAGCCACGCCCTACACCGCGCGCGAGAACGCCCCGTCGCCGGCGCCGCCGCTCCCATCCGGGCCCGCCGCCGCACGGCCCGCGGCAAGCGCGCCGGTCGCCGCGCCTTCGCCGCCGGCTTCGGGCGGCGGGCGCCGGCGCGCGCCGCTGCGTTTCTTCCTGCTCGTCCTGGCGCCGCTGGCCGCGCTCGCGCTCGGTCTGGTCTGGTGGCTGGCGGGCGGACGCTACGTGACGACCGACAACGCCTATGTCGGCGCGGAAAAGGTGCTGATCACGCCGCAGGCGGCGGGCGTGGTCGCCCATGTCGACGTCGTCGAGGGGCAGCGCGTCGAGACCGGCGACAAATTGTTCGAGATCGATCCGGCCCCCTACCGGATCGCGCTGGCGCTCGCACGCGGCCGGCTCGAGGGCGCCAAGGCCGAATATCAGAGCCTTCAGGCCTCCTACCAGGCCGACGAGGACCAGATCCGGATGGGCGAGGAGGCGGTCAGGGTCCGCCAGGCCGACTTCGACCGCAAGACCGCGCTGCTCGCCCAGCGCGCCGGGACGGCGGTCGACGCCGACACTTCGGCGGCGGCGCTGATCCAGGCGCGCGAGATTCTCGCCTTCGTCCAGCAGCAGCTGATGACGGCGCGGATCAAGCTCGGCGGCCGGCTCGACGCCCCGCTGGAGGATTTCCCCGACTATGCGCAGGCGAGGGCGCAGGTCGACGACGCCGAGCGCAACCTCGCCAATACGACGATCCTCGCCCCGATCGCCGGCGTGGCGACCGAGGTGACGCAGATCCAGCTCGGCCGGTTCGTCGCGATCGGCGCGCCGGTGTTCGCCATCGTCGCCGACCGCGGCCTGTGGATCGACGTCAATCCGAAGGAATCCGATCTCACCTACGTGCGCACCGGGCTCGCCGCGACGATCTCCGTCGACGCCTTCCCCGACCGGGTCTGGCGCGGCAGGGTCGGCGCGATCGCGCCGGGCACCGGCGCGCAATTTGCGATCCTGCCGCCGCAGAACGCGAGCGGCAACTGGGTCAAGGTGGTCCAGCGGGTGCCGCTGCGGGTCGAATTCGACCCCGGCGAGGACACCGCGGGCCTGCGCGCGGGGATGAGCGCCTATGTCTCGATCGACACCGGGCGCACGCGCAGCCTCGGGGCGCTGCTGGCCGATCTCAGCGGCGGCGGGGGCGCCAAGCCGTGACCGGCGCGCCCGCCGCGGAGCCGATGGCGCCGTTCGCGCGGACCATGCTGACGGTCTGCGTGATGATGGCGACCGTCATGCAGGCGCTCGACACGACGATCGCCAATGTCGCGCTGCCCTACATGCAGGGCTCGCTCTCGACCACCCAGGACCAGGTCAACTGGGTGCTGACCTCCTACATCGTCGCCGCCGCGATCATGACCTCGCCGCTCGGCTGGCTCGCGACCCGGCTCGGCCGCAAGAAGCTGTTCATCGTCTGCGCGGCGGGCTTCACCCTGGCCTCGATGCTGTGCGGAATCGCCCAGAGCATCGAACAGATGGTCGCGTTCCGGCTGCTGCAGGGCGTGTTCGGCGCCGCGCTGGTGCCGCTCTCGCAGACCGTGATGCTCGACATCTATCCGCCCGCCCAGCGCGGTTCGGCGATGGCGATCTGGGGCATGGGCGTCATGCTCGGCCCGATCATGGGCCCGACGCTCGGCGGCTGGCTGACCGACGCCTATTCCTGGCGCTGGGTGTTCTTCGTCAACCTGCCGTTCGGCGTGCTGACCGTGCTCGGCCTGTCCGTGTTCATGAAGGAGAGCGTGCTGCGGCGCGACGTGCCGTTCGCCTGGTTCGGCTTTCTGTCGCTGTCGCTCGGCATCGGGGCGCTGCAGATGATGCTCGACCGCGGCGAGGACCAGGGCTGGTTCGATTCGGCCGAAATCGTCGTCGAGGCGATCCTGTCGGTGGTCGGCTTCTATTTCTTCCTCGCCGATTCCTTCACCTCCACCCGGCCGTTCATCCCGCTGCGCATCTTCCGCGACTGGAACTTCTCGATCGCGGTGATCTTCATGTTCATCATCGGCGTCATCCTGCTCGCCACCATGGCGCTGGTGACGCCCTATCTGCAGAACCTCATGGGCTATCCGGTGCTGGCGAGCGGCTATCTCCTGGGCACCCGCGGGATCGGCACGTTCGTGGCGATGATGATGGTCGGGCGCCTGCTCGGGCGGATCGACGCGCGCCGGCTGATCTTCTTCGGCCTCGTGCTCGCCACCGGATCGCTGTGGGTGATGGTCTACTGGTCGCCCGAGAGCTCGGCGCGCGCGATCGCGATCGACAGCGTCGTCCAGGGGCTCGGCCTCGGCTTCGTGTTCGTGCCGCTCAACACGATCGCCTTCGCCACCCTGCCGGGCGTCTACCGCACCGACGGCACCGCGATCTGGACGCTGATCCGCAATCTCGGCTCCTCGATCGGCATATCGCTGATCATCGCCCGGCTGACCACGCTGATCAGCACGTTCCACAGCCAGCTCGCCGAGAAAATCTCGCCGTTCAACGACGCCCTGCGGATGCCCGACGCCGCCGGCGTGCTGTCGACGGGAACCGAGGCGGGCCGCGCGACGCTCGATGCGATCGTCACCCAGCAGGCGGCGGTGATGGCCTATTCGAACGACTTTCTGATCATGACCTTCGTCAGCCTGTGCGCGTTTCCGCTGCTGTTCCTCATCCGCGGCGCCACGGCGCCGGCGCGCGGGCCGGCCACGCCGGATCGCGAGGCGCATGCGGCGGTGATGGACTGAAGCCGGCGCCGTCGCCCGGATTTGAACCCCCTGGCCGCCGCCGCTATGCTCGCCGCGCACCCTGCAGCCGAGGATTCCGCGCGATGGACGACGCCAAACTCAGCCGGCTGCGCGACCTCTACGGCGAGGCCAAGGGCGGCGAGATGCGCGATCCCCATTTCCGCAGGATCGCCGAGCAGCAATTCGTCGACGGCGAGCGGCGCAAGTGGCCGTTCGCCGACGCGGCGAGCTTTCTCGCCGCGCCCTATCGCCCCGAGGCGCGCGATCTCGCCGATTTCGGCGGGCTCGAAATCGCGCTGATCGGCGTGCCGATGGATCTGGGCGTCACCAACCGGCCGGGCGCGCGGTTCGGGCCGCGCGCGGTGCGCGGGGTCGAGCGGGTCGGCCCTTACGAGCACGTGCTGCGGATGTCGCCGCTGTCGGAGGCGCGGATCGCCGACATCGGCGACGTCCCGATGCGCTCGCGCTTCAGCCTCGCCGACTGCCATTCCGACATCGAGGCCTTCTATCGCCGGCTCGTCGAGGCGGGCGTCGTCCCGCTGTCGGTCGGCGGCGATCATTCGATCAGCCATCCGATCCTGCGCGCGGTCGGCGCGAAGCGGCCGGTCGGCATGCTCCACATCGACGCCCATTGCGACACCTCCGGCCCCTACGAGGGCTCCAAGTTCCATCACGGCGCGCCGTTCCGCCAGGCGGTGCTCGACGGCGTCATCGACCCCGAGCGGGTCGTCCAGATCGGCATCCGCGGCGCCTCGGAATATCTGTGGGAATTCTCCTACGAGTCCGGCATGACGGTGATCCATTGCGAGGAGGCGGTCGCGATCGGCATGGATGCGGTCGCCGCCAAGGCGCGCGCCGTGCTCGGCGCCGGGCCGGTCTATGTCTCGTTCGACGTCGACAGCCTCGATCCCGGCTTTGCGCCGGGCACCGGCACCCCCGAGGTCGGCGGCCTCAGCCCGCGCGAAGTCCTCCAATTGCTGCGCGGCGTCGCCGGGCTCGACGTGGTCGGCGGCGACGTCGTCGAGGTCGCGCCGCAATATGACGCGACCACCAACACCGCCCATTGCGCCGCCCAGATGCTGCTCACGATGACCGGGCTGGCGGTGACGGCCTTGCAGCGCCGGCGCGGGTGAGGGCGAGGATCGCCGCGCCGGCGACGAGGCCCCAGAACGCGCCGCCGATCCCGAGGAAGCTGAGGCCGGAGGCGGCGGTGAGGAAGGTGACGAGCGCCGCCTCGCGTTCCTGCTCGTTGGCGAGCGCGGCGCTCAGCGAGGCGCCGAAGGCGCCCAGCAGCGCGAGCCCGGCGACCGCCTCGATGAGGATCGGCGCGCCGGCGACGAAGCGGGTCGTCGCGCCGGCGAGCAGCCCGAGCACGACGTAGCCGCAGCCCGCCGAGGCCGAGGCGATCCAGCGCTTGTCCGGATCGGGATGGGCGTCGGGCGCGGCGCATAGCGCGGCGGTGATCGCGCCCAGATTGACCGCATGGCCGCCGAACGGCGCCGCGAGCAGGGTGAACACGCCGGTGGTCGCGATCAGCGGGCCGGGCGCCGGGCGATAGCCATAGGCGGCGAGCACGGCGAGGCCCGGCAGGTTCTGGCTCGCCATGGTGACGAGGAACAGCGGCACGGCGAGGCTGATCGCCGCGGCGATCGACAAACGCGGGGCGACGGGGATCGCCTCGGGGGTGAAGTCGGCCCAGGCGATCGGCGCGCCATGGCTGGTCGCGGCGATGAGGACCGCGGCGACGATCGCCGCCGCCGGCGTCGCATAGAGCCGCCTCCAGCGCGCCACCAGCAGCCAGGTGAGGATGATCGGCGCGGCGAGCCGCGGCGCCTCGGCCATCGCCTTGACGGGGGCGAGGCACAGCGCGAACAGCACGCCGGCGAGCATGGCGTTGGCGAGCGCGGGCGGGATCGCGGCGATCGCCCGCCCGAACGGCCGGACCAGGCCGGCGGCGATCAGCAGCGCGCCACAGATGAGGAAGGCGCCGACCGCCTCCGCGAAGCCGCCGGCGGTCGCTCCCGTCGCCGCCAGCAGCGCCGCGCCCGGCGTCGACCAGGCCGCCGAGATCGGCAGCCGCGACCACAGGCTGAGCCCGATTCCGGCGACGCCCATCGCGACCGACAGCGCCATCAGTCCCGAAGCCGCCTGTGCGTCGCTCGCCCCGACCGCGGTGAGGCCCTCGAGGATGACCGCGAACGAGCTGGCGTAGCCGACGAACGACGCGACGAGGCCCGCGCTGACGGGCTGGAGCAGGGAGACGCGCATGGGGGAGGGAACTCTGCGAGGGGCGGGCGCCGGCTTATAGCAGGCCGGCGGCGCCGCGCGCGGAGCTCCTTCCAGGGAAAGCCGAGGGGGCGCCTTGGGCGCTACGGGAAAACCGGACCTATCGACAATCGCCTCGCGCTTCACCGGCCGATCCTCGTATCCCATCGCGATGCCGAACACGCGCTGACCGACCAGCGTCGCCACCGTGTGCTCGATGAAGCGGCCGTCGCGCGCGTCGCGGAAGCAACCTGCCAGGCGGC
>JBEKZS010000038.1:0-46245 GCA_049509635.1 Roseiarcus sp.
ATCGAGGACGGGCGCGTGGCCGCGGTCGGCGAGGCGGCCGCGATCCGCGCGCGCGCCCCCGCCGCGCCGGTCGACGATCACACGGGCAAGCTCGTGATGCCGGGGTTCATCGACACGCACATCCATTATCCGCAGAGCCGCGTCATCGCCTCGTACGGCGCGCAGCTGCTCGAATGGCTTCAGAAATACACGTTCGTCGAGGAGCAGAAGCTGCGCGAACGCGGCCACGCCGACCTGGTGGCGCGCTTCTTCCTCGACGAATTGGCGCGCCAGGGCACTACGACGGCAGTCGTCTATTGCACCGTCCATCCCGAATCCGTCGACGCTTTCTTCGAGGCGAGCCTCGAGCGCGGCGTCCGGATGATCGCGGGAAAGGTCATGATGGACCGCAACGCGCCGGCGGGCCTGACCGACGGCGCGCAGCGCGGCTACGACGAGAGCAAGGCGCTGATCGCGCGCTGGCGCGGGCGCGGTCGGCTCGACTACGCGGTGACGCCGCGATTCGCCGTCACCTCGACCGAGGCGCAACTCGAGGCGTCGGGCGCGCTGCTGCGCGAGACGCCCGGCCTCTATATGCAGACCCACCTCGACGAGAATCATGCCGAGATCGCCTTCGTCAAGCAGCAGTTTCCGTGGACGAAGACCTATCTCGGAGTCTACGAGCGCTACGGTCTGCTCGGACCGCGCTCGATCTTCGGCCATTGCATCCATCTGGAAGCCTCCGAAGTCGAGGCGCTCGCGGCCAGCCGGTCGGTCGCCGCCTTCTGTCCGACCTCGAACCTGTTCCTCGGCTCCGGCCTGTTCGACATGCGGCGGCTCGTCGATCGCGGCGTGCGCGTCTCGCTCGCCACCGACGTCGGCGGCGGCACCAGCTATTCGATGCTCCAGACCGCGAACGAGGCCTACAAGGTGCTGCAAATGGGCGGCCAATCATGGCCGGCTCCGCAAGCCTTCTACCAGATGACGCTCGGCAATGCGCGCGCGCTCGGGCTCGACGATCGCGTCGGCGCCATCCGCGAAGGGCTCGAGGCCGACATCGTCGTGCTCGATTCGAGAGCGACGCCGGCGATGGCGCACCGCATGGCGAGCGTCGCGGGCGATCTGGCCGAGGAATTGTTCGTCCTCATGATCATGGGCGACGACCGCGCGGTCGCCGAGACCTATGTCGCGGGACGGCGGGCGAAGAGCCGACCGGACGCCTGACCCGCAGCCGGCCACGGCCTGCGCCCGCCAGCGTGCCCGATGACGCGCGCTCGCCACTGCTGACGCTGCCCGTGATCGGAGCGACCCAACCTGATGGGCATGTCGAAGACGAACTCGCCCGGGGGGCTTAGGCCTCGCGGGCGAGGCGGGAACCAAACGGGCGCCGGCGCATTGATCGGGTTCCTTCCCTCAGCCGGAGCGTCGCATGAGAATCGCCCAGATCGCTCCGCTGATGGAGAGCGTGCCGCCCAGGCTCTATGGCGGGACGGAACGCGTGGTGTCGCACCTGACCGAGGAACTGGTCCGGCAGGGGCATGAGGTCACGCTGTTCGCCAGCGGCGACTCCGTGACTTCGGCCCGGCTCGTGCCTTGCGCCGCAGAGGCGATCCGGCTCAATTCAGCCGTCCAGGATCACATCCCCCATTACATGATCATGCTCGACAGGGTGCGACGATGCGCCCATCTGTACGACGTCCTGCATTTCCACATTGACGCGTTCCACCTGCCGATTTTTCGGGAAATGGCGGGTAAGACGGTGACGACGCTGCACGGGCGGCAGGATCTGCCCGATCTCGCGCCGCTCTATGGCGCCTTCCCGGAAATGCCGCTGGTTTCGATCTCGAACGCCCAGCGCCTGCCGATCCCCGACGCGAATTTCGTGCGAACGATTCACCATGGGCTGCCGCTCGAGCTGCTCGCGCCCACGTTCGAGCCGCGCGGCGGCTATCTGGCGTTTCTCGGCCGGATCTCGCACGAGAAGCGCCCCGATCGCGCGATCGCGATCGCCAGCGCGCTGGGGTTGCGGTTGAAGATCGCCGCCAAGGTCGACAAGGCGGACGAGGCCTATTTCCGCGAGACGATCGCTCCCTTGCTCGACCGGCCCGGGGTGGAATTCGTCGGCGAGATCAACGATCGCGACAAGACCCGGTTCCTGGGCGACGCGCTCGCGCTGTTGTTCCCGATAGACTGGCCGGAGCCGTTCGGTCTGGTGATGATCGAGGCCATGGCCTGCGGGACGCCGGTTCTCGGGTTTCGACGTGGTTCGGCGGTCGAGGTCATCGACGATCATGTCACCGGGCGAATCGTAGATTCCGTCGACGAGGCGGTGCGCGTGCTGCCCGATGTCATTCGGCTGGACCGGCGCGCCGTGCGCCGGCGTTTCGAAGAGCGGTTCTCGGCCGCGCGGATGGCCTCCGACTACATCAGCGTGTACTACCGGCTGCGCCGCGCCGTCAGGGCGCCCGCCGTCGCCGACGACGGCCAGGGACTCGGCGCCAATGTCGTCGTCCTGCCCCGCAAGAGCGGCGCCCGGCATCATGTCAGCTGAGGCTCAGCGAAAGATCCCGGACACTCGCCGCGAATTCGACACGATCGCCGAGGCGCCGTTCTACATCCCCTCCACTGGTCCTTCGGCGCGGCCGCGCAGGACCCTCAAACACGGCGACACGTTCGCCGTATTCGACAGCCACGGCGACATGGGCGCTTCCGCGGGCGGCCCCGACGGCCTGTTCGACCACGACACACGCTATCTTTCGAGGCTCGAACTCCTGATCGACGGCATGCAGCCCCTGCTGCTCGGATATCATCCTGCCCCGCGACACGATCCATATCGTGCGCACGAACTATCTCTGGAACGGCGCAGCACATCAGCGGATCGCGGTCGGCAATCACGCGGAGACCGCGGTGACGTTCACGCTCGCGCTCTCCTTCGGCAATGATTTCGCCGATCTGTTCGAAGCGCGTGGGCAGCATCGCGCCCGGCGCGGCCACATGCGCGAACTCGCTCCGAGCGCCGACGCGGTGGTCTTCGTCTATCGCGGTCTCGACGGGACGACGCGGCGCACCCAATTGCGCTTCGACCCGGCGCCGACGCGATTGCTTCCGAGCGCGGCTACCTACGAGTTGACGCTCACCCACGGGGAGTCCGCGCATATCTATTTCTGCGCGGAATGCCATGGACTAAGGTCGCCGCAGCCCCTGAGCTTCTTCAAGGGGCTGATGGCCGCCAACCGGGATCACCGCATTTCATCCCGGCGCGCCGGCGCGGTCGAGACGTCGAACGAAGTCCTCAACGAGGCGCTCTGCCGCGCGATGGCCGACCTTCGCATGCTGATCACGGCGACGCCGGAGGGTCCCTATCCCTACGCCGGCATTCCCTGGTATTCCACCACATTCGGCCGCGACGGCCTGCTCACCGCGCTGCAGATGCTGTGGTGCGACCCGCAGATCGCCAAGGGGGTGCTCAAGCGCCTGGCCGCATTTCAGGCGATCGCGACCGACGCCGCGGCGGACGCCGAGCCGGGCAAGATCCTCCACGAGATGCGCGGCGGCGAGATGGCTGCGCTGAAGGAAGTGCCGTTCGGGCTCTATTACGGATCGGTCGACTCGACGCCGCTGTTCGTGATTCTGCTCGGCCTCTACGTCGAGCGGACCAACGACGAGGCGACCTTGCGCGCGCTGTGGCCGACGATCGAGCGGGCCCTGGCCTGGATGGATGTGTCGGGCGACCGCGACGGCGATGGATTCCTCGAATATGACGGGGCGCCCGCCGAGGGGCTCCAGCATGGCCTGCGCAACCAGGGCTGGAAGGATTCGTTCGACGCGATCTTTCACGCCGACGGTACGCTTGCGCGCGGGCCGATCGCCCTGTGCGAAGTGCAGGGCTATGCTTACGCGGCAAAGCGGCAGGCCGCGCGCTGCGCGCGCCGGCTCGGCCACTTCGGCATGGCGGATGGCCTCGACGATTCCGCCGAACGCCTGGCGCTGCGCTTCGATGCGGCGTTCTGGTGCGAGGAGATCGGCCTCTACGCTATCGCGCTCGACGGGAACAAGATGCAATGCCGCGTCCGTTCGTCGAACGCGGGGCAGCTGCTGTGGACCGGCATCGCTCGACCTGACCACGCGCGGCGCGTCGCCGACGCGATGATCGCGCCCGATTTCTTCTCCGGCTGGGGCGTGCGCACGATTCCCACCGGCGAGCGGCGCTACAACCCGATGTCCTACCACAACGGCTCGATCTGGCCGCACGACAATTCGCTCATCGCGCTCGGCCTGTCGCGCTATGGACTGAACGAACATGCGGAGAAACTGTTCGAGGCCGCGTTCGCAGCCGCCAGCTACATGGACTTGCGGCGGCTTCCCGAATTGTATTGCGGTTTTCGCCGCCGCCGCGGCGCCGGACCGACGCTCTATCCAGTCGCCTGCGCCCCGCAGGCCTGGGCGAGCGGCGCGCTGTTCCTGATGATCCAGGCGATGCTCGGACTGGAATTTGCCCCCGACACCAGGGAGATCCGGTTTCGCAACCCGCGACTGCCGGCCTCATTCAATCGAATCGTGTTGCGGCAGCTCGCCATGAACGAGGCGTCGGTCGACATCGAACTCAGGCGGTCCGGTTCGCACGTGTCGATGCGCGTCCTTCGCAACCATGGGGCCGTGCAGGTTTCGACGATCATGGGCTGACCGCGGCGGACCGGCGGGCACGCGGCTGCCGCTCCGAGCGGCGGGGCCGGCGGGTCGCGACGGCCGCGGCCGCGCCGACGGCGAGGCTCATGCGAGGCGCGCAGCGACCGATCGCGACGACCGCAATTCCCGGAACGAAATCAGGCGCTTTCGTTCCTCGTCCCAGAGCGCGAGGGTCGCGCATCGCAGGCTCTGCGGCAGGCTGAGCCGGCCCAGGCTGGCGAGTTGCGGGTGGTCGCGCAGGACTTCGGGAAGCCGGTAGAAGGGAATGCGGCTGCACAGGTGATGCACGTGATGCACCCCGATGTTGCCCGTGAACCAGGCGAGCGCGGGCGGCAACTCATAATGGGAGCTGCACAGCAGCGCCGCCTCATGGAATCGCCATTCGCCGTCATGAGCCCATAATGTGCCTTCGAACTGATGCTGCACATAGAAGAACCAGACCGCGATCGAAGCGCTGACCACGACCAACGGGGCTTGCACCAGCACGAACGCACGAGCGCCGACGAGCCAGATCATCAGCCCGACCAGCGCCGCGATCGCGGCGTTCGTCCCCATCGTGCTGAGCCAGGGTTGCCGCCCCGCGCGCATCAGGCCGATCGGCAGACGATAATGCAGCACGAAGAGATATGTCGGGATCAGGCCGAACATCACGAATGGACTTCGATAGAGCCGATAGGCCAGCCTGGCGCGGCGGGGAAGCGCGCAATACTCCTCCGTAGTCAGCGTGACGATATCGCCGAACCCGCGATGATCGAGATTGCCGGCGTTGGCGTGGTGAAGCGCATGGGCGCGGAGCCAGAATCCGTACGGCGTGAGGGTGACGACGCCGAGGACCCGGCCGACCCAGTCATTGGTCGCCCGGCGTCGGAAACAGGCGCCGTGGCCGCAGTCATGCTGGATCATGAACAGGCGCATGAGGAAGCAGGCGGTCGGGACGGCGAGAAGCAGACAGAGCCAGTAGCCGACGCCGAGCGCCGCCCACATCAGCGCCCAGAGCCCCATGAAGGGCGCCGCCGTGACGAGGAGTTCGAAGACGCTGCGCATCGCGGCGGGCTCGCGGTAGCGCGTCAGCATCTGGCTCAGGCCGCGCGGGTCGCCGATCTCGGTCATGATGGGGTTCCGGATGCTCGTCGCAATCTGCGCCGGCGGTTTGCGCGGTCGCGCGCCCCGAACCAATGCTGCGACCGGATCATGGCCGCCGCGCCGATGAGCCGGCCGAGCCGGCGCGGACGAAGCGCCGCTCACCACGGCTTCACGTTGATTCGCCGCTGAGATTTGCGGCGCGCGATTCACCTTGCCGTGCGGTTCGGGCGGTTTGGCGGCGAAACCGTGGTTTTCCCCGTTGTCCGTCGTTGGGCGCCCGAGCGGGACGCCTGGGCTGGGGCTTCGCCGTAGGTAGAATCCGAGTCTTCCAGCCGTTCTCATCATGAGTATCGTCTTTGGGACATCTCGATTCGCACCGCGCCCCGGGGGCGAGGAAGGCAGGGCGTGCTCAAGATTCTGATCGCCGAGGACGATTTGATGATCGCCGATGTCGCCGAGATGATCCTCGTCGAGCGCGGCTATGAGGTCTGCGGCATAGCGCGCACCGTCGGCGAGGCGATCGCGCTCGGCAACAGCCACCGGCCGGATCTCGCGCTGATCGACCTGCGCCTGGCCGATGGCGGGCTCGGCGCCGACATCGTGGCGCCTCTGCGGGCGCTCGGGAGGCTTGGCGTGCTCTACGCGACGGGCAACGCCTCGCAGGTCGTCCTCACCCAAGCCGACGGCGACGCCAGCCTCGCCAAGCCCTACCGCGCCGATGAATTGGTGCGCAGTCTCGAAATCGTCAGCGAAATCTTCCGCACCGGCAGCGCCACGCCGCCGTTTCCCCGCGGGTTCAAACTCTTGCCATCGGAAGCCGCGGCGAGAACGGAGTCATAACGTGCAAGACGACGCCCTAAGGGTCCGCATGCTCTTGCGCCAGCAGGCGGCGGTCGCCAGTTTCGGCAGCTTCGCGCTGCGCCAGACCGATCTGCTCAAAGTTCTGTCGGAGGCGGCGCGGGTCTGCGCCGACGGCCTGGGCGTTCCGTTCTGCAAGGTGTGCCGATACCGGGGCGCGGAGAACGATCTGTTCATCGAGGCCGGCCATGGCTGGAAGCAGGGCGTCGTCGGCCATGTCGTTTCGCGCGCCGACGCGACCTCGCCGCAGGGGCGCGCCTTCGCGACCGGCGAGCCGTCGATCTGCAATGACCTCAGCAAGGACAAGCGCTTCCAGTTGCCGCCGTTCTACGCCGATCACGGGATCGTCTCGACGATCGACGTCGTCATCAAAGGCAGCGGTCACCTGCCGTACGGCGTGCTCGAGATCGACAACGACCAGCAGCACGATTACGACCAGCACGACATCGATTTCCTCACCGGCTTCGCCAACGTGCTCGCCGAAGCCGTCGCGACCTCGGATCGAATGGCCGTGCTTCGGGCGACGATCGACCAGATGAAGTCTCTGGTCGAAGAGAAGGACCGCCTGCTCGACCAGAAGAAAGTCCTCGCCGAAGAGCTCCAGCACCGGGTGCGCAACAATCTTCAGCTCGTCTATGGCATGCTGAGCAAGCAGTTGAGCGACACGACCGACGAGGCCGGGCAGCGCGGCCTGAGGACGATTGCGCGGCGCGTCTCCACCCTGGCGCAGGTCTATGACAATCTGCTCGGCTCGGAATTGACGCGGACGACGGATTTCGGCGCCTACGTGAAGGCGCTGTGCCTGAATCTGGCGGAAGTCCAGGCCGCGCCGGGCAAGGCGGTCACCCTGACCTGCGAGAGCGATCGGGTCGTCCTCGACCTCGACGCGGTGACCGCCCTGGGCATCATCGTCGCGGAACTGGTCACCAACGGCTATGACCACGCCTTCCCCGACGGCAAGGGCGACATGGTGGTTTCGGTGCGCGACGCCCAGCACGACGGCGAAATGGCGACCCTGACGGTCCGCGACAACGGGAGGGGCTTTCAGCCGCAGGCCGAAAGCAAGCGGCACGGCCTCGGCCTCGTCCGCCGACTGGTCGAGCAGCTGCGGGGGACGGTGACGATGGCGAGCGATCTCGGCGCCGTCTGCACCATTCGGTTCCCCGTCGCCGGAGTCGCCGCGAACTGAGGCAGGCGCAGGGTCTCCTTTAGTCCATGCGCATCGGAATGCCCGCCTGCGCCATGTGCCGCTTGGCCTGCTGGATGGTGAAATCGCCGAAGTGGAAGATCGACGCGGCGAGCACGGCATTGGCGTGGCCGAGACGCACCCCGTCGACGAGATCGTCGAGCGTGCCGACGCCGCCCGAAGCGATGACCGGAACCCCGACCGCGGCCGAGACGGCGCTCGTGAGTTCGAGGTCATACCCGGTGCGCACCCCGTCCCGATCCATCGAGGTCAGCAGGATCTCCCCCGCGCCGAGCCCGGCGACCTCGCGCGCGAAGGCGACCGCGTCGACTCCGGTCGGACGGCGGCCGCCATGGGTGAATATCTCCCAGCGCGGCGTCGCGCCGTCGGCGATTCTTTTGGCGTCGATCGCCACGACGATGCATTGGCTGCCGAATTTCTCCGCGGACGCCCGGACGAAGCCCCGGTCGTTGACCGCCGCCGTGTTGACGGCGACCTTGTCCGCCCCCGCCAGCAGCAGATTCCGGATGTCCTCTACCGTCCGCACGCCGCCGCCGACCGTCAACGGCATGAAGCAAGCCTCCGCCGTGCGCCGGACGACATCGAGCAAGGTCGAACGATTCTCATGGCTTGCGGTAATGTCGAGAAAGCAGAGCTCGTCGGCCCCCGCCGCGTCATAGGCGATCGCGCAGGCGACGGGATCGCCCGCGTCGCGCAGATCGACGAAATTGACGCCCTTGACGACGCGGCCGTCCTTGACGTCGAGGCAGGGGATGACGCGGGCCTTAAGCATGGGCGCCGCTACCGGCCGCTAGAACCGCCAGGGCCTCCGCTGGATCGAGGCGCCCGTCATAGAGCGCGCGCCCTGCGATGACCCCAGCGAGACGCGCGCAATCGGGCGCCAGCAGGCGCCTGACGTCGTCGATCGAACCGAGGCCCCCGGAAGCGATGACCGGGATCGAGACCGCTTCGGCCAGGACCAGCGTCGCCTCCATGTTCAGCCCCTTGAGCACGCCGTCGCGCGCGATGTCGGTGTAGACGATCGCGGCGACCCCGGCGTCCTCGAACCGGCGCCCCAGTTCGAGCGCCGAGACGTCCGACGTCTTGGCCCACCCGTCGACCGCGACGCGGCCGTCGCGGGCATCGACGCCTACCGCGATCCGACCGGGATAGAGGCGGGCGGCTTCGCGTACGAAATCCGGGTCGCGGACCGCCGCGGTGCCGATGATGGCCCGCGCGACGCCCTTGTCCAGCCAGCCGCTGACCGTCTTCATGTCGCGGATGCCGCCTCCGAGCTGCACCGGCATGGCGACGGCGGCGAGGATCCGCTCGACCGCCTGAACGTTCATCGGCTTGCCCGCGAAAGCGCCATCGAGATCGACGACGTGGAGATGCGTGAACCCTTGACGAGCAAAGATCCGCGCCTGCGCGGCTGGGTCCTCGTTGAACACCGTCGCCTGGGCCATGTCGCCGCGCACGAGGCGGACACACTCGCCATTCTTGAGGTCGATCGCCGGATATATGATCACGGGCGCCATTTCAGGAAGTTCGCAATCAGCGCCAACCCGAGCTTCTGACTCTTTTCCGGATGGAACTGCACGCCGACGATATTGTCGCGACCGACCGCTGCATTTATCGGGCCGCCGTAATCGGCGGTCGCGACAAGATCAGCGGCAAGAGCCGGATAGAGCTGGAAGGAATGCACGAAATACGCGTGCTGCCCGCTCGCGCCGAGCGGGATTCCCTCAAATACGGGATGCGGCCGGACCCGATCGAGGTTGTTCCAGCCCATGTGGGGAATCTTCAGGGCGGAATCCTTGGTTTGGATTGGCGCGACGTCCCCCGGAATCCAGTTCAATCCGGGTGTGACTTCATATTCGAGACCGCGCGCGGCAAGCAGTTGCATGCCGACGCAGATGCCCAGAAACGGCCGGCCGCGCCGGCGCACCGCCGCCTCGAGCGCCTCGACCATCCCGGAGACGCCGTCGAGGCCGCGCCGGCAATCGGCGAACGCGCCGACCCCGGGCAGCACGACATGATCGGCCGCCGCGACCGTTTCGGGACGCGAGGTGACCGTGACGGTGCGATCGAGCCCCGCGTCGCGGACGGCGCGCTCGAACGCCTTTTGGGCGGAGTGGAGATTGCCCGATCCGTAGTCGACGATTGCGACCGTCACATCAACGGCCTCCGGGCTCGGGGAACGATCCGATGACCTGGTTCCGGACGAGCGGCAGGGTCGGCGACGCGGGCGCAATTGGCGCGGACCGGGTATTGGCAAGCAGGCGCGCGAAAAACGCCGCCTCGGCCTCGCTCTGGTCGGCGCCCTGAATGACGTCGACGAGCCCAAGTCCTTCGCGCTCCGCAGCCGCGGCGACGAGCGTTCGTCCCTCAAGTCCGAGAAACAATGCGCTCAGGACGTAGAGCCAGACCGCCCCGGGGCCCGGCAGTCGTCCGGAAGCAACCGCCAGCCCGACGAGAATGGCGCCGAAACACCAGACGACGAGCCCCCGCCACAGCGCGCCCGCCAACATCCAGAATGGTCCAAACAAAAGGGCAGGCCAGCAAAAGCCCGAGCGCACGAACCGGGCGCGTTCGGCCGCTCCGGCCCAGTCCGGCTCGCCGGATGGCAAATGCACCGCGTAGATCGTCATCGGTCACCTATAGCCAGCGCAGTAAGGAAGCGCATCGCCCCAGGTCAGAGCGCGCCTTTGGTCGAAGGAATCCGTTCGGCCTGGCGCGGATCGATCGCAACCGCCGCCCCGAGCGCCCTCGCGACGCCCTTGAAGCAGGATTCGGCGATGTGATGGCTGTTGGCGCCGTACAAGGTCTCTATATGCAGAGTGAGCCCAGCGTGTGCGGCCAGCGCTTGAAAGAATTCGCGCACCAGCTGGGTGTCGAACGCGCCGATTTTCTCGGTCGGGAACGCGACGTCGAAGACGAGGAAGGGTCGACCGGACAGATCGAGCGCGACGCGGGTCAGCGCTTCGTCCATCGGCAGCAGGCAGTGGGCGTAGCGCACCACCCCGCGCTTGTCGCCGAGCGCGGCGGCCAGCGCCTGCCCGACCGCGATTCCGACATCCTCGACCGTGTGGTGCTGATCGATGTGAAGGTCACCCTTGGCGCGGATCGTCAGGTCGATCAGCGAATGGCGAGCGATCTGATCCAGCATGTGGTCGAAAAACCCGACGCCGGTCGCAATATCGGCGACGCCGGCGCCGTCGAGCAGCAACTCGACCGAAGTCTCGGTCTCTTTCGTCTTGCGCGTGAGCGCGGCGCTGCGCATCGTTTTGGCTCTCGGGATGCGTCGAGGCGAGCCCGACGAGCCGCTCTGATAGCAACATGCGCGCCAAATGGCCACCCGCGCGCGTCTCGACGCATCGGAGGCCGGCGCGCGTCGCCGGGCTTCAGCCGCGCGACGGCGGGGCCGCCGCCCGCGCGGAAAGACCCGGTTCGTTTCTGCGGACCGAGGCCAGAATGCGCGTCGTCGCGGCGATCAGATGCTCGACCCCGGTCGACGCCGCGCCGCCTCGAGCCAGGGACCGAAACATCGGGAAATGCGGACCGTCGCGGCGACCGCGGCGGGCGCGGCGGCCCAGGCCGCCAGCAGCGATTCGATGCGCTCGGGATCGGGCGCCAGGCTTTCGTCGCTCCCGAGCCAGGGCGCGAGCCACTCGCGGGCGGGCGCCAAGGCCGCCGCATCGACGGCCGCGGGTCAGACGATGGTCGGCGTCGCCGCGGGGCGGCGGTCCAGGAACAGTTCGACGCGCGGGCTGCCCGTCTTGGCCGCCGCGCGGAAGCCGCGCGCCTTGCCGCGCATCAGCGCCGCCTGCACGCCCTCGGTGTGTTTGCAGGCGCCCAGGCCATTGACCCGATGATCGATGCAGCCGCAGGAATTGACGAATTTGGTCAGACTCCGAATCTCCACCTCGTAGACGCCCCCGCTCGCCGAGCGCGCGCGGAACGCGCCGAAAAAGCCCCGCTCGGGTTCCAGAGGCGCGACGTCGAGAATGTCCGTCCGGCCGCGCCATTGCCGCAACGCGATCTCGTCGTCATCGCTGGTCAGCCAGCCGGGGACCGGCTTGCGTTCGAGGACAGCCTTTGCCTTGCTGGCGCGGGCGGACTTGCGCGCTGTGTTAGAAGAGTCCTTGCCGGCCGCTCTACTGGGCATGTCGGGGTCCTCGGCGACGACGGGCGATCGGAGAATCGAATCGCTGCCGCGACGCTGGAGGCTGCGTCGGACGGCTGATTCGAACCCCCGTTTTATGGCGCGGGCCGGCGACGCTTCGCAATCTCGCCGTACTACCCATGCACAGGAGACCGTGCGGGCTTGCCGCCGACGCGCCCGGCGGGGCCGGCCGCCTCTTGCGCGGCGGTCAGGCGCCCCATAGATCGGGTGGTCAAAGCCTTCGGGAAGGGCGCTCGAACGCAAGTCGGGAGCTGGAATGAGCGATCAAGCGGCGGCGCGTCCCCCGGGCTGGCACGCCACCACGATCCTGATGGTCCGCAAGGGCGGCAGGACGGTCATCGGCGGCGACGGCCAGGTCAGCCTCGGCCAGACGATCGTCAAGGCCAATGCGCGCAAGGTCCGCCGTCTCGCGAAGGGCGAGGTGATCGCGGGCTTCGCCGGGGCGACCGCCGACGCCTTCACCTTGTTTGAACGGCTCGAGGCCAAGCTCGAGCAGTATCATGGCCAGCTCGCGCGCGCCTGCGTCGAACTCGCCAAGGATTGGCGCACCGATCGCTACCTTCGACGGCTCGAGGCGATGATGCTGGTCGCCGACAAGGCAAGCGGCTTCATCCTGACCGGGACCGGCGACGTTCTGGAACCGGAGGCGGACGAGAACGGTTCGGTCATGGGCATCGGTTCGGGCGGCAATTATGCGCTCGCCGCCGCGCGCGCGCTGCTGGCGACCGACATCGACGCCGAGACGATCGTGCGCCGCTCGATGCGGATCGCGGCGGAAATCTGCGTCTACACCAACGACAATCTCGTCATCGAGAGCCTTTGATTCGAAGGTCCGCCGTTCATGACCGAATTTTCACCGCGCGAGATCGTCTCCGAACTCGACCGTTTCATCGTCGGCCAGAACGACGCCAAGCGCGCGGTCGCGATCGCGCTGCGCAATCGCTGGCGCCGGCTCCGTCTGGAATCGCCGATGCGCGAGGAGGTGATGCCCAAGAACATCCTGATGATCGGTCCGACCGGCTGCGGCAAGACCGAAATCTCGCGCCGGCTCGCCAAGCTCGCCGGCGCGCCGTTCCTCAAGGTCGAGGCGACCAAATTCACCGAAGTCGGCTATGTCGGGCGCGACGTGGAGCAGATCGTCCGCGATCTCGTCGAGATCGGCATCGGGCTGGTCAAGGACCGGAAGCGCCGCGACATCGAGGCAAAGGCCCAGATGGCCGCCGAGGAGCGGGTCGTCGACGCGCTGGTTGGGGCCAATTCCTCGGCCGGTACGCGCGACGCGTTCCGGCGCAAGCTGCGCGCCGGCGAACTCGACGACAAGGAGATCGAGATCGAGCTGCCGCAGGCGGGCCCGAACATGCCGATGTTCGAACTGCCGAACATGCCGGGCGCATCGGTCGGCGCGATTTCGATCGGCGACATATTCGGCAAGGGATTCGGCCAGAAGTCGAAGACGCGCCGCACCAGCGTGCGCGACGCCCATGCGCCGCTGCTCGCCGCCGAGGCCGACAAGCTGCTCGACCAGGACCAGATCGTCCGGGAGGCGATCCAGGAGGTCGAGAACAACGGCATCGTCTTCCTCGACGAGATCGACAAGATCTGTTCGCGCGAGGGGCGCGGCGGCGCCGACGTCTCGCGCGAGGGCGTCCAGCGCGATCTCCTGCCGCTGATCGAAGGCACCACCGTCTCGACCAAGCACGGCGCGGTGAAGACCGACCACATACTGTTCATCGCGTCGGGCGCGTTCCACGTCTCGCGGCCCTCCGACCTGCTGCCCGAATTGCAGGGCCGGCTGCCGATCCGGGTCGAGCTCGCCTCGCTGACCGAAGAGGATTTTCGCCGGATTCTAACCGAGACGGAGGCGAGCCTGATCAAGCAATATGTCGCGCTGATGCGCACCGAGGGCGTCGAGATCGCATTCGGCGACGACGCCATCAATGCGCTCGCGCGGGTCGCTGCGCTCGTCAATTCCACGGTCGAGAACATCGGCGCCCGCCGCTTGCAGACCGTGATGGAGCGGGTGCTCGACGACGTGAGCTTTTCGGCGCCCGACCGGTTCGGCGAGACGATCGCGATCGACGCCGCCTTCGTCGAGAAGAACGTCGGCGATCTCGCCAAGAACGCCGACCTCAGCCGGTTCATCCTGTAGGGGTGACTTCGCGGGCTGGGCGACCTTGCTTCGGCGAGCGGCCGTTGCGATAAGGCGGCTCTGATTTTCCGTTCGTCCAGAGGCGCAATGGCCCATTTCCCCGAGCTGGTGTTCTCCGGCGTTCAGCCGACCGGCAACCTGCACCTGGGCAATTATCTCGGCGCGCTGAAGCGCTTCGTGACGATGCAGGCGACGCATTCCTGTCTCTATTGTGTCGTCGATCTCCACGCGATGACCATGCCGCACGATCCGGCCCAGCTGCGCCAGAGCACCCGGGAGGTCACCGCGGCCTTCCTCGCCTGCGGGATCGACGCGAGGCGCAACATCGTGTTCAACCAGAGCCGGGTCGCCGAACACGCCGAGCTCGCCTGGGTGTTCGACTGCGTGGCGCGCTACGGCTGGCTCAACCGCATGACCCAGTTCAAGGAGAAGGCGGGCAAGGACCGCGAGAACGCGTCGGTCGGGCTCTACAACTACCCCGTGTTGATGGCCGCCGACATTCTGGTCTATCGCGCGACCCACGTGCCGGTCGGCGACGACCAGAAGCAGCACCTCGAGCTGGCGCGCGACATCGCGCAGAAATTCAACAACGACTTCGCCGAGGCGATCGCCGCCCATGGCCATGGCGACGCGTTCTTTCCGCTGCCCGAACCGCTGATCGAGGGCCCGGCGACGCGCGTGATGAGCCTGCGCGACGGCACGAAGAAGATGTCCAAGTCCGATTCGTCGGAATATTCCCATATCGCGTTGACCGACGACGCCGACACGATCGTCCAGAAGATTCGCAAGGCCAAGACCGACGCCGAGCCGCTTCCCGGCGAACCGGCGGGGCTGGCGGGTCGGCCCGAGGCGGACAATCTGGTCGGAATCTTCGCCGCGCTCTGCGACGAGACGAAGGCCGACATACTCAACCGCTTCGCCGGCAGCCAGTTCTCGACGTTCAAGAACGCGCTCGCCGATCTGGCGGTCGCCAAGCTCGGGCCGATCCGCACCGAGATCATCCGGCTCAAGGGCGACCACGCCTATGTCGATGTCGTGCTCGCGGAGGGCGCGCAGAGAGCCCGGGCGATCGCCCGACCGAACATGGACGCCGTCAAGGACGTGCTCGGCCTCATTCGCTGACCGCGTCGGGCGGCGGGCCTCGCCGATCGCGGGCTTTCAGGGCGCCGCGGCGCGGGTCGCGTCCCGCCCCGAAAGCCGCCGGCGCGCATGCGCCGCCACGAGCGCGAGCGCCGCCGGCGTCATACCCTCGATCCGGCCGGCCTGGCCGAGGTTGCTCGGCCTGGTGGCGAGGAATTTCTGCCGCAATTCGTTGGAGAGCCCCGAAATGCCGGCATAGTCGAGATCGCCCGGGATCGGCGCGGATTCGCCGCGCCGGAAGCGCGCGACGTCCTCCTCCTGCCGATCCAGATAGACCGAATATTTGGCGTCCGCCTCGAGCCGGCGCGCGATCGCCGGTTTGATCGCCGACAGCTCGGGCCAGACTTTCGCCAGCGCCGCGATCGTGAATTCCGGCTGGGCTGCGAGCTCGAACGCGCTCCGGCGCGCGCCGTCCTGATTGACGGCGAGGCCATGCTCGCGCAGTCGCGCGGGCGTCGCGACGCAAGCGTCCAGGAGCGCGCGGGCGTCGTGGAGCTTCGTCGCCTTGTCCCGATGGCGCGCGGCGCGTTCGGCGCCGACGCAGCCGAGCGCAAGCCCCTTGCCGGTCAGCCGCTCGTCGGCGTTGTCGGCGCGCAGCGACAGGCGGAATTCCGCGCGCGAGGTGAAGATGCGGTAGGGTCGTCGATCATCACGCCAAGGTAGGATTCGGCGCGATCGAACGCGCAGGGCGCGCCGCCCTGCGCCGCCTTCGCGGCGTTGAGGCCGGCGACCAGGCCCTGCGCCGCCGCCTCCTCGTAGCCGGTGGTGCCGTTGATCTGACCGGCCAGGAACAGGCCGCGCACGCGTCGGGTCTCGAGCGTCAGTTCGAGCTCCCGGGGATCGATGTAATCATATTCGATCGCATAGCCCGGCCGGACGATCCGCGCCTGTTCGAGCCCCGGGATCGTGTGCAGGAACGCCAGCTGGACGTCCTCGGGGAGCGAGGTCGAGACCCCGTTCGGATAGATCGTGGGATCGTCGAGCCCCTCGGGCTCGAGGAATATCTGATGGCTGTCGCGGTCGGGGAAGCGGATCACCTTGTCTTCGATCGACGGGCAGTAGCGCGGGCCGCGCCCGGAAATGGCGCCGGAATAGACCGCCGTGCGATGCGCGTTGGCGCGCACGATCGCGTGGCCCGCGGCGGTCGTGCGGGTGATGTGGCAGGGAACCTGCGGGGTCGCGATCGCCCTCGTCAGGGCTGAGAAGGGCTCGGGCGGGTCGTCGCCGGCCTGAACCTCGAGCCCGGCCCAGCCGATGCTGGCGCCGTCGAGGCGCGGCGGGGTTCCCGTCTTCAGCCGGCCGAGCGAGAAGCCGGCGGCGTCCATGCAACGGGCGAGCGCGATCGAGGGCGCGTCGCCGACGCGACCGGCCGGCGTGCGCCGGTCGCCCAGATGGATGACGCCGCGCAGGAAGGTTCCGGTCGTGATCACCAACGCCCGGCAGCCGAGCACGCGCCCGTCGGCGAGTTCGAGCGAAGCCATGCGGCCGCCGGGCGCGTCGAAGCGGCTCGCCTCCGCCTCGATGACCGTGAGCCCCGGGGTTCCCCGGATCAGCCCCTGCATCGCCCCACGATAGAGCTTGCGGTCGATCTGGGCGCGCGGCCCCTGCACCGCCGGCCCCTTGCGCCGGTTGAGGACGCGAAACTGGATGCCGGCCGCGTCGGCGGCCACGCCCATGAGGCCGTCGAGCGCGTCGATCTCGCGCACGAGATGCCCCTTGCCGAGGCCGCCGATCGCCGGATTGCAGGACATCGCGCCGATCGTTTCGAAGCGCTGCGTCACCAGCGCCGTCGCGGCGCCGAGTCGCGCGGAAGCGGCCGCCGCCTCGCAGCCCGCATGTCCGCCGCCGATCACGATCACGTCGAAACCGGTCATGCCGCTCGCGCCGCCCGCCGCCGCCATGGGAGGGCCCGCGATGGGTCCTCCAGGCGCCAGATAGGATGAAACGCCGTCATTTGCCAATGCACAGACGCCCGAATATCGCGCCCAGCACTTCTTCGACGTCTACGCGCCCCGCGATCCGCTCGAGCGCGCGCGCGGCGAGCCGCAGATCCTCGGCGATGAATTCGAGGGCTTCGTCGGGATGCGCGGGGAGCCGTCCGAGATGGGCCGAGGCGTCCTCGAAAGCCAGCCGGTGGCGGGCCGCGGCGATCAGCGCCGGGCCTTCCCCGGCCAATGACGCCTCCGCGACATCGGCGATCGCGTCCAGCAGACGGTCGAGGCCTTGACCGGTCGCGGCGGAAACCGCGATTCGCCCGGGCGCGATCGACCGACCGGGAAGGTCGATCTTCGTCTGGACCCGCAGGACCGACTTTGGGTCTCCGCCAGGGAGCGCCTGCCGGCCGGCGTCGTCGGTCAGCCACAGCGTGAGGTCCGCCTCGTCGGCGCGCCGGCGCGCGCGCGCGATCCCTTCGCTCTCGATCGGATCGTCGGTGTCTCGGATTCCGGCGGTGTCGACGAGGTTCACCGGCAGGCCGCGCAATTCGAGCGCGATCTCGATGGCATCGCGGGTCGTCCCCGGCCTCGGCGAGACGATCGACACGTCGCGCCGGGCGATCGCGTTCATCAGCGTGGATTTGCCGACATTCGGCGGGCCGGCGATGACGACGTTGAACCCCTCGCGCAGCCGCTCGCCCGCCCGGGCCGTCGCCAGCGTGCGCGCGAGCCGGTCGGCCGCGGCTCCGGCGAGGGCGCGCGCCCGCGCGACGCCGTCGGCGTCGACGGCGTCCTGATCGGAAAAATCGATCTGCGCCTCGATCTGCGCCATCGCCTCGACGATCAGCGCGCGAACCGCCTCGGCCTCCCGCGAAAGGGCGCCGCCGGCGATCCGAAGCGCCTGGCGGCGCTGCGCCTGCGTCTGCGCGTCCACGAGATCGGCGAGGCCTTCGACCTGCGAGAGATCGAGCTTGCCGTTCTCGAACGCGCGCAGGGCGAACTCGCCGGGATCGGCGGGGCGCATGCCGGCGATCCCGGCCATGGCGCCGACGATCGCCGCCATGACGGCACGTCCGCCGGTGACCTGAAGCTCGGCCATCGCCTCGCCGGTATAGCTGCGCGGCGCCGCGAATCGGATGACGACCGCCCTATCCAGCGCCTCGCCGGTCCGCGGATCGCGCAAGGTTCGCAGGGCGGCGACGCGCGCGGCCGGAAGCGGCGCGCGGGTGAGCGCGGCGAGCGCGGCGTCGCAGCCGGGCCCGGAAATTCTGACGATTCCGATCGCCGCGCGGCCGGCGCCGGTCGCCGGCGCGAAAATCGTGTCCCGAAAGCCCGGGTCGGCCAGTGGCGTCGTCACGAAGGCTCCAGGGGCGATGTCGCCCAGCCCTACCGCCTGCGGGCATCAACGGTCAAAAGCGCACGCCGGGGCTCGCGCGCGCAGGCTGGTCGGGCGCGGCGCTGGACCCGTCGGCCAATCCCGTAAGATCTCCCGCGCCATCCCGTCCTACCCTGGGCCTGACGCGAAGAGGGGGAGCTTGTTCATGCCGCGCGCCTTCGGTCGAAATCTCTCGGATTTCTTCAACCCCGGCACTGTCGCATTGCCGCGCGCCGAGCAGGGGCTTCGCGAGGCCGCCGCGCGCGGCGTTCAGTACCGAGGCGCGCTGACGGCGGCGCAGCGCGCCGCCGCCCTCGGCGATCCCGAACAGCCGCGCGGCTCGCCGCCCGGCGCCGAGGGCGCCGTCGTGCGCGCGGACTTCGTGAGGTTCCTCCTGCTCGGGGGCGACGACGACGCCCCGGTGCACGAAAACGGCGTGCAGATGGCCAACGGCTGGGTGTCGGGCGTGCTCGATCTCAATGAATGCCGGGCCATCCGCAGTCTCGTGCTGCAGGACTGCGTCCTGGACTCCGGCGTGCTGCTGACCGATTCATCACTCGTCAATCTTGCGCTGTTCGGCTGCACGGTTCGCCGGCTAACGATCCCGCAGTGGAACGACATCGCGATTTTCGGCGAGCGCATGAAGACGGACGGCGCCGTGTTCATCCGCAGGGGCTGCCGGGTGCTGGGCGAACTGCGGATGCAGGCCGCGGACATCGGCGGCGATCTCGACCTCGCCGGAACGCAGTTCGTCGCCGCGGTCCGGATCGCGATCGACCTGACCGCCGCGCGCATCGGCGGCGATCTCGAGCTCAGCAGCTATTACCGGGGCGGTCTGCCGCGCCGAAGGCATTCGATTGCGGTTCCGCTCGCCGACGCCTATCTGAGGCGCCTGGGCGTGCTGGCGCAGCCCACGCAGCCGGCGCCCGATCCCCCGGAGATCCTCGACTGCTTCATCGCCCGCGGACGCGTCATCCTCGACAACGCGACCGTCGAGGTGCGCCTGCGGCTCATCGGGGCGTCGATCTTCTTCCACGACCACGATGTCGGCGCCGGTCCGCGCGCCGCGCTGTCATGCGTGGGCGTCGTCGTCAAAGGGGGATTCTTCTTCCACGATGTCCGCGCGGATCCGAACACGGCCGATCGCAGGGGGATCGAGGGCGTCTCGCTGCTCGGCGCGAAGGTCGGCACGCTCGTCGACGATCCCGAGTCCTGGCAGAGCGGACGCGGGCGTCATCGCTTCGACGGCTTCGTCTACGACCGGATCGCCGACGAATCGCGTCGCGACGACCGGCGCGCCTGGCTCGAGACGCAGCGGCCCGTCGATCTCGGCGAAGGGCCGGAGCCGCGGATCGGCGGCCTGCGCGAACAGCCCTGGGAGCAGGCCGCGACCGCGCTGGAGGCGAGCGGCGAGCTCGAGGCGGCGCGGGACGTGCGCATCGCCCAGCAGCGGCTGAAGACCAAATCGGGCGATCTCCCCAGAAAGGTCTGGGCGCTGCCGTGGGACTTCGTTTCCCGCTACGGCCTCGACAAGGGGCGGCTGACCCTGATCACGCTGCTGATCTGGTTCGTGGCGACGCTGGACTGTCGCTACCTCGCCGAACGCGGGGGAATCCACGCGACCGATGAGAAATCGCTGCCGCCGCGCTACGAAGCCTGCTTTTCCGACCCGAAGGCGACCGGCGAATTCCTTGGCTGGCCGATGGCCTATTGTTCGAAATTCAAATATGTCGACCCCAAGCATGGCGATTACACGCCGTTCTACCCCTTGCTCTACAGCGTCGACAATCTGGTTCCGGTGATCGATCTCGGCCAGAAGAAGGCCTGGACCTGGGACCCGCGCATCGGGGTCGCCTGGTTCCTGATGTTCGAATATCTCTGGGGCGCCGTGATCGGTTCGGCCCTGGCCGCCCTGCTGGGCTCCTATCTCCTGCGCAGGTCGAACTGAGGCTTCGGCCGAGCCGCCGCGGTTTGTTGCGCGGCCACCCCATCGACTATATGAAGCGCCCTCGCCCTCGCCCTCGCCGAGACGCATTCCTGATGTCCGCCAGTCTGCCGCCCCACCTGCGCCGCCTCGAGTCCGAGGCAATTCACATCATGCGCGAGGTGGTCGCCGAATTCACCGCGCCTGTGATGCTCTATTCGATCGGCAAGGATTCCAGCGCGATGCTGCATGTCGCGCTCAAGGCGTTCCGTCCCGCGCCCTTGCCTTTTCCGCTGCTCCATATCGACACGACTTGGAAATTCCGGGAGATGATCGAGTTTCGCGACGCGACCGCGCAGCGGCTGGGCCTCCGGCTCATGGTCCACACCAACCAGGACGGGCTCGCGCGCGGCATTTCGCCGGTCGCGTCGGGATCGGCGCTTCACACGCAGGTCATGAAGACCGAGGCGCTCCGCCAGGCGCTCGACGCCGGCAAGTTCGACGCCGCGTTCGGCGGCGCGCGGCGCGACGAGGAAAAGAGCCGCGCCAAGGAGCGGATATTCTCCCACCGCTCCGCCGCCCACGCCTGGGACCCGCGCAACCAGCGCCCCGAACTCTGGCGCCTGTTCAACACTCGCATCCGCGCCGGCGAATCCATGCGCGTGTTTCCGCTCTCCAACTGGACCGAGCTCGACGTCTGGGAATATATCCGCGCCGAGCGCATACCGGTCGTTCCGCTCTATTTCGCGAGGGATCGGCCGGTCGTCGAGCGCGACGGCGCGCTCATCATGGTGGACGACGAACGCCTGCCGCTGCTGCCCGGCGAACGGCCGCAGATGCGCCGCGTCCGCTTCCGCACGCTCGGTTGCTATCCGCTGACCGGCGCCATCGAGTCGGACGCGGAAACGCTCGACGAAGTCATCGACGAAATGCGCGCTTCGACGACGTCCGAGCGTCAGGGGCGGCTCATCGACCAGGACGAGACGGGATCGATGGAGAGGAAGAAGCGCGAGGGCTATTTCTGATGGCCGAATCCCTGCGCGCTTCGGCGCTGCCGACGCTGCGCCTGCTGACCTGCGGCTCGGTCGACGACGGCAAATCCACCCTGATCGGCCGGCTGCTGTTCGAGCAGCAGCTGATCTTCGACGACCATCTCTCCGCGCTCCGGCGCGACTCGAAGAAGCACGGCACGACCGGGGAGGACATCGACTTCGCGCTGCTCGTCGACGGGCTCGAGGCCGAGCGCGAGCAGGGCATCACGATCGACGTCGCCTATCGCTATTTCGCGACGCCCGCGCGCTCGTTCGTGGTCGCCGACACGCCGGGTCACGAACAATATACCCGCAACATGGCGACCGGCGCGTCCAACGCCGATCTCGCGGTGATCCTGGTCGACGCGCGCAAGGGCCTGTTGACCCAGACCTTCCGGCATTCCTACATCGTATCGCTGCTCGGCATCCGGCATGTCGTGCTGGCGGTCAACAAGATCGACCTGATCGGCTTCGACGAGGCGGCGTTCCGCGCCATCGTGGCGAGGTTCGGCGAATTCGCCGTTCCGCTCGGCTTTCGCTCGATCGAGCCGATCCCGATTTCCGCGCGTTTCGGCGACAATGTCTCGGCGCGAAGCGGGCGGACGCCGTGGTTTGACGGTCCGCCGCTGTTGCGCCATCTCGAGGGTATCGAGGTCGAGCAGGATCGCCGCGCGGGCTCGTTCCGGCTGCCGGTGCAATGGGTCAACCGCCCGCATCTCGACTTCCGCGGATTTGCGGGCTCGATCGCGAGCGGCCGCGTGGCGGTCGGCGACGCCATCGCGGTCGCCTCGTCCGGCCGCCTCAGCCGGGTGACCCGGGTCATCGCCGCCGACGGCGACGTCGCGCAGGCGGAAGCGGGCGAGGCGGTGACGCTCGCGCTCGCCGACGAGGTGGACGTCGCGCGCGGCGACGTGCTGACCCATCCCGACAGCCGGCCGGAAGTCGCCGACCAATTCGCCGCCCATGTGATCTGGATGAGCGAGGACCGACTGCTCCCGGGCCGGTCCTATCTCCTAAAGATCGGCGCGAAGACGACGCCCGCCACGGTCACCGAACTCAAGCACCGGATCGACGTCAACACGCTGGACAAGCTCGCCGGCAAGACGCTGGCGTTCAATGAAGTCGGCTTCTGCAATCTGGCGACCACGATGCCGGTCGCATTCGACTCCTACGCCGACAATCGCGAGACCGGCGCCTTCATCCTGATCGACCGCACGACCAATGAAACGGCGGCGGCCGGGTTGATCGCGCACGGCCTGCGCCGGGCGACCAACGTCCATCGCCAGGATCTGAGCGTCAGCCGCGAGGCGCGCGCGCGGATCAAGCACCAGCGGCCCGTCATCCTCTGGTTCACGGGCCTCTCCGGCGCCGGCAAGTCGGTCATCGCCAATCTCGTCGAGACGAGGCTGCATGCGCGCGGCGTCCACACGGTGATGCTCGACGGCGACAACGTCCGCCACGGGCTCAACAGGGATCTCGGATTCACGCCGGTCGATCGGGTCGAGAACATCCGTCGCGTCAGCGAAGTGGCGCGCCTGATGACCGACGCGGGGCTCGTCGTGCTGTGCTCGTTCATTTCGCCGTTCCGGGCGGAGCGGGCGCTGGCGCGCGAGCTCGCGGCGCCGGGGGAATTTCTGGAGATTTTCGTCGACGCGCCGCTGGCGACCGTCATTTCCCGCGATCCCAAGGGGCTCTACAAGCGCGCGATCGCCGGCGAAATCAAGAATTTCACCGGCGTCGATCAGCCCTATGAAACGCCCGAGCAGCCCGACATCACGCTGATGTCTGCGCTCGAAACGCCGGAAGCGCTGGCTGCGAGGGTTATCGGCGAACTGGAGACGCGGGGGTTCGTCGGGCGCCTTTAAGTCATTCGGCAGTCTGGTCGGATGCGGCATGGGCATTGCAACGACATTCAAAAAGGGCTTCGATGCAGACTGACGCTGGCAGCTTCGCCGCGACGGCGATGCGCGGCCGCGCGACGGGCCACGTGCGGGGGCAGCACGTTCAAGGGAGAGTTTCATGAAGGGGATTGCGTTCGCGACGGCTGGGTTCGCCGCCTTGCTGCTGGGGACCGCCGCGGCGTCGGCCAAGACCCTCGTCTATTGCTCGGAGGGCAGCCCGGAGAATTTCACCCCCGCCATCAACACGACCGGCACCAGCTTCGACGCCGCGCGGCCGGTATACGACCGGCTGACCGAATTCAAGCGCGGGACCACGATCGTGGGTCCCGGCCTCGCCGAAAGCTGGGACGTCAGCGACGGCGGCAAGACGATCGCATTTCACCTGCGCAAGGGCGTGAAGTTTCACACCGTCAAGGATTTCAAGCCGACGCGCGATTTCAACGCCGACGACGTCCTGTTCTCGTTCGACCGCCAGTGGAAGCCGGACAGCCCGTACGCGAAGGTTTCGGGGGGGAAATACGATTACTTCAACGACATGGATATGCCTTCGCTGCTGGAATCGATCGACAAGAAGGACGACTACACCGTCGTCATGAAGCTGAAGACGCCCAACGTCGCGATTCTCGCCAATCTGGCGATGGACTTCGCCGCGATCGGCTCGGCCGAATACGCCGACTTCCTGTTGAAGAAGGGCACGCCGGAGCAGTTCGACCAAGTCCCCGTCGGCACCGGCCCATTCTCCTTCGTCGCCTATCAGAAGGACGCGGTCATCCGCTACAAGGCCAACAAGGACTATTTCGGCGAGAAGCCGCTGGTCGACGATCTCGTCTATGCGATCACCCCCGACGCCACTGCGCGCTACGCCAAGCTGAAGGCGGGGGAATGCCACTTCAACGGCTTTCCGCGCCCCGCCGACCTCGCCGAAATGCAGAAGGACGCCGCGCTGAAGGTGATTTCGCAGTCCGGCCTCAACATCGCGTTCTGGGCGTTCAACACGACCAAACCGCCGCTCGACAAGAAGGAGGTCCGGCAGGCGCTGAGCATGGCGATCGACAAGAGCGCGATCATCCGCGACGTCTATCTGGGCGCAGGCCAGCCCGCCAAGACGCTGATCCCGACCACCATGTGGTCCTACAATGACGCGATCGTCGACTATCCCTACGATCCCGACAAGGCCAAGGCCGCGTTGCAGGCGGCCGGCGTCGCGGCCCCGCTCGACATCGACCTCTGGTACATGCCGGTCCAGCGGCCGTACAATCCCAACGGCAAGCGGATCGGCGAGATGATGCAGGCCGATCTCGCCAAGATCGGGGTCAACGCCAAGCTCGTCACCTACGAGTGGGGCGAATATCGCAAGCGCGCGCAGGCCGGCGAGGACGTCACCGCGCAACTCGGCTGGACCGGCGACAACGGCGATCCCGACAATTTCTTCTTCCTCGACGGCTGCACCGACGGCAAGCCCGCCTCCAACAACATCCCCAAATGGTGCAACTCGGAGTTCAACGACCTCCTCGTCAAGGCGCGCCTGATCTCCGATCAGGCCGAACGCGCCAAGCTCTACGAGCGGATGCAGGTCATCGAGCACGAAGAGGCGCCGGAATTCCTGATCGCCCATTCCACCGTGTTCGAGGCGATGCGCGCCAATGTCGTGGGCTACAAGCAGAGCCCGCTCGGCGCGCATTCCTTCGAGGGCGTCGACATCCAGTGAGGCTCCGATCGCGCGCCGGCTCCCCCGCGGGGATCTGGCGCGCGCCCCCGAAGGCGCCCATGCTCGCCTATTTCGTCCGCCGCGTCCTCCTGACGGTTCCGACCTTCGTCGCCTTGATGTTCGCGACCTTCGTGGCGATTCGCCTGGTGCCCGGCGATCCGGTCGAGGTGCGCGTCGGCGAGCACGGCATATCGCCCGAACGCCTCGCCCAGTTTCGTCATGAGCTCGGTCTCGACCTGCCGGTCTGGCGGCAATTCCTCGCCTACGCCTGGCAATTGCTGCACGGTGATTTCGGCGTTTCGCTCGCGACCCAGCAGAAGGTGCTCACCGAATTCCTCACCCTGTTCCCCGCCACCGTGGAATTGTCGTTTTTCGCGCTGATGTTCGCGCTCCTGATCGGCGTGCCGCTCGGCGCGATCGCCGCGGTGAAGCGGGGCGGCTATTTCGACCAGATTCTCATGAGCGTGGCGACCATCGGCTATTCCATGCCGATCTTCTGGTGGGGCCTGCTGCTGATCATGTTCGTCGCCGTCGACCTCGGGCTGACGCCGGTGTCGGGCCGCATCGATCTCATCAACTATTATTTCGAGCCGATCACCGGCTTCATGACCATCGACGCGCTGCTGTCCGACCAGCCCGGCGCCTTTCTCGACGCGATCCATCACCTCGTGCTGCCGGCGATCGTGCTCGGCACGGTGCCGCTCGCGGTGATCGCGCGGATGACGCGCTCCTCGATGCTCGAAGTGCTGAGCGAGGACTATGTGCGCACCGCCCGGGCCAAGGGCCTGTCGCCGCTGCGGGTGATCGGCGTCCACGCACTGCGCAACGCGCTGCTACCGGTCGTCACCGTGATCGGCCTTTCCGTATCCTCGCTGCTCGCCGGCGCCGTGCTGACGGAGACGATCTTTTCCTGGCCGGGGATCGGCAAATGGCTCATCGACTCCATCAGCCGGCGCGACTACCCCGCGCTGCAGGGCGGCGTGATGCTCGTCTCGCTGGTGGTGATCCTCGTCAACCTTTTCGTCGACGTCCTCTACGGCGCCATCAACCCCCGCATCCGCCATGGCCGTTGATCGCCTCGCGGCGGCGCTGACGCCCGACGACGTCGCGATCGCGATCGCGATCGAAGCGGCGCCTGCGCCGCTCCGGGCGTTCTGGGCGGCGTTTCGCGAGAACCGCGGCGCGATGTTCGGGCTGGCGATCCTGGCGATCGTCGTGGCCACCGCGCTGCTCGCCGACTTGATCGCGCCCCATTCGCCGATCGCCCAGTTCCGCGACGCCGTCAAGGCGCCGCCGGTCTGGGAAACCGGCGGCTCCTGGCGCTTCATCCTCGGAACTGACGGCGAGGGGCGCGACATGCTCTCGCGGATCATGTTCGGGGCGCGCGTTTCGCTGTTCATCGGCCTGTCGGTGATGAGCGTCTCCTTCCTCATCGGGGTCTCGCTGGGGCTCGTCGCGGCGATGGCGGGAGCGGCGGCCGACGTCGCGATCACCCGCGTGATGGACCTCATCATGGCGGTGCCGAGCCTCGTCCTCGCCATTCTGGTCGTCGCGGTCCTCGGCCCGAGCCTCGCCAACACGATCATCGCGGTGACCATCGTCTACCTTCCGCGCTACGTCCGGCTGGTGCGCGCCTCGGCGCTCGGCGAGCTCGGCAAGGACTACGTGACCGCGGCGCGGGTGGCCGGCGTCGGCCCGTTCCGGCTGATGGTCGTGACGATCCTGCCCAATTGCCTGGCCCCGCTGATCGTCCAGGCCGCGCTCGGCGTCTCCGACGCGATCCTGGAGGCGGCGGCGCTCGGCTTCCTCGGCCTCGGGGCCCAGCCGCCGACTCCGGAATGGGGCTCGATGCTCGCGGACTCCCGCGAATTCATCCGTTCCAACCCCTGGATCGTCACCTTTCCCGGCCTCGCGATCCTCGTCACCGTCGTGGCGATCAACCTGACCGGCGACGGCCTGCGCGACGCGCTCGATCCGAAGATGCGGCGGAGTTGAACGCGATGCCGCTGCTCGAAATCCGCAATCTGTCGGTGTCGTTCGCCACCCGGTCGGGCGCCTTCAAGGCGGTCGACGGAGTCGACCTCGCGGTCGAGCCCAACGAGGTGCTCGCGATCGTCGGCGAATCGGGTTCCGGCAAGTCGGTGGCGATGCTGGCGGTGATGGGGCTGCTGCCGTTCACCGCGAGCGTGACCGCCGACCGCATGGCGTTCGACGGCCAGGACCTGCTGACGATCGGGCCGAAGGCGCGCCGGCGCATCGCGGGCAAGGACATCGCGATGATCTTCCAGGAGCCGATGAGCTCGCTCAACCCCTGCTTCACCGCGGGCTTCCAGATCGGCGAGGCGCTGAAGACCCACCTCGGCCTGTCCGGGGACGCGCGCCGCGCGCGCGTGCTCGAACTGCTCGAAGAGGTCGGCATTCCCGATCCGCGCCGGCGCGCCAGCGCATTCCCGCATCAATTGTCGGGCGGCATGAGCCAGCGGGTCATGATCGCCATGGCGCTGGCCTGCCGGCCCAGGCTGCTGATCGCCGACGAGCCGACCACGGCGCTCGACGTGACGATCCAGGCGCAGATCCTCGATCTGCTGCTCGGCCTGCGCCGCCAGAACGGGATGGGGCTGGTGCTGATCACCCATGACATGGGGGTTGTCGCCGAGACCGCCGATCGGGTCGTCGTCCAATATGCCGGTCAGCCGGTCGAGACCAATGCGACCGCCGCGCTGTTCGCCGATCCCCACCATCCCTACACGGCGGCGCTGCTCGCCGCCCTGCCGGAGCGCGCGCGCCAGCGCCGGCTGCCGGCAATTCCCGGCACGGTGCCCGGACAGAGCGACCGGCCGACCGGGTGCCTGTTCTCGCCGCGCTGCGCGTTCGCATTCGAGGAATGCCGGCGCCGGGCGCCGGTGCGGGCGGCGCCGGCGCTCGGCCGCGCGCTCTGTCATACCCCGCTGGCCGGCGGCGTCCCCGTCGACCGCCTCGTCGTCGAGGCGGGGCCCCGATGAGCCCGCTGCTCGAGGCGCGCGGCCTCTCCCGGGACTACGTCGCCGCGCGCGGGCTGTTTTCCGCGCCGACGACCGTGAAGGCGCTCGCAGGCGTCTCGTTCACCCTCGAGGCCGGGCGCACGCTGGCGGTGGTCGGCGAATCCGGCTGCGGCAAGTCGACGCTCGGCCGCCTGCTGACCTCGATCGAACGGCCGACCTCGGGGGCGCTGCTGATCGAGGGCGAGGACCTCGCCGGCGTCGACGAGGCGACGCGGCGGCGGCGGCGGCGAGAGATTCAGATCGTGTTCCAGAACCCGTACGGCTCGCTCAATCCGCGCCAGAAGATCGGCAAGGCGCTCGAGGAGCCCCTGCTGGTCAATACGGCGATGAACCGCCCGGAGCGGGAGGCGGCGGCGCGCGACATCATGGCCAGGGTCGGCTTGCGGCCGGAATTCTACCACCGCTATCCGCACATGTTCTCGGGCGGCCAGCGCCAGCGCATCGCGATCGCGCGGGCCCTGATGCTGCGGCCGAAGGTTCTGGTGCTGGACGAACCGGTTTCGGCCCTCGACGTCTCGATCCGGGCCCAGGTGCTCAATCTGCTGGCGCGCCTCCAGGAAGACTATTCGCTGGCCTATCTGTTTATTTCACATGATCTATCTGTTGTTAAACATATCGCCGACGAGGTGATGGTGATCTATCTCGGCCATGTCGTGGAGATCGGCGCCTGCAAGACCGTGTTCGCCTCCCCCCGCCACCCCTACACGCAGGCCCTGCTGTCGGCGACGCCGGTCGCCGATCCCGGCGCCAGGCGCGAGCGAATCATCCTCAAGGGCGAGCTGCCCTCGCCGTTCGATCCGCCGGGCGGCTGCCCGTTCAATCCGCGCTGTCCGATCGTCTTCGATCGCTGCCGGACCGAACGGCCGCCGCTCGCGCTCGAGCAGGGCCGGCAGGTCGCCTGCTGGGCGGCGACCCCATGAGCGAGGCCAGGCGTTACGACACCATCATCGTCGGCGCCGGATCGGCGGGCTGCCTGCTCGCCAATCGCCTGTCGGCGGATCCCCGCGCGCGGGTCCTGCTGATCGAGGCCGGCGGAAAGGACGACTGGATCTGGCTGCGAATCCCGGTCGGCTATCTCTACGCAATCGGCAATCCGCGCGCCGACTGGATGTTCAGGACGGCGGCCGAGGCCGGCCTCAACGGTCGCGCGATCGCCTATCCGCGTGGCCGGGTGCTTGGCGGCTGTTCGGCGATCAACGGCATGATCTACATGCGCGGCCAGGCCGCCGATTATGACGGCTGGCGCCAGCTCGGGCTCGAAGGCTGGTCCTGGGACGACGTTCTGCCGTGGTTCAAGAAGCATGAGGATCATCACGGCGGCGCCGATGCGCTCCATGGTTCGGGCGGCGAATGGCGGATCGAACGGCCGCGCATCGCCTGGCCGATCCTCGACGCGGTGCGCGACGCGGCGGCCGAGGTCGGGATTCCCAAGGTCGCCGATTTCAACCGCGGCGACAACGAGGGCTCGGATTATTTCGAGGTCAACCAGAAGCGCGGGACGCGATGGAGCGCCGCCCGCGGCTTCCTCCGGCCTGCGCTGTCGCGCCGCAATCTCGATGTGGCGACCGGCGCCGTCGCCGAGCGGCTGGTGATCGAAGGGGGGCGCGCGGTCGCGCTCCACTACCGGCGCGACGGCGCGCTCGTCGAAGCGCGCGCGGACCGCCAGATCGTGCTCGCGGCGGGCGCGATCGGCACGCCGCACCTGCTCGAACTCTCCGGGATCGGCCGGCCGGATGTCGTCCAGGCGATCGGGCGACCAGTCGTCCACGCCCTGCCGGGCGTCGGCGAAAACCTGCAGGATCATCTGCAACTGCGCACGGTCTTCAAGGTGACCGGCGCGCGCACCCTCAACGCCGATTTTCAGTCCTACGCCAGGCGCGCATGGATGGGGGCGCAATACGCGCTCGCGCGACGCGGCCCGATGACGATGGCGCCCTCCCAACTCGGGATTTTCGCCAGATCGGCGCCCGAATATGCGACCGCCAATCTCGAGTTTCACGTGCAACCTCTCTCGCTCGAACAATTCGGCGAGGCGCTGCACCCGTTTCCGGCGATGACGCTCAGCGTCTGCAACCTGCGTCCAGCGAGCCGGGGCAGCGTCCATGCGGCGAGCGCCGATCCGCGCGACTCGCCGTCGATCCGCCCGCGTTACCTCTCGGAGGAGGTGGACCGCCGCGTCGCCGCCGATTCGATTCGCCTGGCGCGGCGGATTTGCGCGGCGCCCGCGCTGTCCCGCTATGCGCCCGTCGAATTCAGGCCGGGAAGCCAGGCGCAGAGCGAAGACGAGCTGGCGCGCGCGGCCGGCGACATCGGGACCACCATTTTCCACCCCGTCGGGACGGCGAGGATGGGGGCGGCCGACGACGCCGGCGCGGTCGTCGATGCGCGCCTGCGCGTGCGCGGGATCGACGGCCTGCGCATCGCCGACGCCTCGGTGATGCCGCGGATCACCTCCGGCAACACCAATTCGCCGACCTTGATGATCGCCGAAAAGGCCGCGGCGATGATCCTCGAGGACGCGAAGGCCTAATCGTGGCGCGGGGGGGAAGGATGACGCGTTTCGAGCTGCCGCAACCGATCCCTGACGGCCGGCAGTCGGAAATCGCATTGGCGATCGCGCGCGGGGTGCGGCGCATGCTGCGCGGGCGCGGCTATTCGAGCGTGACCGAATTGCCCCTTCTCGACCGCCGGCGCGCCGACGTCGTCGCCTTGCACGGCGACGGCTCGCTGCTGATCGTCGAGATCAAGTCCTCGATCGCCGATTTTCGCGCCGACCGCAAATGGCGCGACTACGCCGCCCATTGCGACCGATTCTATTTCGCGATTCCCCCCGAGGTTCCCGCCGCGATCATGCCGGTCGAGGCGGGGTTGATCCTCGCCGATTCCTACGGGGCGGAGATCGTTCGCGAACCCGATCCCAATCGCCTCGCCGCGGCCACCCGCCGGGCGGTGATGCTGCGCTTCGCCCAGGCCGCGGCCGATCGTCTGCATCGGCTCGCCGATCCCGGCGGGATGTGGGACCTGCCGGGCGCGTAGCGGCAGGTCGCCGAGAAGCGGTTGGGTGATCTCGAAACGGCGGCGAAGCGATCGCCCGGCCCGGCGAGGGCTCGATCGAATTTCGCCAGCAACTCCAAAAGTGCGGAAAACCCTTCTCCCGCTCTTGCGGGGAGAAGGATTTTTTGCACTCTTGCGATTGCCGGATTTTCGATTAACTGACTGAATTCAGGCGGAATAATCGCCCTATTGGGCTTGCGGTGATTCAAATTAGGCTGGCAATCCGGCGCATACGTGCGCGGGCCTGATCAAGGCGCTGGATTGTGCCCAGCTCGTTCGGAACCGGGATTCGAGGAGCGAGAGACGGGACCGACCGAGCCTCGCTGCCGGATCGTTTTGCCGGGCTCGCGGCGACGCTCGATCGGCGGGCCGCCTTGCGCGCAAGGCCAAGAGCGGCTCGCCTCGCTGTCTGGACCCCCCTCCCAGTTGCCGCGCGCCGCGCGGAGTGGCAAGGCTACGCGATCTCAGCTGTATGGAAGCAGGGACGGTCGGTCGTCATGCCGCCAGACTCCGACCGACGCGCCGCGCTGAGGCTGGTCCCCGTTTCACGTGAAACAGAACGGCGGCTGGCGATCTACATCGATCTGCTCGCCCGCTGGCGCAGGATCACCAACCTGGTCTCCGAGGCGAGCTTCGCCCAGATCTGGACCCGCCACATCGCCGACAGCGCCCAGCTGCTCGGCCTCGTTCCGGACGCCAGGCGCTGGGTCGACCTCGGCGCCGGCGCCGGATTTCCCGGCATGGTGCTCGCGATCCAGCTCGCCGACGCGGCGGGCGCCGTCGTCCATCTCATCGAGAGCGACCAGCGCAAATGCGCATTCCTACGCGAGGTCGCGCGCGCGACCGGCGCCGCCGCGCGGATCCACGGCGCCCGGATCGAATCGGTCGATCCCGGAGCGCTGATGCCTGTGGACGCCGTCACCGCGCGCGCGCTCGCGCCCTTGCCGCGCCTGCTCGACTTCGCCAAGGTCTGGCTCGCTGGCGGGGCGGTCGGCGTGTTTCCCCGCGGGAAGACCACCGACGCGCAATTGCGCGATCTTCCGAGTGCGGGCGCACAGCAATTCGAGACCGCCGCGAGCAAAATCGACCCGCGCGCCGCCATACTCATTGTGCGACGACGCGAATCGGCGCAGCACTAGGCGGGCCCGTGAGCGTTCCGGCCGCCTCGCGGAGGAGTTCCATTGGCGATTCACCCCAATCCGCGCGTTCTCGTCATGGCCAACCAGAAGGGCGGGGTCGGCAAGACGACGACGGCGATCAATCTGGGCACGGCGCTCGCCGCAATCGGCGAGCAGGTTCTCCTCATCGACCTCGACCCGCAAGGCAACGCGTCGACCGGGCTTGGCATCGATCGCAAGGCGCGGTCGGCCGCGTCGAGCTACGAGGCGCTGATCGGCGAGCGCACGCTGGCGCAGGTCGTGATGCCGACCGCGGTGCCCCGCCTGTTCATTGCGCCCTCCACCATGGATCTGCTCGGATTCGAGCTGGAAATCTCCGGCCATTCCGACCGTTCGTTCAAATTGAAGAAGGCGTTGCGCAGACTGTTCGACGAGGACGGCCGCCCCGACGAGCCGCCGATCAGCTATGTGCTGATCGATTGCCCGCCCTCGCTCAATCTGCTGACCCTCAACGGCCTGGCGGCCGCCGACGCCGTGGTCGTGCCGCTCCAGTGCGAATTTTTCGCCCTGGAGGGGCTCTCGCAGCTGTTGAAGACGGTCGACCAGGTGCGCCGCTCGCTCAACCCTTCACTGGCGATCCACGGCATCGTCCTCACCATGTTCGATCCCCGCAACAATCTGGCGACCCAGGTCGTCGACGACGTCCGCGCCTTCCTCGGCGAAAAGGTCTACGACACGATCATTCCGAGGAACGTGAGGGTTTCGGAGGCGCCGTCCTACGGCAAGCCGGTCTTGCTCTATGACCTCAAGTGCACGGGCAGCCAGGCCTATCTCAAGCTCGCCTCCGAGGTGATCAAGCGCGAGGCGCGCTGGCGCGCCGCCTGAGGAGCCGGGAAAGGAGACCACCCATGGCCGAGGCCGTCCGCCCCCTGGAAAACCGCCCGCGACTCGGTCGTGGCCTCGCGGCGCTGCTCGGCGACGCCGCCGAGGATCCGTCGGGCGCCGCCGATCGGCCGCGCGGCCAGCAGCGCAAGGCGCCGATCGAGTTCCTGCGTCCCAATCCGCGAAATCCGCGCAAGAATTTCGACGATCCGCACCTCGACGAACTCGCGGCGTCGATCAGAGAGCGCGGCGTCATTCAGCCGGTGCTGGTCCGCGCCCTGCCCGGCGCCGCCGACGCCTTCGAGATCGTCGCCGGCGAGCGCCGCTGGCGGGCGGCTCAAAGGGCCGGCCTGCACGAAATCCCGATCATCGTCATCGAGGCCGGCGACCGCGAAGCGCTCGAGCTCGCCATCGTCGAGAATGTGCAGCGCGCCGATCTCAACGCGGTCGAGGAGGCGAACGGCTACGCCCAGCTGAGCGCCGACTTCAGCTATTCGCACACCGACATCGCCCGCATCATCGGCAAGAGCCGGAGCCATGTCGCCAACACGCTCCGGCTGTTGAATCTGCCGGATTTTTCGCGCTCGCTGCTCGCCTCCGGCCAAATCTCGGCCGGCCATGGCCGCGCCCTGCTCGCGGTCGCCGATCCCGACGCCGTCGCCCGGATGATCCTCGCCAGAGGCCTGACCGTCCGCGAAGTCGAAGCGCTCGGCCGAAAGACGCCTGAAGCCGAGCGCGCGCCGACGGCGCAGGCCCCCGCCGGGACGGTCGCCGACGCCGACACCCGGGCGCTCGAACAGAGCCTCAGCGCCGCGCTCGGCGCGCCGGTGTCGATCCGTCATCGCGGCGAGACCGGTGAATTGCGCATCAAGTTCAGCACCTTCGAGCAACTCGACGACTTCTGCCGCCGCCTTTGCCAGGCCGAACCCCACCCCTGAGGCGCTCGCGAAGGGAGGCGGGAGGCGGCGCCCCGGGAGCCCTGCCCGACGCCCGTCTTTCTCTTTTACAGAAATTATGCTTGACTTCAGACGGTCGCCGGTCCACTATGAAGCTGCACGAAGACGGACGAACCGAGCCGCGCGAAGCCCAGGCGGCGCCACGAACGACCGGGAGTCGGCGACCGCGATGATCGGCCGCCCTGCAACCGGCCCGGAGAGGGCTAGATCCCAAAGGCGGGCGCACCGGGGCCACAAAATCCTTCCACTTCGCGCAAGCATTTGAAATTCCACCAATTATTATCAAATCCGGAAATAAACATTTCCAATAATTTCTTGGCCCCGGCCGCCCCCGTCCCGCGTCGCGGGTGGGACGAGACCGATTCCCCGCCGTCACGTCGGCGCCGCGCGGGCGCTCGAGGCGATCGCCCACAGCGCGCGCGTCGCGGCCATCGTCGCGAGCTTCGGCTCCATCCGCACCCGCGCCACGGTCGCGCGCAGCGATCCTGCGAGGCGAGTGAGCCGCGCCGTCGTCCAGCGGCCGGCCTGCCGCTCGAGCGCGCTGCGCCGCTGCGGCGAAAGCCTGAATGCCTGCCCCGACAGCACCGTTTCGAGCGAACGACCCTCCTCGATTGCGAGCCGCGCGCGGTGCAGCAGCAGCGCCCGGGCCACGATCGCCCGCATCAGCGATTCCGCATCGCCGCCGTCGACCGAAAAATAGCGGTTGGCGGCCTCCTCGACTCCCGCCGAGTCCCCCGTGAAGGCGTGATCGACCGCCTCGTCCAGCGCCGAGGGCGCCGCGTCGGACACGATCGCCTCGACGTCGGCGACGGTCACCGCGCCCGCGCCCTTCGCATAGAGCATCAGCTTGGCGATCTCGCCGCGGGTGATTCCCCGGTCCGCGCCGAGCAGCGAGGCGAGATAGTCGCGGACCTCGGGGGCGATGGCGAGGCCGGCGGCGCGCGCCTGCGCCTCGATGAGCGCGACGATCGCCCTGCGGTCGTCGGGGTAGCATTCGATCGAGGCGCCGTGCACCATCGTCTCGAAGGCGACGCGCAACGCCGTTCCCCTCTTCAGCGAGCCCGCCTCGACGACGATCGCGCAGTCGCGCGGCGGCCGCGCGATCAGCGGAGCCAGCGCGGGGCCGATGTCGCGCGCTCCCGCTTCGATCCAGATCACCCGACTGGCGCCGAACATCGGGACCGAATCGGCCTCCTCGGCGAGCATGCCGGGCTCGCGCGCGATCGCGTCGCCGTCGAAGCGGAGCAGCCGCATAGGGTCGCGATCGCCGCCGAGCAGCGCGTCGACGATCCCGCGCGAACGCTCGCGGGTCAGGCCTTCGTCGCTCCCGTAAACGAGAAACAGGCTCATGTCGTTGGGCAGCCGCCGGATGAAGGCGTCGGCCCCGGAATTGGCGACGATGGTCACAATGGCGCGATCCCCACCACGCGGAGCCGGCGTCGCCCCGCCGCGTCCGATCGTAGCATGCAGGCGCGCGCGCCTGAAGAGCGTCCCGGCCGCCCAGTCATTCCGCCTCGCCCCGCCGGCCTTCCCCGTCGACGCAAAATCGGCTAGCAAGCGCGGCGCGCTTTCCCTCAGCCCGACGGCGGTCATGACATCGTTCAACATCCTCCTCCTCCCCGGCGACGGCATCGGTCCCGAAGTCATGGCCGAGGTCGAGAAAGTGATGGGATTCTTCGCCCGGACCGGGCTCGTCCGCTTCGAGACCGAAACCGGCCTGGTCGGCGGCTGCGCCTATGACGCCCATGGGCAGGCGATCAGCGAAGCCAACATGGCGCGTGCGGAAGCCGCCGATGCGGTGCTGTTCGGCGCGGTCGGCGGGCCGAAATGGGACGGTGTGCCCTATGAGCTTCGCCCCGAGGCGGGGCTGTTGCGGCTGCGCAAGGATCTCGGGCTCTACGCCAATCTGCGCCCGGCGATCTGCTACCCCGCCCTGGCCGACGATTCCTCGCTGAAGCGCGAGCTCGTCGAAGGGCTCGACATCGTGATCGTGCGCGAGCTGACCGGCGGCGTCTATTTCGGCGAGCCCAAGCAGATCATCGATCTCGGCAACGGCCAGAAGCGCGGGGTCGACACCCAGGTCTACGACACCTTCGAAATCGAACGGATCGGCCGCGTCGCCTTCGACCTCGCGCGCAAGCGCAGCAACAAGGTGACGTCGTCGGACAAGCGCAACGTGATGAAATCGGGCGTGCTTTGGCACGAGGTGATGTCGGCGCTGCACAAGCGCGAATTTTCCGACGTGACGCTCGAACATCAGCTCGCCGACGCGCTCGGCATGCAGCTCGTGCGCCGGCCCAAGCAGTTCGACGTGATCGTCACCGACAACCTGTTCGGCGACATGCTGTCGGACGTCGCGGCGATGCTGACCGGCTCGCTCGGCATGCTGCCCTCGGCCTCGCTCGGCGACGTCAGCCCGAAGACCGGCAAGCGCAAGGCGCTCTATGAGCCGGTCCACGGCTCAGCGCCCGATATCGCGGGCCGGGGTCTCGCCAATCCGATCGCGATGATCGCCTCGTTCGGCATGATGCTGCGCTATTCGTTCGGGCTCTATGCGGCCGCCGACCGGCTCGACGCCGCGATTTCGGGCGTGCTCGACGCCGGGCTGCGGACGGCTGACATCAAGGGCGCGGCGGCCGCCGCCGTCTCCACCATCGAAATGGGCGATGCGATCGTCGCAGCGCTAGAACGCGCCGCGAACTGACTCGAAATCCACCGGCCGGCGGCCCAGCCGCGCAGAGTCCGGACCGCGGCCGATTCACGACCCGTCGGCGGGGAGGACTTGACCCACGCCCGCCTGGAGCCCCGCTGCGGTCGCCGACAGCCTCTCGATCAGGCGCGCCAGCGCGGCCGGGTCGATCGCCCCGCCGCGCGCGCCGCATGCGATTCCGGACAGTTCGACCGTCGTGGCGCCGGCGAGCCGGAAGCCCGCGCAGGCGCGCTCCGCCCTCGGACCCGACAGCGTCAGCGCCGCCCACTCGAGATTGCCGTGTTCGGTCATCGTCGATTGCGGCGCCGTCGCATGGATCACGGCGGCGTCGAGGTCGGCCGATTGACGGGCGAGTTCGACGAACAGGCTCGCCTTCGGCAGCGCCGTTTTCGCCGCGCGCAGCGTGACCTGGAAAAAGGCGTCGTCGTCGCCGGCCTCGCCGATCGTCAGCGTATCCCAGCGCTCGGCGTCCGCCGGCCGCTGCCGCGCCTCATAGCGCAGACTCGCGCGCGCGCCGTCGCCCTGCCGGAACGTCATGATCGCGGGCAGGCGCGCGTCGGCGACGAAGCCTGTCCGCCAGGATGACGGGGCGACCGGCTCGGGCGGCTCGGCGCCGCGGTTCCAGGCCGTCAGCGCGGCGACGAGCGCGCCGCACGCCAGCACGGCGGGAACGCCCAGACGACGGCGACGCGGCCGCACCGGCGGGCGCGCGGACGCTGCGGCGCCGTCCCCGAACCGGGCGTCGCGCGGCGCAGCGCCGCCCGCAATTGCATCCACGCTCATGCCGCGTCCCCCACGCCCGCCGCGCGGGTTCTGGTTTGGATCGCGCCATCGTAGCCGAAACGCGTTCAGCGCCCGATTACCGGCGGCGACAAAGCGCCAAGAGCGTGAACGGCGCGTTACCCCCGCCGCGGCCCGTCCCAACTCCTTCCAGTCGACAGCGGAGGCGCCTTCCGCGCCCTCGCGGGCGAGCGCGCTCACCCATTGACTCCGGGCGGGTTTGCTTTCTACAAATCAAACGAGTCGTTCGGCAAACCGAACGTCCGTGAAAGGAGCAGCTCGTGGGGAGGCACAATCCAGGCCCGTCAGGCAGCCCGAGCGAGGCGGATGCGCCGCACAGCCCGGTCTTGCGGCTCGGCGTCGATCAGCCCCTCTTGATGGACGCCGGCGTCCAGCTCGCGCCGCTCAGCATCGCCTATCAGACCTATGGCGCGCTCGACGCCGAGGGGAAGAATGCGATCCTCGTCTGCCACGCGCTGACCGGCGACCAGCATGCTGCGAACCGCCATCCCGTGACCGGCAAGAACGGCTGGTGGGAAACGATGGTCGGGCCCGCCAAGCCGATCGACACCGACCGGTTCTTCGTCATCTGCGCCAATGTCGTCGGCGGCTGCATGGGCACGACCGGACCCGCGTCGACCAATCCGGCGACCGGCGCGGTCTATGGCCTCGACCTGCCGGTCGTGACCATCGGCGATATGGTGCGCGCCCAGGCGATGCTGATCGACCATCTCGGCATCGAGACGCTTTTCTGCGTCGCCGGCGGCTCGATGGGCGGCATGCAGGTGCTGCAATGGGCGGCGAGTTATCCCGGCCGGGTGTTCAGCGCGTTGCCGATCGCGACCTCCGCCAAGCATTCCTCGCAGAACATCGCATTTCATGAGGTCGGCCGGCAGGCGGTCATGGCCGATCCCGACTGGCGCAACGGACGCTACCTCGCCGAGGGCGTCAACCCGGCCAAGGGTCTGGCCGTCGCGCGCATGGCGGCGCACATCACCTATCTCTCCGACTCCGCCTTGCAACGCCGCTTCGGCCGCAAGCTCCAGGACGGCAAGGGGCGCACGTTCTCGTTCGGCGCCGATTTCGAGGTGGAATCCTATCTGCGCCATCAGGGATCGGCCTTCGTCGAGCGCTTCGACCCGAATTCCTATCTATTCATGACGAGAGCGATGGACTATTTCGATCTTGCAGCCGACTATGACGGCTCGCTGGCGCGCGCATTCTGGAATTCCCGGACCCGATTCTGCGTCGTGTCTTTCACATCGGACTGGCTGTTTCCGACCAGCGATTCGCGCGCGCTAGTCCACGCGCTGAACGCGGGCGGCGCGTCGGTCTCCTTCGTCGAAATCGAGACCGATCGCGGTCACGACGCCTTCCTGCTCAACGTGCCCGACCTGATCGCCACGACGAGGGGATTCATCGACGCGGCGGCCCACGCTCGCGGCCTTCCCGCCACGAGGAGCCGCCCGTGACGCCAGGGCCCCGCGGGTGAACGGCGTCGCCCAACACTCGCGCATCGACCTCCTGCGAGTGGCCGAAATGGTCGAGCCGAGATCGCGGGTGCTCGACGTCGGCTGCGGCGACGGAACGCTGCTGCGCCTGCTCGCCGAGATGCGCGCGGTCGACGCGCGCGGCATCGAGATTTCCCAGCGCGGCGTCAACGACTGCGTCGCCAAGGGCCTGTCGGTGATCCAGGGCGACGCCGATACGGACCTCGCCGACTATCCGGACGACGCGTTCGACTATGTCATACTTTCGCAGACGCTGCAGGCGACTCGCCAACCGCGGGTCGTCCTGGAGCATATGCTGCGCATCGGCCGGCGTGCGATCGTCTCCTTTCCGAACTTCGGGCATTGGCGGATCCGCGCCCAGCTCGCGTTCAGGGGCCGGATGCCGGTGACCGAGAATCTCGGTCACGCGTGGTACGAAACCCCGAATATCCACTTCTGCACGATCCGCGATTTCGTCGTCCTCACCCGCGAGATTGACGCGCGCATCGAGACGAGCATCGCACTCGACAGCCTCGGCGCGCCGCTGCAGGTCAGCCTGCCCTGGTGGGCCTGGAACCTGTTCGGCGAGCAGGCCGTGTTCCTGTTGCGGCGAAAGCGCTGACGGCTGCCGCCAGCAAGCGCCGCGTCGCCCGCGCCGGCTGCCCGTCGCCCAGTCGTCCTTCGCCTTCCGGCATTCCGCATTTCCGCCGCTTCCTCGACGGCCGCCGCCAGGTCAGCACGTCGATTCCAGAGCCCTGATCGCACCGCGCAACTCGGCGAGCCCCTTCAGCCTGCCGATCGCGGAATAGCCGGGATTGGTCGTCTTGCCGAGGTCGTCGAGCATCTGGTGGCCGTGGTCCGGCCGAAACGGAAGCTTCGCGGCTTGCGGCCGGTTCCGGTCCTCGGCGAGCAGGGCGCGCAGCACGGCGATCATGTCGAAGTCGCCATCGAGATGATCGGTCTCGAAAAACGATCCGTCCGGCTCGCGGCGCGTCGCGCGCAAATGGGCGAAGTGGATCCGCGGCGCCAGGCGTCGCGCCATGTGAGGAAGATCGTTCGAAGCGGCGACGCCGAGCGAGCCCGTGCAAAAGCACATGCCGTTGGCCGCCGAAGGCACGGCCTCGAACAGCGCGAGGTAATCCTCGAGCGTCGAGGCGATCCGCGGCAGCCCGAACAATGGCCGCGGCGGGTCGTCGGGATGCAAGGTCAGCCGGACCCCGCGCGCCTCCGCGGCGGGCGTGACCCTTTCGAGAAACGCGATCAGATTGCGTCTGAGCCGGTCCGCGCCGAGGCCGGCATAAGCTGCGAGCTTGTCGCGCAGGCCCTCGAGGTCGAGCGAATCTGTCGACGCGCCGGGCAGCCCCGCAGCGATATTGCGGGTCAGCCCGTCCGCCTCCGCCGGCGTCAGCGCGTCGGCGAGCGCGCGCGCCCGCGCCTGAACCTCGACGGGATAATCGGCTTCGGCGCCGGCGCGCCGGAGAATGTGGAGATCGAACGCGGCAAAGCGGGCCTGGTCGAAGCGAAGCGCGCGCGCGCCGCTCGGCAGCGGCCAGGCGAGATCCGTCCGCGTCCAGTCGAGCACCGGCATGAAATTGTAGCAGATCGTCGTCACGCCATGGGCCGCGACCGCCTCCATGCTCGCGATCCACACTTCGATCGCCGCGCTCGCCGCCGCGCCCTCGCGCTTGATCTCGTCGGGGACCGGAATGCTTTCCACGACGCTCCAGCGCAGGGGGCTGGCGCCCGCGGGCGCCGTCTCGATCAGCGCCTTGCGCGCGGCGACCGCGCTGCTGGTCCATGCTGCGCCCGCCGGCGCCTCGTGCAGCGCCGTGACGATGTCGGTCGCGCCCGCCTGGCGCGCGTCGTCGAGGCTCACGCTGTCTTTCGGCCCGTACCACCGCCAAGCCTGCCGCATTCCGGACCTCCCGATCGTTTCGCCGGCCTATGGGCGATCTCCAAGACCGGACGCCCGCGCAACCGCCGCGTCCCCCTCGATCTCCTCCCGCATTATCTCGAGCGTCAGCCATTCCTCCTCGGCGCGGGCCAGATCCTTCTGGCGCGTCGCATAGTCTTGCGCGGCGCGGGCAAAGGCCGCGGGTTCGCCCGCATGGAACTCCGGATTGGCGAGCAGCGAATCGAGGCGGGCGAGGATCCTGCGCAGCTCGGCGATCCGTTCGGGCAGCTTCTCGAGCGCGTGCTTCTCCTTGAATGAAAGCCGGCGCCGGGGGGCCGGCCGCGCCGGGGCGGCGGTCTCCTTGGAGGCCTTCGCCGACGGCGTCTGGGCCTCCGGTCCGGCGAGGCCGAAGCCGCGCTGGGCGACCATGTCGGAGTAGCCGCCGGCATATTCGAGCCACCGTCCGTCGCCTTCGCTGACGATGACCGACGTCGCGACGCGGTCGAGAAAATCACGATCGTGGCTGACGAGGACGAGCGTGCCGGGATAGTCCGACAGCAATTCCTGGAGCAGGTCGAGCGTCTCGATGTCGAGATCGTTGGTGGGCTCGTCGAGCACCAGCAGATTGGACGGCAGCGCGAGCGCCCGCGCCAGCATCAGCCGCCCACGCTCGCCGCCGGACAGCTTGCCGATCGGCGTGCGCGCCTGTTCGGGGCCGAACAGGAAGTCCTTCATATAGCCGAACACGTGCTTGCGCTGGCCATTGACGAGCACGAAATCGCTGCCGCCGCCGGTCAGCGCATCGACCAGCGTCGTCGACGGCTCGAGGCTCGCCCGGCGCTGGTCGAGCGTCGCCATCTCGAGGCCGGCGCCGAGCCGGATCGTTCCGGAATCCGCGCCGAGCGCGCCGGTGATGAGATTGACCAGCGTCGTCTTGCCCGCGCCATTGGCGCCGACGATCCCGAGCCGGTCGCCGCGCACGACGCGGATCGAAAAATCCTTGACGATCGCCCGCCCGCCGTAGGATTTCGCCAGTCGATCGGCCTCGATGACCAGTTTCCCGGAGACGCCCGCGTCCGAGGACGCCATCTTGACCTCGCCGAGCGAGCGCCGCGCCTCGCGCCGCTCCTTGCGCATCTCGCCGAGTTCGCTGACCCGCCGCATGTTGCGCTTGCGCCGCGCGGTGACTCCATAGCGCATCCAGTGCTCCTCGGCGACGATGCGCCGGTCGAGCTTGTGGCGCTCGGCCTCCTCCTCCTCGAGCAGCTGGTCGCGCCACGCCTCGAAGGCGCCGAATCCCTCGTCGAGCCGGCGCGTCGCGCCGCGGTCGAGCCAGACAGTGGCGCGGGTCACGTCGGCGAGCAGGCGCTTGTCGTGGCTGATCAGCACGAAGCCGGAGCGGGTCTGGGCGAGCTCCTTCTCCAGCCATTCGATCGCCAGGAGATCGAGATGGTTGGTCGGCTCGTCGAGCAGCAGCACCTCGGGCATGGGCGCCAGCGCACGAACGAGCGCGGCGCGGCGCGCCTCGCCGCCCGACAGCGAGGCCGGCCGCGCCGCGGGATCCACGCCGAGTTCGTCCATCAGCGCGCGGGCGCGATAGGGATCGTCCTCCTCGCCGAGCCCCGCGAAGACGAAATCGGCGACCGTCGCGAACGCCGCAAGATCGGGCTCCTGCTGAAGATAGCGCATCTGGGCGCCCGGCTGGGCGAAGCGGCTGCCTCCGTCGGGTTCGATGTCGCCGGCCGCGATTCTGAGCAGCGTCGACTTGCCCGATCCATTGCGCCCGACCAGCGCGATGCGCTCCCGCGCGCCGACCGCCAGCTCGGCGCCGGCGAGCAGCGGGTGGCCGCCGAGAGTCAGCCGGATGTCTCGCAATTGCAGCAGAGGCGCCATATGAAAGAGGCTCAGATTCGGTCGTCGACACGCTTAGAGGCAAGTCCGCCAAAGGGAAAGGCGGGACTCCACCCGTCGCGACGCGCTCCGAACCATCGGCGGCGCCGGGAGTTTGATCGATCGAACCGGCCGAAGGGAGAATCGAGATGGTCGAGAAGACGGTTGAGGCCGCCCTGGCGGCGATCCGCGCCCACCGCGCCGAAGCGACCGAAGCGCCGGTCGCCGCGCGATTCGCCGCTGATCCCCGCCGATTCGCGACGATGCACGTGCTGCTCGGCGATCTCCTGTTCGATTATTCGAAACAGCGGGTCGACGCCACGACCCTCGGCCTGCTCGAAACCCTCGCCAGGGCCGCCGACGTCGAGGGCAAGCGCGCGGCGATGTTCCGCGGCGATCTGATCAACGTCACCGAGCGCCGCGCTGCGCTCCATACGGCGCTGCGCAATTTCTCCGGCGCGCCGGTGCTGGTCGAGGGTCGAGACGTCATGCCGGAGATCGAGGCGGAGCGCGCGCGCGTCGCCGCATTCGCCGCCGACATCCGCGAGGGCCGCCTGCGCGGGGCGCTCGGCCAGCCGATGACCGACGTCGTCAACATCGGAATCGGCGGCTCCGATCTCGGGCCCGCGATGGCGACCAAGGCGCTCGGCCCGTTCGCGCCGGCCAGCCTGCGGAGCCATTTCGTCGCCAATGTCGACGGCGCCGACCTCGGCGACACGCTGCGCGGCCTCGACCCCGCGCGCACCCTGTTCATCGTGTCCTCGAAGACCTTCACGACCCAGGAGACGATGACCAACGCGGCGAGCGCGCGCGCCTGGATCGCCGGCGCGCTCGGCGATGCGGCGGTCGGCGATCACTTCGCGGCGGTCTCGACCCAGCTCGACAGGGCCGCGCAATTCGGCATCGCGGCCGAACGCGTGTTCGGCTTCTGGGACTGGGTCGGCGGGCGCTACTCGATCTGGTCCAGCATCGGCCTCCCGCTCGCGATCGCGATCGGGCCCGAGGCGTTCGAGGACTTCCTGCGCGGGGGCTATGAAATCGACCAGCACTTCCGCGAAGCCCCGGTCCTGCACAACATTCCGATCCTGATGGGACTGCTGGCCGTCTGGAACCGCAACGTGCTCGGCCATGCGAGCCAGGCGGTGATCCCGTACGACCAGCGGCTGTCGCGCTTCCCCGCCTATCTCCAGCAGCTGCAGATGGAGAGCAACGGCAAGAGCGTCAGGCTGGATGGTACGCCCGCGCGCGAGCAGACGGGCGCGGTGATCTGGGGCGAGCCGGGGACCAATGGCCAGCACGCATTCTTCCAGCTGATTCACCAGGGCACGGAGATCGTTCCGGTCGATTTTCTCGTCGCCGCGCAACCGACCAACGCCGACGCCCATCACCACGACCTGCTCGTCGCCAACGCCTTCGCGCAGAGCGAGGCGCTGATGCGCGGGCGCAGCGCCGAGGAAGCGATCGCGCTGATGCGCGCTCAGGGGCTGAGCGCGGAGGAGGCGGCGCGCCTCGCCCCCCACAAGACATTTTCCGGCAGCCGCCCGTCGAGCACTTTCCTCTACGCGAAGCTCGACCCGCGCATGCTCGGCCGCCTGATCGCGCTCTACGAACACAAGGTGTTCGTCGAGGCGGCGGTCTGGGCGATCAATCCGTTCGACCAGTGGGGCGTCGAACTCGGCAAGGAGCTCGCCTCGCGCCTCGCGCCGATCGTCGCGCAACCCGAAGCCGACACGAGCAAGCTCGACCCCTCGACCGCGGGGCTCATTGCGCATGTGCGCCATCTGCGCGCGTGACCGGCCCAGTGTGATCGACTGATCAACGGATCTGCTGCGCAACACGCCGAGCCGGGTTCGCCAATTGCCGCGCCGACGGCGCACAGTCACCCCGAGGCGATCGCTTGCGATCGCCGGGACGGGCGAAGCGAAGCGTCGCAGCGGCCTCTTGGCCCCGGGCGATCGCTCGCGATCGCCCTGAGCTGACGGCGCGACGGCGGCGTGGCGCCACGCCGCAGGGCGTTCACGCCCGCATCCTTCCGGCCGCTGGCTCATCGCCTTGCCCTCTTGCCCCCTCGACCCGCCTCTCGCGCCTGGACGACCCAGGTCGGCGTCTGCGCCCTCCTCGCCCGACAAATCCCTTCGGTGCGGAAACAATTGGAAATTGATTTCTCGCCCGATCGAGGCAAATCAGAGCGTTGCAGGCAAAAGGAAGCCCGCGCGGGGCTCGGCGGCGCGCCGCCGTCCGGCCCCCGCGCGCGGGGCGGCGCCTCGAGCCTCGTCGCCCGACAAATCCGTTCGGTGTGGAAATATTCGGAAATTGATTTCTCGTCCGATCGAGGCAAATCAGAGCGTTGCAGGCAAAAGGAAACGCGCGCGGGGCTCGGCGGCGCGCCGCCGTCCGGCCTCCGCGCGCGGGGCGGCGCCTCGAGCCTCGTCGCCCGACAAATCCCTTCGGTGTGGAAATATTCGGAAATTGATTTCTCGCCCGATCGAGGCAAATCAGAGAGTTCCAGGCAAAAGGAAGCCCGCGCGGGGCTCTGCGGCGCGCCGCCGTCCGGCCCCCGCGCGCGGCGACGGCCAGCGCCTTGTCCCCGTCGGCGCTGCGGGCGCGTTCGTAGAGCCTGGCGGTCTGCAGGCGGACACGCTCCCCGGCCGGATCGACCTGGCGCAACGCCAGCGTCCGCGACGATCCGGCCGATCCGGCGGGGCGTCGGATCCTCGGCTTCGGCGATCGTTTCGATGCTCCATCCCCCCAGCGCGCGCTCCGCGTTTCGATGCCGGCGGACTTCCCGCTCGGTTGCGCTGACGCGGGCGGCCGGCGGCGTCGCGGGCGTTGCGGGGTCGGGCATGGCGGGGCTCCTGCCGGGGGGACTATGGTGCCAACATAGCCGATCTTTTGGAATATCGCAATAATATTCTCATATTTCTCTTTTACAGACGCATCCACGACGCAGACGGAGCGCCCGGTCGCCTCGGCGCTGGCAGACAGCGCGGCTTCACCCGCCGTCATCGCGACCGGCGGGCTGAACGTGAACTTTCCACCGTCGGCACGCCAAACGCCGCGCCGACCAAACCAGCTTCGGCGACGAGCGCACGCACGCTGCGTTGGCGCAGCCGCGAATCTCTGCTTGGACGTCGCCACAGCTCTGCTCGCCTTGTTCGTGCTGTAGCGGATGCGCGCGGCGCCGCCGGTGAGCGCCGCGGTGCAGGGCGTCCTCTGACCGGCTAACCGGTCAGCGGTCGCGTCGCCGCCTTGAGCCAGCCCCGGGTCTTGCGGTCGACCAGCGGCCCGAC